>NZ_JBQQCM010000002.1:0-396112 GCF_052246755.1 Halobacillus sp. B29
TGAAGCCCCCCTTGAGATGAGATTTCCCCTTACGCCAAGTAAGTAAGATCCCTCAGAGACGATGAGGTTGATAGGTCCGAGGTGGAAGCGTGGTGACACGTGGAGCTGACGGATACTAATGGATCGATGACTTATCTATCCTTTAAAAAAGAAGTCGGAAGAGACGTTCGCTCGTCCGATGGTTGAATGATTCCTTATCCGGTTTTGAAGGTTCACTTTAAATTGAATATGATGTGGTGGTGAAGGCGAAGAGGTCACACCTGTTCCCATGCCGAACACAGAAGTTAAGCTCTTCAGCGCCGATGGTAGTCGGGTCGATCCCCGTGAGAGTAGGACGCCGCCACATCAATAGAAAAGTCTTGGATATTTTCAAGGCTTTTTTTTACGGGTGAAATATGGTGGTGACAGGTTATTCCATACACATATAAATGATACCCTTTCTTTTCCTTCTGAACTAAACCTAATAGACAATTAGATCTTACAAGGGAGCCAACTCTAATAGGGGAAGGGATTGCTCTTCGATAGCATCATAGTTATAATGATATAGGAATGTATGTTCGGAGGGGTTTCTATTAAATTAACAAGATGGAGCTATTCTGGAAGAAAAATGGTACGTGGCTATTTTGATAAATTTCCCAATACCACAATCTATTTTAGAAGAATTCGGAGCTATTATATCGTATATTCACTTGATTGGGTTAAGGAAGATCCGGTAGTGGAGAAAGAAGATAGAGAAGAGATGCAGATTCTCTTAAATAGAGAGCTAGGAAGAGAAAAAGAATATAAAAAAAGAAAATCGAGAAGCTCTTAATGCTTCTCGATTTTCTTATGGATAACGACATGAGGATCAATTTGAGGGAAGATCGAAACTGTCTTCATCTGTTTAACATGTGTCGTTTTTCCTTCCTCATCCCATCGATTCCCAGGCAGCATGCATCCCTGCTACTCGACCGGTTACCATTGCCGAGGTAATATTATATCCTCCGGTATAACCGTGGATATCTAGAATTTCACCACAAAAGTAAAGCCCGTTCATAAGCTTTGACTGCATAGTATTTGGTATAATTTCCTTAATTGATACTCCTCCACCTGTGACAAAGGCTTTTTCAATAGGAAGGGTATCGTGGGTTTTGACTTGAAAATGTTTGATAAGGGACACGAATTTCTGTAACTTTTGATTAGAAAGATTAGCTGCTTTTTCATCTGCTTCAATTTGCGTGTAATCTAATAAATAATCTAATAATCGTTCGGGAACGATCCCTTTTACCAGGTTTCTAAATGTTTTCTTAGGATGAGCCTTCAAATCCTGCTGAAGTTCTTCATAAAGGAAATGTTCTTTTTTATCAGGCATACAGTCTATCTCAATTGTAACCGGTTTATGACCTTTCATAAATTCTTTAACCACATATTGAGAACACCGCAGGATGGCAGGACCCGAAAGTCCGAAATGAGTAAAAAGCATATCCATGCGATGGGTCACAATCTGCTTTCCTTTCTGGTTAAGAACAGATACGTCTACTTCTCTTAAAGATAAACCTTGAAGACTTTTATCTTTTATAAATTCTTCGTTCGATCGTAAAGGAACCTCAGTAGGAAAAAGCTCCGTAATGACATGTCCTGCTTCCTTCGCCCAGGCGTAACCGTCTCCAGTACTACCCGTGTAAGGCACCGCTTTCCCTCCAACTGCAATAATAACAGCTTTCGTTATAACTGTTTCTTTGGATTGAAGTGTAATTTCGTGTCCTTCGCTGCCATAGTGAATACTCTCTACCGGTGTTTTCTTTCGAACCTCGACATTCAGCTTCTCCAGTCGGTCCAATAGAGCCTGTACAACATCTTTTGCTTTATTACTTACAGGAAACATACGGCCGTGATCCTCTTCTTTTAAAGCAACACCCAGTCCTTCAAAAAAATCTATGATGTCATAGTTATTAAATACTGAAAAGGGACTATATAAAAACTTGCCATTTCCCGGAATATGTTTGATCACTTCTTCTTCTGGAAGACGATTGGTAACATTACAGCGGCCTCCGCCAGAGATTGCAAGCTTAGTACCTAATTTATTTCCTTTATCAATTAGAAGTGTTTTTACGCCTTGTTCAGCAGCAGCAATGGCTGCCATTAAACCTGAGGGGCCTCCCCCGATTACGGTTACTTGGTAAGTCATGAGGTTCTTCCTTTCTTTTTGTCCAATCGTTCATTGTTTCACCTTTATCTATGATAAAATAGATGAGGTCGATTCTACAATAAAATTGAAGGTGAATAGTAAAATATGTCGAAAATCTTAAAAGGCACGATGTTATTAACAGCTGGGACTTTTTTATCAAAATTCCTGGGTATGATTTATACGGTACCATTTGAAAATATGGTAGGCACGGAAGGAACGGATTTATTTTCCTACGCTTATGTTCCTTATAGCATTCTTTTAAGCTTATCCAGTATGGGGATACCTGTAGCCGTGTCCAAATTTGTTTCTAAATATAACGCGCTTGAAGACTATGAAACCGGCAGAAGGATGCTGAAAGCTGGACAGACCCTCATGGCTATCAGTGGTGTATTAGCATTCTTAATCCTATTTTTCGCTGCTGAGCAAGTAGCTTCCTGGACAGTTGGAGCTGATTCACCCATTCTAGGTGACGCGACCATGGTGATCCAGATGGTAAGTTTCGCTCTGTTAGTGATCCCGCCTATGAGTATTACACGGGGATTTTTCCAGGGATATGAATCGATGGCACCTACGGCTGTTTCACAAGTAGTGGAGCAAATTGTAAGAATTGTATTCTTACTTGGGTCCGTTTTTATTATTGTTCAAGTACTGCAAGGGCCGATTTCAAGGGCAGTAGGGTTCGCAACTTTCGCTGCATTTATTGGAGGTATTGCTTCTTGTATTGTCCTGTATATTTACTGGAGAAAACGAAAACCATATTTAGACCGTCAATTAGACGCACAGGAATACACGTATGGTTTATCCAATAAAGAAATGTTTCAAGAGCTGTTTACCTATGCTGGTCCGTTTATTTTAGTAGGGATTGCTACACCGCTTTATCAGTTGATTGACCAGTTTACGCTGGAAAGAGCAATTACGGCGGCTGGAATGGAATATAAAAATTCTTTTTCAATCATTAACTTTTTAAGTCATAAACTGGTTATGATCCCTGTAACGTTCGGAATTGGTTTGTCTTTAGCCCTGCTGCCAGCTATTACTCAATCCTTTACGAATAAAAACATGAGGCAGTTGAATAACCAGGTGAATCAAGCCCTGCAGATCATTGCCATTCTTATTATACCTGCCGCAGTCGGATTGTCTGTAGTAGCATTAGAAGCTTACGGCACGTTTTATGGAGTAGATGAAAACCTTGAAGATTTTCTTTTTAAAGGGAGCTTGTTAAGGTGGTACGCTCCTGTTGGTTTATTCCTGGCTCTTTATACGGTGACGTCATCTGTTCTTCAGGGAATTAACCGTCAGAACTTTGCGGTAATCAGTCTGGGAACCGGCATTTTCCTTAAATTACTACTTAACACATGGCTTATTACTATAATGGGACCTAAAGGAGCCATTCTGGCTACCGGGATCGGAGTAGTAGCTGCCGTGACTTTGAACTTTTGGCGGATATTTACCGCGATAGAGTTCTCGTACAGACAATTATATAAGCGTACACTACTTGTACTTATTTTAACAACCATAATGGCCATTTCCGTCTTCCTTGTAAAAGGACTGGCAGGATTCTTTCTTAACCCGACAGAAAGCAGATTGGACGCTTTACTGGTGCTAATAGTAAGTATAGGCTCAGGCGGTATAATTTATTTGTGGTTAACATATAAGTCCACGTTATTAGAACGAGTACTTGGTGGAAGAGTAAGAGTATTAGATAAATTCTTAAAGCGCAGGTGAAGGAGATTTTAATATGAGGATCGATAAATTGTTAGCCAACATGGGCTATGGAACACGCAAAGAGGTAAAGTCTCTGCTTAAAGGTGGTAACGTGCGAGTAAATGGACAGCCGGAGAAGAGTCCTAAAACGCACATTAATACAGAAGCAGACGAAATTACTGTGATGGGAGAAGAAGTGGAGTACCGTGAGTTTATTTACATTATGATGAACAAGCCAGGGGACCTGATCTCAGCTACTGAAGACGCGAACGAGACTACCGTCATTGATATTCTTCAGCCGGAAGATTCCATATTTAATCCTTTTCCTGTCGGCCGGCTTGATAAAGATACAGAAGGACTTTTGCTGATCACGAATGATGGCCAGTTAAATCATCGGCTGACTTCGCCAAAAAAAGATGTTGGTAAAACATATTTTGCGATTATTGAAGGAAAGGTAACAGAGAAAGATATAGAAGACTTTTCTAAGGGTGTTACGCTGGATGATGGGTATAAAACTAAACCCGCTGAGCTCGACATCCTTGTATCGGATAATCGCTCCGAGATTGAATTAACCATAACGGAAGGGAAATTTCATCAAGTGAAACGAATGTTTGAAGCGGTAGGAAAAAAAGTGGTTTATCTTAAACGAATCAAAATGGGAACGCTTGAACTTGACCCGGAATTAGAACTGGGTGAATACCGTGAGCTAAGCGACGAGGAACTCAACTATTTATTCTCCATTACTAACCTTGAATAAGCACTAAAAAACCACCCGATCTTAAGGAAAGGGTGGTCTTGTACATATTTATCCAGTTTTAACTTTCTTTTTAGTAGTGGTCCACTTCCCACGATTAGGACTTGATACAAGTCCGTTATATTCCAAAACGCTTAAGTCCCTCTGCATGGTTCGATCTGTAATTCCGAATTCGTCAGCGAGCTCGTTCGTTGTCACAATTCCCTGGTCTCTTATAAAAAGATAAACAGCCTTAATTCGATTGAGCATGCGGGAAGATGGATGATTCAAAAAACCACTCCTTATTCGTTATCATTGGAATTTGTGGTGCCAGTGAAGATGGTTTCATTCTACTATAGTGAAAAAGGCTGGTGCTACAAAAATACACTAATTTTACAGATAATTCACTAAATTTACAACTTCTTAAAAAAAGGAGGCGGCGTGATGGTGATTCTCAGGAAATTCTTTCTTAAAATGGTGAAAATAAACAACACCGTGCTTTTCTTATCAAGTGCATTGCTTGTTATATTATCTTCCGTCTTGATTGTGCTAGTTGAGAATGAAACATTCCCTACTATCTTTGATGGATTCTGGTGGGTGATGACCACTGTAACTACAGTTGGATATGGGGATTACTTTCCTGTAACAGTAGGTGGGCGTTTAATCGCCATTGGCTTATATGTGATAGGAATCGGACTTATCGGAGTAGTGATCAGTAAAATCATTGACACTTTGGCTTTATTTAGAAAAAAACGTTTGGAGGGTGATATCATGTATAAGGATTCCGGACATTTCATCATTATAGGCTGGTCGCAAAAAGCCCATTTTGCCATAAAGGAGATTATAGATACGAATCCTAGAGCTGAAGTGATTATCATTGATCAGCTGAAGGAAGCCCCATTACTTGAAGAAAACATCCACTATGTAAAAGGGGAAGCTTCTAATACGGACACATTGGAAAAAGCAAATATTAAACATGCAAAGGCGGTCCTTGTATTTGCCAATGATAAATTGAGTAATGAGCAGGTAGCTGATGGACAGACATTATTAATTGCTTCCTCCATTGAGTCGATTGCTAAGGAAGTCCATACCATTGTGGAAATTATGGATGAAAAACATATTAAGAACTTTAAGCATATCCATGTCGATGAATTTATCCTTTCAAACGATACGATTTCCTCTCTTGCTGTCCGCTCAGCTTTCAGAAAAGGGGTTTCTGAGATTTACGGTCAGCTTTTAAAAAGATCTGTCGGAGAAGATCTATACCATATCCCTATGAGAAGCCACTGGAAGATATACAGAGACGCTTTTCAAGAATTACTGGGTGAAGGGGCGACTCTCATTGCTGACCGACAGGACTTGTCTATTAATCGTAAATTAGACGAATCTATACCAGAAAATGCAGAATTATATGCGATTTGCAATGACGAAGTTTACACAAAGATTATAAAAGGAGAGTCTTCTTAATGGATTTCAATAAATTGAGTAGTATGTACGAAGAGGAATTTGTCACAAAGGTGTCTCAAATTCTTAAAATTCCTAGTGTATACGAAGATAGTGAAGAATATCCATATGGAAAACCAATCGATGATGTGTTAGAAACCATGCTTCACATAGCTCAGAAAGATGGTTTTCTCACTAAAAATATCGATGGACACGCCGCGCATATCGAATTCGGGGAAGGGGAGGAATTATTGGGGATTCTTGGTCATCTGGACGTGGTGCCTGCTGGGAGTGACTGGACCACACCTCCTTTTGAGCCGACTATAAGAGATGGCCGTTTATTTGCAAGAGGAGCTCAGGATGACAAAGGTCCAGTCATGGCGGCTTATATTGCAATGAAAATACTTAAAGACAAGGGTTTTAAACCTAACAAACGAGTCAGACTTATTCTGGGGACAGATGAAGAAAGGGACTGGAAAGGGATAGATTATTATTTTAAAAAGGAGGAAATGCCGACTTTCGGATTCTCTCCTGACGCCTCCTTTCCGGTTATACATGCAGAAAAAGGATTATTGGATAGCTATATCACTTTTCCCACTCCTTTTTTCAGCGGGCATGAAGTTCCTGCCGTAGAGTTCGTCAGTCTAAGTGGAGGAGACCGCTTGAATATGGTTCCTGATCAAGCCAGAGTAGTGTTACGTTCTAAAGAAGACTTGGAAACTCACGTAAACAAGTACGCGGCGGAGCATAAAGTTAGTGTCTCCGTTGATAAAATTGAAGAAACTTATACGATTACATTTTATGGAGAAGCTGCTCACGCCAGTAAGCCGGAAACAGGCGTGAACGCCATTATCGAGTTACTCACCTACTTACTTACCGTTCCTATTCATTCAGAATGGAAGCATAAGCTTAAAAAAATCACTGAAGGTTTTAATCAGACTGATGGAAGTGGTCTGCTTCTTAAACAGTCTGATGAAGACTCTGGTGCACTTACTAGTAATCTTGGTTCTCTCAGCATTCAACCTGATAGTTCCTTAACTCTTGGGGTGAATGTCAGATACCCGGTTACATCTGAAGGGGAGGAAATTATCTCCACACTTCAAAGTTATGCAGAAGAAAATAGTGGTACCCTTGAAGTATACGATCATTTAAAAGCCTTATTCATGGAAAAAAACCATCCATTTTTGGAAACTCTTTTGCGTGTCTATAATGAGGCAGTAGGAAAAAATGACACACCTGTATCGATCGGCGGTGCTACATACGCTCGCTCCCTTCATGCCGGTGTAGCGTTTGGAGCAATGTTTCCGGACAGTCCAGATACAGCCCACCAAAAGGATGAACATGTCAGGCTCGCTGATATGAAGAAAGCTGTCGAGATCTATGCAGCCTCTATTTACGAACTGGCTAAATGATGATCTTTAAGAGGTTATTTTAATGACAAAGCCTTCAATTGAAAAAACGTATCGCTTTATCCAGCTTTTTTATTTTTTTGCATTCTTCTCCTTCGGTTCCCTTTTTCCGTTGTTATCGGTTTTCTTAGAAGAGGAGAAAGGACTGAACCACACGCAAATAGGTATAGTTATAGCAGCTTTACCGCTTGTTACTATTTTTGTCCAGCCAGTGTGGGGGATGATCAGTGATTATACCAGAAGGCCAAAACGGCTGTTAATGATCGCTTCCATAATGGCAGCTGTACTTGGTTTATTTTATCCATTTATGCAGCTCTTTCCTTTTTTACTAATTGGAATCATTTCTATTGCCTTATTTCAATCCGGCATTGTACCGTTATCGGACAGTTTGTCCTTGAACTTTGTGCACTCCAACGGGAAGGAATATGGGAATATACGTTTATGGGGTGCCGTAGGGTTTGCGGTATCCGTATTTATCCTTGGCCGTGTGACTGATTTGACGGGTTCTCTTAATTGGATCTTCTATTTCTTTTCATTCGGGTTAATTCTAGCCTTGCTCGCATTATTTCAATTTCCAAGACGATCTGAAGAAGTATCCGTTTCGTTCCGAGCGGGATTGAAGGTTCTGTTGAAACAAAAGCCGTTCATGCTGTTCCTGATTTCGAACTTTTTTATATTTGGTCCAGTACTGGCAAATAACTATTATTTTGGAACGTTTATTTTATCAGTAGGAGGTACATTATCTGGTGTGGGCATCGCTTTCCTGCTAGCAGCAGGGAGTGAGGCTCCCTTTATGAAATATGCCCAGAAGGTCATCGATAGTATAGGAGTTTTAAATGTTATTTTGTTTAGCTCGTTCGTATCTTGCAGTCGCTGGTTTTTGTACTTTTTTGAGCCTTCAAGTGAACTAGTATACGCAACAACGATCGTGCAGGGAATCTCCGTGGGTCTTTATATACCAGCTGCCTTGATTTTAGTTAGAGAACTGGCCCCTCCAGAGGTCCGTGCTACAGCTGTTGGTTTATACTCTGCTGTTGGAAATGGTCTAGGGAATGCCTTTTTCACCTTTACAGGTGGCGTAATGATTGATATTTGGAGTGCAGCCGGAATGTACGGGTTTTTCTCCGGTATGACATTACTTGGGATGTTATTAGTAACCGTGGTTAAGAAATGGACAACAAATTTGATGAAGGAGCCTATAGGATGAGTGCACACTATTTTTTTGGAATTAAAGCCTCTACTCACATACAAAAGTACTTGAAAGAGTGGCAGGAGATCCTTTCTAAATCAATGGATTATAAGGTATGGACAGATCCTGAGGACTTACACATTACCATAAAGTTTTTAGGAGGATGTTCCGATGAAATAATGAAAGCTTATCTAAATGAGCTTAAAAAACAAGAGTGGCCGGAATCTTTTTTCTTAAAGGTGGGTCCAGCAGGCTATTTCGGGCAACTGGTTAAACCGCGAGTGTTTCATGCAGAGGTTGAAAATGAAACGTCACTACAAATCATGAAAGATCAAATTGATCGTACAGGTGAAAAGTTTGGATTCAAAAAAGAAAATAGAAAATTTAATCCTCATATCACGCTGGCTAAGAAGAACGCTGAAGGGTGCTCTCCATTATCAAAAGAGGCATATTCCAGTGTTTTTGACGAGGAGTATTCAATGAGAGTTGAGCATTTTTATCTTTTTCGTATTCATCCTGATCAGAACCCAAAGTATGAAGTGGTCAAGAAATTTGACTTATAAGTAGAGGTGAAAAAGTGGCTCAATTAATTAAACTGCAAGACTATATATCCAGATATGAAATGGATGTCTTTCAGTATCCCAGACAATTTATAGAATTGAAAAAAGAAAAATGGAGTAAAACGAAGGAAGCGTATGAACAGGGTAGACTTGAAAAGAAAGATGAAAAAGAAATCGAACCTGAAGAAAACCCCCGGCAAGGATTGAAGCGACTCTTCTTTCGGTTCAAAGATAAAGAAAAACATGAAAAGGAAAGAAGTATAGAAAACGAAACTGCACCACCTGAAACGATTCAGGAGGTAAAGCAGAATTTTTTGGACCAACTGATTTCCTTTCAACTGAAATGGGCATCCACTACACTACAGGAAAAATCTTTTTTAGACAGGACCTATCAGAAAGATGAAAAACTAAAGTTTTTTCTGCAGAGATTTCCAGATACCTACTTTATTATGTATCATCCCGTAGTTAAGGTACGCAACGCAACCATGGAATCTGAAATCATACTTATTGGTCCTCTTGGAATAGAAATCATTTACTATTTGCATCTGCCCGGAGCTGAGAAGATCCTGCCTTCTTCTGATCATAGCTGGAATGCTTTACATAAGGAGGGCAGCTCTAAAGTTATTAATCCACTATTATCACTAAAACGAACAGAAACGTTTGTCAAAAGTGTTTTGAAAACATACGGAATAGACTTTCCTCTACGGAAGGTCGTATTAGCTCCTGATTTAACTTTTCAATCCTTCCAGGAGCCATACGATACAGATTATGTTGATAAGCAAAGATACGAAGAGTGGATGTATAATAAGAGGAATATAACTTCCCCGCTGAAGCATAAGCAGCTGAAAACCTCAGAAGCGCTTTTGAAGCATTGTCAGACTACGTCCTTCAAACGTCCTGCATGGGACACAGAAGGGGATTCTAAGGAAGAAGGTTAATGGTTTCCTTAGGAAGAGGTGCAGGCTTACCTATAAAGTACCCCTGTCCATAGTCAACGCCAAGTTCACGTAACCAGTCCCATTCGTTTCTTGTTTCAATGCCTTCTGCCAGAACTTTAATACCTAGGTTTGAAGCACGCCTCATAACTTGAAAAAGAAAATCTTGACTGGTCAAGTCCTCATAACAATTTTGGATATAGGAACGGTCGATTTTTAAGTAGTCAGGCTTTAACAAACTTAACATCTCGAGTGTACTGTATCCCGCCCCTACGTCGTCTAACGCAACTTTCATCCCAGACGTTTTGTATGTATCTAAGATTGATTTTAGGTGCTTTACATTTGTGATTTTTTCCGTTTCAACCACTTCAAATACTAAATCAGCAGGATCAATGTTAAACTCTTTTACTATTTGGAACGTATGTTGCAGGCAGAATTCAGGAACATAGATGGTGGAGGGGAGAAAGTTAATAAAAATTTTCTGGCCCTTTTGTAGAAAATCTGACTTTGCTTTTACAGCCGTCCGGCGTGCCTTTTGGTCAAGCATGGATTGAAGACCTGATCGCTGAGCATGGGAAAATAATTCAGCTGGATTTATGTTCTCACCTTCCGTGCGGAGCAAAGATTCATAACCATAGATTTCATCATTTTTCATGTCTACGATTGGCTGTAAGTGAGAGGTGAAGGTACCATGCTGAATAATCTCTCCTAATTCAGGTTTATCTAATCTTTCATAAAGGTGCTGAATGGAAATTGGCAAAGACTGGGTTGAATCTAAGTTTAAAATATGCAGCCAGTCTTTGGAAGTTGCTGTTGTTGGTGATGAAAGCAAGACTCCCAACGAAGTTTTAAGTTCTTTCTTTGATTTATACCTATAAATAATGGTCTCCTCATCTTCATGACTTACAAAAAGCTGCAACGGTTTAATGGATTTTTTCTGATTTAGTACGATAGATCCACTTTCTGGAATTAGGAAGTTTGTACCGCAGAATTGACAGTCTTTCGACATGAAACCCCTCCTCTTTGATGATATTACCATATAATATTACCATATTTTTAAATAATTTATCTTTTTAAATAGGAGAAATGTCATGTGTTTGTAATCATTATTAATCCTAAAGCAGGTCATGGACAGGCAGAGAGGTTATTTAGGACCATTCAAAAGGATCCTTTGTATCAGAATCAGAAAAAGAATTTTCAGACTCATTTTACTGATTATCCAGGTCAAGCCGAAAAATTGACGGGGGATCTTTGTGCTCTTTATCAAGACTTTCTAAATTACTTTATTGTGATCGGAGGGGATGGTACCCTTCATGAGGTAATAAATGGTGCGCATCATTACCCTGATCTTTCTATTGGTTTTATCCCGGCTGGAGCTGGAAATGATTTCGCGAGAGGGATAGGACAGGTTACAGACGGCGTCTCTTTATTTCGCAAGATGGTTCATGCCCCAAAGTTTCAAAGAATCCGTACAGGCACCTTCACATCTAATGATGGGGAGGCAGCGAAACCGCGTTCTTTTATGAATAGTATTGGATTTGGCATGGACGGTCTAATAGTGGAAGAAGCCAATAAATCTGCTTTTCGTAAATGGGCCAAGTATTTTCGAATGACTTCATTTATATATCCACTGGCTCTGCTGAGAGTTTTACCAAGATTAAATCCTATTTCAATAGAATTAAAAATTGATGGCAGAAAGATCGAATGTAAACAAGCAACAATGGTTACTATTACAAACCACCCTTATTACGGAGGAGGAATGAAAATTGCTCCTAACGCAAGTATTGAAAAACCAACTTTTCAAATTATCGTCATAGAACCTATGTCTAAATGGAAAATACTAGCATTCTTTAAAACTGTATTTACAGGACGGCACATTCAACAAAAAGAAGTGCATCAGTGGGAAGGGCAAGACGTTCACATTTCTTCATCTGAGCCTTTACCTTTTCAAGTAGATGGACAGAGTGGGGAGTGTTATGAATGTTATATTGAAAAAAGCACTTCCGAAAGGTCGATTTTTGTAGGATAAAATAGATATTTCTTGAAAGTATGCAGAGCAATGAGTTAATCTAATCTAAGGTAACTCTTTTTAGATCATTTTAAAGACTTTGGAACGGTCCTAAAGTACGATATACTGAAAGAAGTATAATCAAAGGCAGATTTGAGGAATTGAAGGTGAATTGGTTGGAACATATACTTGGTAATGATTGGACGGTAACACCAGCAGGAGGATCCACTGGAGAAGCATATTATGCCCAAACCGAAGGGAAACGTTTATTTCTGAAAAGAAATTCGTCTCCGTTTCTTGCTGTGCTTTCTGCCGAGGGAATTGTACCCAAGCTTGTATGGACCAAGCGGTTAGAAAATGGGGATGTAATCACGGCCCAGGAGTGGCTGGAAGGGCGCGAGTTAAATCCGGAAGAAATGAAACATCCTCGAGTAGCCGCCCTGTTAAGCAAAATTCACCACTCGACGGAGCTTCTAGATATGCTGATGCGGTTAGGAAAGACCCCGCTGACTCCTCACGAGGTTTTGAAGGACCTAAAAGAGAATCAGCAGGTTCTTGACGAAGTTGCACCTAAACTCAATATTCATCAGGCCATTCAATTTCTGGAATATAGAGTGGACGATGTAATACATGACTTCCATGTGGTTTGTCACTGTGATACGAATCATAATAATTGGCTTCTCTCCTCTTATGACCAGCTTTATCTGATCGACTGGGATAATGCGATGGTTGCAGATCCTGCTCTTGATTTAGGCATGATGCTCTTCTCCTATATACCAGAAGAAAACTGGCATCATTGGTTAAAAGAGTATGGAATCGATCCTGATACGCATTTATTCGAGCGGATGATATGGTATTCTATATCTCAGGCTCTCGCTTTTATTCAGTGGCATCAGATGAGAGGAGAGTACGACGAAGCTTCTATTCGTACAAAGAAGCTTAAGAAAATTATGGATAAACATAAAATCATTTAAAAATCATGATGGGATTCATGAGATAAACAAAAAACAAACCGTTGCTGTTAAAGCAGCGGTTTGTTTTTTATTTATATGTTTATATTAACCTTCAGTAATCGTAGGTGTATATTTTAGTTTTTTCTCTTTGACTTCAGTGCTCATTTTCTCGTTCATTTTTTCAAAAGGGTATACAAATAGTGCGTATCCAGCGAACATTACAGAGAAAGTGGCCACCACTGTCATATCAATTACTTGGTTCATCAATTTCATAAATTAATTATCACTCCAATATCCGTTATTATCACACAAATATAATGGTATATGAGAAAGCGTTTACAACCCAACCCCCTGTTTCAAGGATTTTTATCAGTTAGGAGAAGAACTTACTCTTTTTAGCTATATATCTCTCCCATGGTTAAACATAAGAGGTATTAGGCACAAATCCGTCTAAATTCACCGTATTTAATAAAAACTTTAAATTGGAAGCTTGTTCATGGTACGATTTTAACGATAAGAGGAGGAATCTAATTATGCGATTAAGGAATAAACCCTGGGCCGATGATTATATGCGGGAGCATGATCATATAGTTGTCCAGGAACCATTTAAAATGTTAGGTAAATGGAGCGAATTATTTAAGAACCCGAAGGCGCCTTTACACCTGGAAATTGGCTCAGGAAAAGGGCAATTTATAGCAGGTATGGGAAAACAGCACAGTGATATAAATTTTGTAGGAATTGAGCTTGTGAAAAGTGTAATAGTTGGCGCTCTGAAAAAAGTATTAGATGCAGATGTAGATAATGTAAGACTAGTGAACGAGGACGCTCAAGATCTTCGAGAGCTCTTCGGAGAGAATGAAATTGATCATATATATTTAAACTTTTCTGATCCGTGGCCGAAAAACAGACACGAGAAGCGTCGTCTTACTTATCACACGTTTCTTGACCAATATAAAAAAGTTCTTGTCCCTGGCGGTGAAATTACATTGAAAACGGATAATAAGGGCTTGTTCGAATATTCATTAGTCAGCTTTTCGCAATATGGAATGATCTTGGAAGATGTGTCGGTCGATTTACACGCAGATGAGGATCCTTTGAATGTTCCCACAGAATATGAGGAGAAGTTTTCAGCCAAAGGGCAGCCAATTTACAGATGCCGCGCACGTTTTAATTAACCTTACTTAAGCAGGGCTCTAGTCGATATGGTAGACTAGAGCTATATTTACGTTAGGGGAGATGCTTACATGAAAACAATGCAAGTTGGACGAGCCAAATTGACTTGGCTGGATGGTGGAGTTACTCATATGGATGGGGGAGCTATGTTTGGGGTTGTTCCCAAACCTTTATGGAGCAGAAAATATCCCGTCAACGAAAAGAACCAAATTGAGCTCCGAACGGACCCTATCTTGATAGATATTGATGGAAAAAAAATGATCATTGATTCAGGCATCGGAAATAATAAGCTGACGGAAAAAGAACTTCGAAATTATGGAGTTAAAGAAGAGTCGAAAATTGAACAGTCTTTAAATGTATTGGGACTGAGCCGGCATGATATTGATTATGTTCTAATGACCCATTTGCATTTTGACCATGCTTGTGGACTAACCATGTGGGAAGAGGACCATCTTGTACCTGCTTTCCCTGAAGCCAAAATATTTACGAATTCTACGGAATGGGAAGAAATGCGGAATCCTAATATACGATCAAAAAATACATATTGGGAAGAGAACTGGAAACCTGTAGAGGAACTGGTTCATACATATCAGGATTCAGTGGAGATTGTTCCAGGTCTTCGTATGATTCATACAAGCGGCCATAGTAACGGCCATTCCATTATAGTATTTGAAGATGGTGATGAAACTTTTATTCATATGGCTGATATAATGCCAACACATGCCCATCAGAATGTGCTATGGGTCCTCGCTTATGATGACTACCCAGTTACTTCAGTTCATGAGAAACAAAAGTGGATGGCCTATGGTTATGAAAGAAAAGCATGGTATGTATTCTATCACGATGCGAGTTACTGCGCGCTGCAATTTGATCAAGATGGAAAGGTCCTAAATGAACTGAAAAGAGAACCGCATTCCTATCCTGGAGAGTAATAGAAAGCCCCGCTTTGTCAATGACAAAGCGGGGCGGTTTTTAGATTCTTTATTAAGCTGAAGTTTCAGCGACATCTACAATAGTGCCTGTTTCAGTATCGATGTAAAATTCGAACTGAGATGTTTCGCCATCCTGGTTCTTAGAAATTCCTCCACGATATACATCGTAGTTAATGCCATTTTTATTAAGTTCCTCAGGCTTCATGTAGATCCAAGAGCCACTAATTGGTCCTTGCTTTTTAAAGGCTTCTTTTGCAATCTTGAGAGCTTTCTCAGGGGTTACATTCTGGTTGCTGCTAAACTGTTGTTTTACTGCGTAGCCAGCCACTGCTCCTACACCGGCGGCTATTGCGACTTTTTTCCAATTCATTCACCAATCACCTCACAACTTTATTCTACTTTTCACTATACTAGATTTTCCCGATAAAAGGAAATTAAAACATAAGGGCCGGATTTGTAGAAACGTTTTCAAAGTTCCGTTAAAATAGAGAAAGACGTACAAAAAGGAGAGGTACATAAATGAATCAGGAAACGAAAGATCTTTTTAAAACGTTAACCGAATTACCGGGGGCACCGGCGAACGAACATTTAGTCCGTCAGTTCATGAAATCTGAGCTTGAAAAATACTCCGATGAAATCGTTCAGGATCGCCTGGGCGGCGTATTTGGACTTCGAGATTCCAAAAAGGGACCTACCGTAATGGTCGCCGGACATATGGATGAAGTTGGATTTATGGTGACACAAATTACGGATAATGGAATGTTACGCTTTCAGCCTCTCGGCGGCTGGTGGAACCAGGTCATGCTTGCTCAGCGTGTACAAGTTATTACAGATAACGGTCCTATTGTAGGCGTCATCGGTTCGATTCCGCCTCATAATTTGACACCGGAACAAAGAAAAAAACCGATGGAAATCAAAAATATGATGATTGATATTGGAGCAGATGATCGAGATAATGCTAAACTGATTGGAATCAAACCCGGACAGCCTATTGTACCGATCTGTCCTTTTACTCCTATGGCCAATGAAAAGAAAATCCTTGCTAAAGCCTGGGATAATCGTTATGGTTGTGGATTGTCCATAGAACTTCTGAAAGAACTTCAGGGAACAAAACTTCCAAACAAGTTATACTCTGGGGCCACCGTACAAGAGGAGGTTGGTTTAAGAGGTGCTCAAGCATCGGCAAACAAAATAAATCCAGATATTTTTTATGCTCTGGACGCCTCGCCAGCTAACGATATGAGCGGAGACAAAAAAGAGTTTGGGCAATTAGGTAAGGGAGCTTTACTTCGAATTGTAGATAAATCGATGGTTACCCATCGCGGGATTAGAGATTTTATTCTGGACACAGCCGAAACGCATAGTATCCCTTATCAGTATTTCGTATCACAGGGAGGTACAGATGCGGGACGCGTTCACATCGCCAATAATGGTATTCCCTCTGCAGTTGTAGGTATTTGCTCCCGTTATATCCATACTTCGTCCTCCATCATACATGTAGATGACTATGCAGCTGCAAAGGAATTGCTCGTTCATTTAGTAAAAACCACGGATCAACAAGCTGTAGATCATATCCGGAAAAATGTATAGAAATGAACTTAGCTTTTGTGATTTAATAGACGATAATGTTAGACATTTGTATAAAGAAAGGTGTATAGACTGGTGAAAATATATGTTGGATCGCAAAACCCTACTAAAGTTGATTCAGTTAAACAAGTATTTGTAAATCATGATGTGACAGGCATGGAAGTTGAATCCAGAGTTGCTGCTCAGCCATTTTCAGATGAGGAGACGTTGGAAGGCGCAATTAACCGGGCTCGGGAATGTGCTTCCATTAATAAAAGTAACCTTGGGATTGGTCTTGAAGGCGGAGTGATGGAGATCGAAGGTGATCTTTATCTCTGCAACTGGGGAGCACTCGTTGATTCTAAAGAAAATGTATTTACGGCCAGCGGAGCTCGAATTGCTTTGCCAGACGAAATTAAGAAGAGTTTGGAAAAAGGAAAAGAGCTTGGCGAAGTCATGGATGCTTATGCAAATAAACACGAAGTACGTAAAAATGAGGGTGCGATTGGAATTTTCACAAATGGGGTTATTCAAAGAGAAGAGATGTTTTCTCATGTCGTTAAATTACTAAAAGGTCAATGGGAATTTTATCAACAGTCTTAAAAAGTGTGCCGACCCATAAAAGGGCGGCACACTTTTTTGATCAGAGTAGTTTTCACTCATAAATATAGCTTAAAACTGCCAGAGCTTGGTCAATCGTTTCCACTGTGACATCCGCTTGATTTGATAATTCTTTTAAAGGATGAATCAGTGACTTAGGTCGAACGAGAATTAAGGGCTTACGAAGCTGAATAGCAGCGCTTGCATCCATTGCCGTATTCCACTGTTTGTAACTTTCACCGAATAGAGCAATTACAGCATCTGATTTATGGAGTAAAACCTGAGTTCTGAAATTATTAATGCTAGAAGCGGCATCATCACGGTAGAGATTATCAGGCTGTTCACCCATGATGGATTCCCCAATATTATCAGAGCGTTCATGATTTTCCTGAGGGCCTACAAACTGGAGTGGTAACTTTTTTTCCTTTGCTTGAGCCTTTACATCATTACGCCAATCATCATGAATCTGTCCAGCTAAATAAACAGTTAGTTCCATCTAAAATACCTCCTATAGTAATTAAGTCTAGCTTTAGTATGAAATAGTCTTATTTTTCTGTCTAGCAAAGGCACTTGATATAATTTCCAATAGTATGGACGTGTGGAAGCCAGCTAAGAAGATAAACTCTTTTTTATAGGATAGATTTATGTGGTCTATAGTTTGATGTGCTAGAAAATTTGTTGCGTTTCTGCCTCACTTCTACCACAGATTCATCGGAGCGTTAAGAGCTAAAAAATTATTGGGGACGCTTATGTCTTATACTGGATAGACGATTCTATTTACGTCATGAAATAGACGGTAGGCGTGATTTCATGACGTTTCTAAACAATGTTTCTACATCTGATTGAAATTCCCTTAAATATATTTATTACTTGTTGGTTTAATTAAGTTTGTTGATTAATCTTAAGCTGCAGAAGGGAATTATGTAAGAAAGTTCTATCCATTTCTTTCAAGATGGTGTTGAGACTATTATAAGAGGGTGCGATGAGCTGATACATGCAATGAGCAGGGGGAACCTGTACATATTAATGAGAGACTTCAATTCTTTTATATATTGAGCTGAGCTGTACTTGATTTTCGTAAATCCATCGTGTATAGGAAGGAAAGAGGAATAATTGTCTGTACACTCAGAGGGACCATAGTTCGTAAGTGTTTTGTTCGTAAGTTGGCAGGTTATGTATTGTTTGTGTATTTACACATGTATATAAAAAATGTACTATTGATCCTGGGAGTCTAAAAGGGGGACGATCATGAAAGCATTTTTAGAGAGAAAAGGAATTCATATATCCGTTCATACTTATTTGATTACTGCTCTGAGTTATATGGCGCTAGGGCTATTTTCATCTTTAATTATCGGGTTAATTATTAAAACCATGGGTGAACAACTAAACCTGGGGATTATTTCGGACGCATTTATAGAAATGGGAACATTCGCTATGGACAGTAAAATATGGGGGGGAGCTATAGGGACTGCAATTGCCTATGGACTGAAGGCGCCTCCGCTTGTAATTTTTGCGTCTTTATTTAGCGGAGCCTACGGAGCTGAGTTAGGGGGGCCGGCAGGAAGTTATATAGCTGCCCTGATAGCTACTGAATTTGGTAAGATGGTAAGCAAAGAAACAAAAATAGATATTATTCTGACACCATTTGCAACCATTACGGTCGGTTTTGTAATGGGAGCTGTTATCGGACCGCCTATAGGCGGATTTATGACTGGTTTTGGAGAGGTTATTAATTGGGCAACGCTCCAACAGCCTTTAATTATGGGGGTTGTAGTTGCGGTACTTATGGGTATAGCCTTAACTGCGCCTATCTCAAGTTTGGCTATTGCATTAATGCTTTCAATAGACGGGGTAGCAGCTGGTGCTGCTACGGTAGGTTGTGCTGCCCAGATGATCGGTTTTGCTACAATCAGCTATAAAGATAATGGGTTTGGAGGTTTTATAGCTCAGGGAATTGGCACGTCTATGCTGCAAGTTGCTAATATAGTTAAAAAACCAATTATCCTTCTTCCACCTACAATTGCAGGAGCTGTAATCGCTCCGTTTGCTACCGTTTGGCTGGAACTTGAAAATAATGCAGCGGGGGCAGGGATGGGAACGAGCGGACTAGTAGGTCAGATCATGACGTTTCAAACAATGGGCTTTAATTGGCACATAGCTGGTATTATACTTGGGTTACATATCCTTGCTCCAGCGGCTATTAGTTACGTTATTGCATTGTGGTTTAGAAAAAAAGGATGGATCAAGCCAGGAGATATGACAATCAAGTATGATTAGAATTATACTTAATGGGATGATGGAGGTGAATAATATGATTAAACTTGAGTCCGATGGGCACCTTCGATCATTATTGGAAGAAGATGTGATATTGTTGTTTTCTGCCAATTGGTGTCCTGACTGCCGAGTAATTGAACCGGTTCTTCCAGAAATTGAGGATAAATTTAGTGAATGGACTTTTGTATATGTAGATAGGGATCAATTTATCCACATATGCTCTGAGTATGATGTGTTTGGTATACCTAGCTTTATCGCTTTTAAGGATGGGGAAGAGACAGGCAGGTTTGTAGGAAAACAGAGAAAATCTCAGGAAGAAATTGAAGATTTTATACGAAATGCGTCGTAGTATAGACAAGCTGTGCTTTTTCCGCACAGCTTGTTTACTTTTTCAAGAGAGTGAGGATGTGTATAATAGGAAGAGGTATCCGTAAGCTAAAGTATGCTACTATAAATAAGGGAATTGATTTCTTCCATCAATTAAGGAGGAAAAAGGATGAAAATGACGAGTGTAAAAATGAAGAAGAAATTAGAAGATCGTCTTCACCATCAAGATTGGAAGACAACTTATAATCGTGATAAAGACACTTTTCGCATTGAGTGGCGTGATAGTGGTGAAGGGATTACAATTACTTTACCTAATGTGATTTCCAAGTATGAATCTCGCGGAGAGGAAGCAATTGATGAATTGGAAGATCACGTACAAGAGGCATTGAAAGTTATGAATGAAACTCATGATCTTTCTGGAAAAGAACAACAAATCTTTCCTGTGATTAGAGCTGCGTCTTTTCCAACAGAAACAGAAAATGGTAAAAGGCTGGTCCATTCAGAACATACAGCTGAGACCAGGGTTTACTATGCGTTGGACTTAGGGAAGTCCTTTCAGTTAATCGATGAAAGTATGCTGGAAAAGGAAGAATGGACATTAGCACGACTGAAGGAAGTGGCAAGTTTTAATGCCCGTTCACTCCCGGTTGAAATGAAAAAGGATACAGTGTACGGAAATGATTTCTACTTCCATTCTACTAAAGATGGGTATGACGCAAGCCGGATTTTAAATGAGGTTTTACTGGAGGAGCTTAAGGCTGAGTGCAAGGGCGAGCTAGCTATCAGTGTACCTCACCAGGACGTTATTATATTTGCTGATGTTCAGAACTCAGAAGGGTACGACATTCTGGCTCAAATGGCTATGAAGTTTTTCGCTGAAGGCACCGTGCCTATTACTTCATTGTCCTTCCTATATGAGGATAAGCAATTAGAACCCATTTTTATACTTGCTCAAAAACAACCGAAAAAAGAGCGAAAGGACGATTAAGTCATGGATGTATTTTACAATGAAAAAGGTATTGGGGATGTATTGATTATTCCTATTAAAGAAGGAAACCGCCAAACATTTAAGCAGCAAGCTTATGGGGACGTGGTTAAAATTACGGATAGCAGGGATGGATCATTGCTCGGATATAATATCTTTAATGCATCCAATTATTTTAATATGCCAGGTCAGGGAAAAATGATGCTGACGGAGGAAATGCTTCGTCCAATCAAGGATTTGTTTACACAGAATCAGCTCGAAGACGTACTGGATTTTGATTTAAGCCCTAAATTTGTAGTGGGGTATGTGGAAAGCATAGCACCTCATGAAAATGCGGATAAACTTAAAGTCTGCCAGGTGGATACAGCTGATGAACAATTGCAGATCGTATGCGGAGCACCTAATATTGAGCGGGGGCAGAAGGTCGTAGTAGCTAAAGTTGGAGCAACGATGCCAGGCGGAATGAAGATTAATGACGCAGAATTGCGTGGTGTACCGTCTAGTGGAATGATTTGTTCTGCTAAAGAACTAGGTTTACCAGATGCACCAAAAGAAAAAGGGATTCTCGTTCTCTCTGACGAATATGAAGTTGGGGCTCCTTTTGAAGTTTAATGCCAGTATAAAAGACAAAGCAGCCCGGCTGCTTTGTTTTTTTTTACGAATTCTTAATTTTTAAAGCGATTGTAAACCAAACATTAAACAAAAACTGTTAAAATAAAAGGGACCACAAGAGATTTACATATAGGAAAAGAGAGTGAGAAAATATGTGGAATGATATAAAAAATAAATTTAAACAATGGTTTGATGATGAAGAAGAAACCCCAAAAGAGATAAAAGAACAACAACAACCTAAAAGGCAGGAGCGGCAGGAAATGAATGCTAAAACAAAAATGACCTATCGGTATCCTAAGCAAGGTGAGTTTCGGTTCCCTGTCATTCCTGACCAGTCTTCAACTTCTCATGAAAAAACAGACTCTTCTAGAAGACCGGAGAGATCCAGAAGGAGCCAGAGTTTAAAGCAAACAGAGAAACAAGATCAGCATAAAGAAGTTGAATCAACTGATAAACAGACGAAAAAGCAGCAGGATCAAAGTGAGAAGCAAGAACTTCCAGAAACTTCCACGGTTCCTTTTACACCTACAGATGTTCCTTCGCCTATTTATGGATATCATAATCGTCAACTGACTGCCGGCATAGAAAAAATTGAAAACACAGTAGAAACCAAGTTCCCCGGTGATTCTTTTACAAATGATGAAGAAGCCTGGCAGGATTTGAGAAGAAGACTCAGAAGTAAAGTCACGGAGACTAAAGACATTCAGCAAAAGCCAGAAAATACGATTGAATCATCAGTTGAAAAGGAAGAAAAAGTTTCACAGGAAGAGGATCGTAATTCAGCATCAGGGGAGAGTGGCCAGTCTTCTTTCCTGCAAACCCTGTCAGCATCAGAAGGGAATACAATAGAATCCAAAAAAAAAGAATTCGAACCTGAAGAAGCAGCTGCAACTATTGAATTAGAGGAGTTGGAAGCAGAAACCGAAATCAATTCTCAAGAGACTCCGACAGATGAGTATTCATCTGGTTTTCAATTAATAGACTCTGGAGAAGCAGCCGAGAATAATGAAGCTCCCCAAATGCAAGAGCAGACAGAAAGAAAGCCTGAGGAAGAATCTGAAGTTTCACACGATAGAGCGGTGAATCATGAGGGGAAACTAAGGTCTGAACCGAAAGAAAACCCAAATGGAGGAGAGAAGAAAAAAAGTCTTCCATTCAACGTCATCATGACACCAAGAGATAAGCGAACCCGAGATCAAAAGAAACAAGGTAGGACGGAATCAGGAGAGAATCATAGTGTGAGTGTTAGTGTCCAGACTCCCACTATAGAAGGTGAAAATGAAAATAATCAGGAGAATACTCCGGATTCTCCTCGTAAGGAATATAACACACCTTTACATTTGCTGGAAGATACAAAGAAGCCTACAGGTGAAGATGAGGATTGGACTGCTCAGCAAATGGAACTGCTTGAAACTACCCTTAGACATTTTCACGTGCGTGCGAAGGTAGTGAACGCCATGAAAGGCCCTACGGTAACCAGGTTCGAAGTACAGCCTGAACCAGGAGTTAAGGTTAGCAAAATAACTAATTTAGCGGATGATATCAAACTAAGCATGGCAGCACGCGACATTCGAATTGAAGCACCTATTCCCGGAAAGCAGGCCGTAGGTATAGAGGTCCCGAATCCTAAGTCTCAAATGGTAGGATTACAGCAGATATTTGAATCAGAGGCTTTTCATAAAGACCCTTCCCCATTGTCTGTAGGGCTGGGGCTTGATATTGGTGGTGCTCCAATCGTTACCAATTTAAAAAAGATGCCTCATGGATTAATAGCAGGTGCCACTGGTTCCGGGAAAAGTGTATGTATTAATACTATTCTCATTAGTCTTTTATATAAAGCCCATCATGAAGACGTAAAATTTCTACTGATTGATCCTAAGATGGTAGAACTGGCTCCTTATAATGACCTGCCGCATTTGGTTTCTCCTGTAATCACAGATGTAAAAGCTGCGACATCTGCTCTGAAATGGGCAGTAAAAGAGATGGAAGAACGGTATGAGAAATTTGTTCAAGAGGGAGTTAGGGATGTAGAACGGTATAATGACAAAATGGTGAAGCAGAATCGTAGAGGGGAGAAGCTTCCATATCTAGTCATTGTTATCGATGAACTTGCTGATTTGATGATGGTCTCTCCTCAGGATGTAGAAGATGCTATCTGCCGAATTGCTCAGAAAGCAAGAGCATGCGGCATTCATCTGCTATTAGCTACACAGCGGCCCTCAGTAGATGTCATTACAGGGCTCATTAAAGCAAACATTCCGACGCGGATTGCATTCAGTGTCTCTTCCCAAGTGGATTCTCGAACGATTATTGATTCAGGCGGAGCAGAAAAACTGTTAGGAAAAGGTGATATGCTGTTTGTAGAAAATGGTTCAGGTCAGCCATTAAGAATTCAGGGAGCTTTCTTATCGGATGAGGAAATCGAACGTATTACCAATTATGTGAAAAAAATAGCTCCTCCTCAATATTTGTTTCATCAAGAAGAGTTAATGAAACAAATTTCAAACGAAGAAGAAACAGATGCTCTCTTTAGTGAAGCGGTTCAATTTGTAATGGAACAGAACGGAGCGAGTGCTTCACTTATTCAGCGCCGTTTTAAGGTAGGATACAACCGTGCTGCTCGTTTAATTGACCAGATGGAAGAGTACGGAATTATCTCGGAGCAAAAAGGAAGTAAACCGAGAGATGTGCTTTTAACTCACCAGCAAGTGGAAGAAATGCTTAGTTAATCTGCAGATTTGTAGTGAATCAACTAAATACTTGTGGAAAAGTTTTTAGTTCTATATGATAATACTTGAATATAACGATACAGTTTTTACTGACCCCAATGTTTAAGGAGTATAGTTATGAAGGAAATAGCACGTAAGTTAAATGGCGAAATCAGTCGTTTAACGAATAAAACATTTAAATTTGATAAGCGAGTTTCAGAGGGATGGTTTTCTGCCGTTTACTTCTTAAAGACAAGAGATATTGTAGCCGACCAGCTCCCTGAACACAAAGTAACCATGCAGTTCTTTCAAAAGGATACTGCTGTTCTATGCGGCACGGATGAAGCCATTGCTCTTATTCATACGTTTGCTGAAAATCCTGAGGAACTGGAGATCCACTCTTTAAAAGATGGAGATAAAATTAGTCCCTATGAAACGGTATTAACCATTACAGGGCCTTATCAGCTGTTTGGGTTTCTGGAAGGGATTATAGATGGGATCCTTGCGAGACGTACCTCTGTAGCCACCAATGTTTATAATGTCGTAAAGGCCGCCCGTTCTTCAGGACGTCAAAAACCGATTATTTTCATGGGTGATAGGGACGATCACTTTACACAGCAATCCGGGGATGGATATGCAGCTTTTATAGGCGGTTCGACTGCTCAGGCTACTCATGCTATGAATGAATGGTGGGGGAAAGAAGGAATGGGAACGATGCCCCATGCTTTAATACAGATGTTCAAAGGGGATGTAGTCGCTGCTACTAAAGCCTATCAGAAACAATTTCCAAATGATCAGCTTATGGCTCTTGTGGATTATAATAATGATGTGATTACCGACTCTTTAAAAGTTGCCCGAGAGTTTGGAGATGAATTGAAAGGTGTACGGGTAGATACTTCCCAGAACCTGGTAGATAAGTACTTCCTTAGAAATCAGCATTTAATGGGTACATTTGACCCGAGAGGGGTAAATCCTGAACTCATTTTTGCATTGCGGAGGTCACTGGATAAAGAAGGATACCGCCATGTGAAAATAGTTGTCAGCGGTGGTTTTACTAAAGAAAGAATACGAGCTTTTGAAGAGAAAAAAGTCCCCGTAGATATGTATGGAGTAGGCGGAAGTCTTCTGAAGATCGGTATTGGATTCACGGGGGACAATGTCCTTATTAATGGAGAACCTGAAGCCAAAGAAGGACGCAGATATAAAGTAAATCCAAGACTTGAATATGTTCAGTTTCATAAAGAGGATGAAGGTGAATAAAGGCACATAAGTATGTGTCTTTTTTTTACACATGGAGAAACCACGGGAGAAGAGCCTCTTTTTCTAATCCTGTTTCCATGATAAGATAAGTAAGGTTATTAGAGACTTGCAGGTCAGGGTTTAAGATAACGAATGATTAAATCGCACTTTAGTGGCTGTTACATACACTATACTTAAAGTGATCCACATTATTTTGGAGGTTCTTGTTTATGACAACTTACCATTTCGTTGGTATCAAAGGGACAGGAATGAGTTCGCTTGCACAAATTCTGCACGATTCTGGAGAAAAAATTCAAGGATCAGACGTAGAAAAGCACTTTTTTACTCAAGAGGTTCTGGAAGAAAAAAATATTGAAATACTGCCTTTCTCAAGTAAGAATATACATGCGGGACTTACGATTATTGCGGGAAATGCTTTTAACGAAGAGCATGAAGAAATAAGAGAAGCTAAGAAACTCGGGTTACCTTTTTACTGGTATCATGAATTTTTAGGTGAGTGGCTTCAGCAGTACACTAGTATTGCCGTAACAGGTGCTCATGGAAAAACATCAACGACTGGTCTGCTCGCGCATGTTTTATCCGAAAACTACCCTACGTCTTATTTAATAGGAGACGGTACAGGCAGAGGTCATGAAAACAGTCAGTACTTTGCATTTGAAGCGTGTGAGTATCGCAGGCATTTTCTATCTTACCACCCAGATTATGCGATCATGACGAACATTGATTTTGATCATCCGGACTATTTTAAGAGTGTGGATGATGTTTTTGAAGCCTTTCAACAAATGGCAAAGCAAGTGAAGAAAGGTATTATCGCCTGTGGAGATGATGATCACCTTCAGCATATTCAGGCAAATGTTCCGGTTCTCTACTATGGTTTTGCAGATACGAATGATTTCCAGGCTCAGAACATCACAGAGAGCAGTGAAGGAACCACATTTGATGTGTTTGTCAGGAACAATTTTTATGACACATTTACGATTCCTCAATTCGGTAATCACACCGTTTTAAACGCATTGAGTGTAATTGCTATTTGTCACTATGAGGAAATGCCGGCAGATGAAATAAAAAAAATGTCCACTTTTAAAGGAGTCAAGCGCCGTTTCACTGAAAAAGAATGGGGCAATCAAATATTGGTGGACGACTATGCCCATCACCCGATTGAGATTACAGCTACGATTGATACGGCCAGAAAGAAATATGGTGAACGTCCTGTAGTCGCTATCTTCCAGCCGCATACGTTTACTAGAACCAAAACTTTCTTGCATGAATTTGCTGAAAGTCTAAAGCTTGCAGATTATATATATCTGTGTGATATTTTTGGTTCAGCAAGAGAGGATCAAGGAAAGTTGACGATAGAAAATTTACAAGAGTTAATTCCTGATTCCCATGTATTGACGCTTGAGGACACTGCCCAGTTGCAGAATTTTGATGATGGTGTCCTATTATTTATGGGCGCTGGAGATATTCAAAAGTTTCAAAATGCCTATGAAAATATTAAGTAGTAAAAAGACGTGCGGCTTCTCTAAATAGAACTGCACGTTCCTTTTTACTCATTTTCCTGAAATTATAAATAAAATATTCTTTTAAAGAGGGAACTTCCACTTATTTATCGAATATAACTATTTAATGCGGATATCACGTTTTAATTTCTCTGAACTTGGGGAATAATTAAGAACGTGACAATTACATAGTCGAAGGAGTTGCAGGGGGCATGATAATCATTCTCTACATTGCTGCATTAATTGCAGCAGTGGCTTTTGCTGTTCTAGTCATTTTTCTGGCAAGAACACTAACAGCTGTACGTCGAACCATGAATAACGTTGCGGATACACTTGAAGGTGTAGAGAAGCAAATGGAGGGAATTACCCTTGAGACGACAGCCCTCTTGAACAAGACCAATAAATTAGCTGAAGATGTCGGGGAAAAATCTGAAAAACTAAATACATTAGTTGACGGAGTGAAAGGCATCGGAGATACTGTTCAAGAGTTTAATCAATCCATAAGATCCATTTCAATGGGATTGACCCAGTCCGCCCAGGACCATACAGAGAGTGCTGCTCAAGCTATGAAATGGGGACAAGTGGCAATCAATTTATGGAAAAAAGCTAAAAAAGAAGAAAAATACTAAGGAGGAGATTTTTAATGAGTTACAATCAGAAAAATCATAATGACAATGGGGCAGGAAGAGATTTTGTACTAGGTTCACTAATTGGAGGTATTGTAGGCGCAGTAGTTGCTTTGCTATTTGCTCCAAAATCAGGACGTGAATTGCGTGACAACATTAACGAAAGCTCTACAGGCATAAGAGAGAGAGCCGGAGAATGGAAAGATGTAGCTTATGAAAAGGGCGGAGCATGGAAGGATCGTGCTGTAGAAACTTCTTCTCAATTCTCTAAAAATGTTTCTGAGAAATCACAGGATTTAAGTGGAAAAGTGAAGGATAAAGTAAAAAATATTCGCAGTAATGAAGACGATGAAGCGGAAAAAGCAGCTCAAGAAGTAGCGGAAGCTATTGAAGAAGCAGCTCAAGAGCTTGAAAAGCAGCAAGATTCTACAACGTCTTCAAATGTATAATACAATATAAATGGTGGAGGCCTTTGTGTCTCCGCCATTTTTAGCTGAGAGGGGAATAATTCATGAGTATACAATTGCTAAAGACGAAAGAAGAATTTACAAAAGTACTGAATAATGAACCCATATTCTTTCTTTTAAAGCATAGTTTAACTTGTCCAATTTCAGCAACAGCTGAGAGTGAATATGAACAGTTTAGTAAGCACTCGGAAGTTCCTTGTTATGAGCTTTTTGTACAGGATGCGAGAGAACTTTCTAACCAGGTTGCGAGTGACTATGATGTAAGGCATCAGTCTCCACAAGCTATTTTATTTAAAGACCAGCAGGTGGCATGGCATGACAGTCATGGTGCCGTTACGAAACAGCGTTTAAAAAAAGCAGTAGAATAGTAATAAACGCGCAGGGAAATCCTGCGCGTTTTGTTATTAGTGAATGACTTGAAATACAAGTTTCTAGGGGAACATATATCCAGTAGTTATAGATTTGCAATTTCATAACAAGATATCAAATGGATTTTTTCTTTTATTTCTTACAAAAGAATTCCTTCTCTAAGGGTGACAATAAATGAAATATTAGCTATAATTGTCCCTAATTATCAATAGGATGAATTATCTTAATTTTACTACTAATTATTTCTAGGGGGACGCACACATGAGTAACCAACAACTCGACCAATTACGCAGTCAATTAGATGAGGTAAATTTAGAGCTTCTGAATTTAATCAATAAACGCGGTGATTTAGTAAAGGAAATTGGCCAGATTAAAGAGCAGCAAGGAACCAATCGGTTTGATCCTGTACGGGAAAGAACGATGCTTGATCATATTTCAAGTCATAATGATGGGCCTTTCGAGGACTCCACAGTTGTTCATTTATTTAAAGAGATTTTCAAAGCCGGACTAGAACTGCAAGAGGATGACCATAGAAAAGCTCTTCTAGTATCCAGAAAGAAGCAGCCTGAAGATACAATCGTGGAAATCAACGGCGAAAAAGTAGGCGATGGAAATACACACTTCATTATGGGCCCTTGTGCGGTAGAAAGTTACGAACAGGTTTCCACCGTAGCACAAGCCGTTAAGGGTGAAGGATTAAAGCTGCTGCGAGGAGGTGCATTTAAACCGAGAACCTCCCCTTATGATTTCCAGGGGCTGGGGATTGAAGGATTGAAAATGCTGAAGCAGGCAGGTGATGAAAATGGCTTAGCTGTGGTAAGTGAAATTGTAAATCCAGCCGATCTTGAAGAAGCACTGGATTACCTTGATGTTATTCAAATCGGAGCCCGCAATATGCAGAACTTTGAACTCCTGAAAGCAGCTGGTTCAGTAAATAAACCTGTCTTATTAAAACGCGGAATGTCGGCCACTATCTCTGAATTCATTAATGCGGCTGAGTACATTATCTCCCGCGGAAACAAAAATATCATCTTGTGCGAGCGTGGTATCCGCACCTATGAAAAAGCCACAAGAAACACTTTGGATATCTCATCTGTACCAATTTTGAAACAAGAAACCCACTTACCAGTGATGGTAGATGTAACTCACTCCACTGGCCGACGTGATCTCCTGCTTCCAGCAGCTAAAGCGGCTATGGCGATTGGTGCTGACGGAGTAATGGCTGAAGTACACCCTGATCCAGCGGTTGCCCTTTCTGATTCAGCCCAGCAAATGGATATTCCAACGTTCCAATCATTTATGAGAGAGTTAACAAAATAATACTTTGGGATAAGCTAGACTGCTATTCAGTCTAGCTTATTTTTTTGAATATGCTCACTTAGTCACAGAGGGACAGAGATGCCGGCTCATCGGATTTTGATTGATATTCAGACCCTACATGTGCCTGTATGTGTAAAGAGCCTTAGAACGGATTAATTTAACTGTGCAAGAATCTGTTTTGTTCTGAATAATGAATCCGTTATAATAAAATGGGTAATCTTATATAAGAAGAAAGAGGCAGACATTGCGCGAGGACGCTATCTATCGTATGATTATTTTATTATAAATTTGCAGCAAGGGATTAACTAAGGAGGATGCATGATGAATGTAACAATATATGATGTAGCAAGAGAGGCAAACGTATCGATGGCTACCGTCTCACGAGTAGTGAATGGGAACCCGAACGTAAAGCCTGCGACAAGAAAAAAAGTACACGATGCCATTGAGCGGTTAGGGTATCGTCCAAATGCAGTGGCAAGAGGTTTAGCAAGTAAGAAGACCACGACGGTCGGTGTGATCATCCCCGACATATCAAGTATATTCTTTGCTGAGCTTGCCCGTGGCATCGAAGATATTGCCACTATGTACAATTACAACATTATCTTAAGTAATTCTGACCAGAATAAGGATAAAGAGCTGCACCTGATTAATGCTATGCTAGGTAAGCAGGTAGATGGATTAGTATTTATGGGTGGAAAAATCACAGAAGATCATATTCAGGAGTTTAAAACTTCTTCTGTACCTATTGCCTTGGCAGCGACAGTAGATGAGTCAGGGGAGACTCCTGCTGTAAACATCAATTATCAGCAAGCGGCTTATGAAGCCACAGAGTTATTACTATCCCACGGAAATAAGGAGGTAGCTTTCGTATCGGGACCTGAAGATACTATTATCAATGTGCAGAAACTAGAAGGTTATAAAAATGCTATGAGGGCTAATGGTTATGACTCCCCTGAAGATTATATTGTATCCGGGGACTATTCATACGATTCAGGTATTGAAGCATTAGAGCAGCTGCTTGAATTTGATAAGAAGCCTACGGCTGTCTTTGTCTCTTCCGATGAAATGGCCCTGGGAGTCATTCATGGGGCACAGGACCGAGGCATTCGAGTGCCGGAGGATCTAGAAGTATTTGGATTCGATAATACACGCCTCGCAACGATGGTACGTCCAACATTATCAACTGTAGTGCAGCCGATGTACGATATAGGAGCAGTAGCAATGCGCCTGCTAACTAAATTTATGAATAAAGAAGAAGTTGAAGAGCAGAATGTGATACTACCTCACCGAATTATTGAAAGAAACTCAACTCAGCAGAAATAGTACCGATATAGTAGATAGACTGTATTTGTACGAAACTGAGGAGAGAGCATTATGACTAAAAAAGACTTGTTGACTCCCATTGGCATTACGATTGGGTTCATCATGGTTATTTTCGGTATTGCATCTAACGCCGGGTTTGGAGGTATGACTTCATTTATACAGGCTTCCTCCATCGTTATTGTGCTAGGTGGTCTAGTAGCTGCTTTATTAGTTAATTTCAACGTAAGTGAAGTCAAATTAACCTTTCGCGTAACGAAAGAAGCTTTTAAACAGACGGACATGAATTTAAGGCAGCTGATCAATTTATTTGTTGGATTATCAGAACGAGCCCGGCGTGAGGGTTTACTTGCTCTTGAAGCACAGCTTGATGAGGTTGAAGATCCTTTCATAAAAAAAGGGATTCTACTGGCTGTTGATGGGATAGAACCTGTAGTAATTAACGATATTATGAATGCTGAAATTGTTGCAGTAGAAGAGCGTCATAAGCGTGGAAGAGCGATCATAGAGAAAGCAGGGGAGTACGCTCCCGCATGGGGTATGATTGGAACGTTGATAGGTCTTGTACTGATGCTTCAAAGTCTTTCAACTCCGGAAACGCTTGGACCAAAAATGGCGGTAGCACTATTAACTACGTTTTACGGTACACTCTTAGCCAACCTTGTTTTTATACCGATGGCGGGTAAACTTGAGAACAAAACGGAACAGGAAATATTTATGAAGCAAGTAATTATTGAAGGGGTCATAGGCGTCCAGTCTGGTCAGAATCCTAAGATTCTTGAAGAAAAACTAAGTGCATTTCTATCTGAAGAGGATAAAGCCATCGTTGAAGAAGACGAAAAGGATGAATCTTTAGGAGAAGCGGCCAATGAAGCTTAGGAGAAGAAAGAAACCTGGTAATAAAGGGACTCCAAAATGGATGACCACTTATGCAGATATGATTACCTTGATTCTCGTTTTTTTTATTCTGTTGTTTTCAATGTCTCAGATTAATTTAGTTAAGTTTGATGCACTATCAGAATCTTTTCGTAATCGCATGATCTTCGATTTCTATCCTTCTCCTGTCGAAAGTCAGTTTCCAACCGAACAGACAAAGGTTCAGGATAATGGGGAAAAGAATAATGAATTTCAAGAACCTACGGAAGTTCCGGATCACATAGCTGAAAAAGATGAAGCAAAGAAGGAAGAAAAAAATAAAGATTTAGAAGAACTAAAAAAAGAAGTGGATGAATATTTGGAAGAAAATGAACTTAACGACATTATTTCGGCCAGCCAAACTAAACGTGGCATTGTACTCGTTTTGGAAGAGCAGCTTATTTTCGAAACAAGTGAGGCTCAAATTTTAGAAGGTGCCAAACCTTTTTTGAAAAAAGTGGGTACACTTCTTAAGAACATTCCTAATTTCGTAAAGGTGGAGGGGCATACGGATAATCGGCAGATATCTACATATCGTTACCCTTCAAACTGGGAATTGTCAGGAGCACGTTCGAGTAGTGTCATTCGATATTTGTTAAAAAACACGGATGAATTGGACGCCGGCCGATTTACAGCTGTGGCTTATGGTGATACGCGGCCTGTAGCTCCAAATGATTCAAAAGAAAATTGGCGTAAGAACCGAAGAGTTGAAATTGTCATATTAGATCCTGATTATGAAAGTTAATCATGTGGAAAGCCACTACTGCTAAGTAGTGGCTTTTTATCACAGTGAATTATATTTTTTTTGATTGGTAATCAACTGCAAGGATTTCTCCAGAAGCTTTTCGTTTTTTTCAGTGATTTCTTTTCTTCGAGGAATAGGATTATAGGCGTCCTCGGGGTCATGCCAGTTTTCCGGCAAAGGCACTGGAGACTCTTTTTCCCATTTTTTAAGCCAGTCTTTTGGCAGGGGACCTTGGAAATGAGTGCCTTCTGACATAACCTTCCAAATCTGCGCCCAAGCTCTAGGAACTACACGCCAGATATCATATCCGCCTCCTCCTAATGCGATCCATTTTCCACCGCAATACTGATGAGCTAATTCATGTGCGAGGGCAGGAATTCTCTCATAGATTTTCATAGTTGAGCATAAGTGAGTGAGCGGGTCCAAGAAATGTGCGTCCGCTCCGTTTTGTGTAACTATCACATCAGGTTTAAAATAATGTACAATTTCTTTCATAGCGGTTTCATAGACCTGGAGGAAAGATTCATCTTCTGTGAATGCGTCTATAGGTAAATTGAAAGAATAGCCATATCCTTCTTTAAGTCCTCTTTCATTAACATTCCCGGTTCCAGGAAATAAGTAGCGTCCCGTTTCATGTATAGAGAAAGTACATACATTGGGGTCATCATAAAAGGCCCATTGCACACCATCGCCATGATGGGCGTCCGTATCAACGTATAGAACTTTACAATCGTATTTTTTGCGCAGATATTTTATTCCAACTGCCCCGTCATTATAAATACAAAAACCAGATGCTTTTCTTTCAAATCCGTGGTGAAGCCCCCCACCTAAATTCAAAGCGTGCTTAACCCGGTTTTCCATAACGGCTTCTATAGCAGATAATGTACTTCCTACTAGTAAAGAAGATGCTTCGTGCATTCCTTTAAACATAGGTGTGTCCTCTGTTCCAATTCCGAATTCCATGCCGTCTTCTTCAGACAACAGTCCTTCTCCGGCCTGTTTGACAGCTTGAATATAAGTTCGACTGTGAGCAAGTGAAAGTTCTTCTTCTGTAGCGTGTCTTGGTGTAATAAAGTGATCCTGTCTTAAAGCTGAAGAAGCTTCCAATAACTCTTTCGTAAGTATAACTCTCATTTGGTTGAAGGGGTGATCGTCCCTAAACCGGTAAGTCGTAAAATCATCGGTGAATACAAAACCAGTATGGCAGCTCATAGAGTCAACCCTGGGCTCTTTGGCCATAAGACTTCGTAACCTTCTGTCTTAAGGTCTTCAATCGTAGGTAACGGGTTCATGGTCTGAATACGTACCACAATTACTTTATATTTAGGGTCGGGTTTGTAAGGGTAAATTAAGACAGAACTGATATTTACCTTTCTTTGGCCAAACACTTGCATAACCTGAGGCAGTATTCCAGGTTTATTGATCACTTTAACTTCAATCTGAGAGCTTTGCACATGGGTGCCTGTTAATTGAATAAGCGTATAGAGCATATCTTTTTCCGTGATAATCCCTACTAATATATCGTCTCTTGTTACAGGTACACAAGCGATTTCCTGTTCATAAAAAATCGAGGCCACCTCTTCTACGAAATCTAATGGGTGCACTGTCGTTACTGGATAAGTCATAATAGTTCGAATAGGATTTTTAAGTTCATCTGTAGACGCGTGCTCGTCAAATGTAGATGGACTGGCATCCCTGACATCCCGATCAGACACGATGCCGATGACTTCATTATTCTCATCCACTATAGGTAAATGCCGGATATGGTTTTCGTGCAGTAATTTGAGAGCGGTTTCAATTGTTTCCTCAGGAGAGAGTGTAATGACCTCGGTTTTCATGATTTCTTCCACTAGCATAACGGTTACCTCCTTGATTGACGATATTGATGTCGAGTAAGAAAACGAAGAATATCAAATTGTTCCACTGATTCTTTAGGAACATTTTTCCCAATGCGTACCATCAAACAGTTGGCAGGGTGGGAAATGATCTCTGGATCATCAGTGGGGGAAGGAGTGAGTCCACCCGAAGCCATCATTTTTTCCATAACACGTCGATAATCCCAAATATTTAATCCTGTACCTTTCAGATCCCAGTGCCAATAATATTCAGTTGAGATTGTAATGTAGTTCTCCATAAATTCATCCATCATAGAGATTTTTAAGAGACGGGACCCTATTCGATAGCCTCGGAATTGAGGGATAACCTCAATGGCACCAAGTTCAATTAAATCCTCCATCTGCCCTTCTGACCAGCGTTCTAATGGATCAGGGTGGAGGAAAGTTACATATCCAACTATGTTTTCATTATGGCGTGCAATGATAATTCTTCCTTCTTCAAAATCAGCTATGCTTTTGACGGCTTCAAATTGTTTTTCATAGGGGCGAAAGGCAATTAAGCCTTTATCAAATGTGAATTGACTTAACTCTTGAGAAGATAGAGGACCTTCAATTACAACAGGTCCGTACTCAGAATCGAACGTTTCATTATAATAGGTTTTTTCATGCTTCATTCAGTCACCACCTGACGGAGAATAGTAGAAAAATATGGCTATTTTTTATTATACATGATATCTGTAAATTTTAAATTGTTAGAAAAGAAAATTCATTGAATAGTAAAAAGTAGAGGTGTCTAGGCAATAAAGAGAGGGAAATGATTGCATATGGGCTTCGCATAATATTTTTACAAATTTAAACCACCGGACTTTAAAGACCGGTGGTTCAAAAACAAATTTTAGAAATATGAATTTAAGTCCTTTCCATCCTAAGGACTAGTGGTATTTTCTTCACTACTTTCAGTCTCAGAGCTCTCCGATTCTTCATCTGAACTTTGGTTTGAGGAAGAATCAGAGCTTTCCTCAGAATTATTGTCTGTACTGTTCTCGCCGTCTGAACTGGATGATTCACTATCAGTTGAGTCATCTTCAGTACCGGAAGCCTGACTTTCGGTAGAATCACCTTCGTCTTCTTCTGATCCAGATCTATCGCCTGATCCAGAACTATCGCCTGAACCAGAGCTATCGTCTGAACCAGAGCTATCGTCTGAACCAGAGCTATCGTCTGATCCAGAGCTGTCGCCTGATCCAGAGCTGTCGCCTGATCCAGAGCTGTCGCCTGAACCAGAGCTGTCGCCTGATCCAGAGCTGTCGCCTGAACCAGAGCTATCGTCTGATCCAGAACTATCGCCTGAACCAGAGCTGTCGCCTGAACCAGAGCTATCGTCTGATCCAGAACTATCGTCTGAACCAGAGCTGTCGCTTGAGCCAGAATTATTGTCTGACCCCACATCATTTCCTGATTCATCACTAGATTCGCCGCTGGAACCGGAGTTATTGTCGGCAGCAGAGCCATCATCTGAACTAGAATCGTCTTCTGATCCAGAGCTATCATTGGAACCAGAATCATTGTCAGAACTTGACTCCTCATTCTCTCCAGAACTGGAACTGTCTTCTGAGCGTTGCTCCGTTTCACTTTCTTGACCTTCTGAATCAGAACTGTTTTCTGATTCGCTCTCAGACCCGCTGCTGGACTCAGAATCATTATTTGAACTAGAGTCCGTAACAGGTTCTGGATCTCCTGGATTACCTATAGTTGTTGTATCGGAAAGAGAAGAATCCATACCGAAGTAATCGACTGCTCTTACCGCAAATACTCCTTCGCCTAAACCACTGTAGGAGGTCCTTGTTGTGCTTCCCACTTTAGAGAAAGAACCTCCAGCAGAGGAAGCGCGATAGATACGGTATCCTACTACATCGTCACTCGATGATGATGCCCAGTCAACCGTCGATCCGCTCGATGTTACAGAGCGGGGGGCAGAAGGAGACTGCCCGTCGTTGTTTATGTTGGAACTGGATGCTTCTGATGCACTGGAAGAAGGAAGAGAAACTTGATTCCAGTTATCGGAATTAGGAATTAATTCATCTAAAACATCTTCACTTGTATATCCATTTTTTTCTAGAAACTCTGGACTTAAGACCACTCCGTCTTCACCAGTAACAAATTCTGATGGTGTATCCGGTCCCGCTACAACTAGTTCACCGTCAACTTCCACAAAATTCCCGCTTACTAGACTATCATCCTCTTCATCAGGTGCGTTTTCCTCAATATAGAGATCATCTCTGTCGAGTCCGACGGATTCACATAGATCTGAAGGTAACAGCCCGGAAGTAGCACAATACTCTTGTTCCACGATACCTTCTGGTTTCTCAAAATCGTTTTCAGGTACCATTAATTCGGGGCGGATTTCGGATAAGGCATTTACTACGTTTGCCCAGGCTCCCTGGGTTCTGCTGCTGTAGCCCGGGTCCAGTTGTGCCACCTCGTTATACCCCGTCCACATGCTTACGGTTACGTTAGGATTGGTTGCTACGAACCACGAGTCTTTATAGCTTTGAGAGGTTCCTGTTTTTCCAGCCCAGTCAACACCAGGATTCGTTAGTTTCCCTCTGATACTGGAAGCAGTGCCGTAGTCAAGCACATCGCGCATCATGTCAATCGTCAAATATGAGCTTTGAGGACTGAAAACTTCCGTTTCTTCCGTATCGTGTTCAAATACGGTTTCACCGTCTTTGGTTTCAATTTTTTCTATCATGTAGGCGTCGACGAATTTCCCCTTGTTTCCAAATGTCCCATAAGCATTTGTGTTTTCTTCGACTGTGATTGCTTTTGCACCTAAGGCCATGGCCCTATTAGTGTAATCTCCCTTATTCAGGTTGCTGATTCCCATTTTCTCCAGATAATTCTTGGCTGGATTTTGGTCTACTATTTTTTCATATTGTTTAACCGCTGGGATATTAAACGAATTTGCTAAAGCATAACGAGCTGAAACCAGACCATGATGGGTTCCGGAATAGTTATTTACTTCTGTATCTTCAGTTGTATATTTGTAAGGTACATCGGCTATAACTGTGGCTGGGTGCCCTTCTCCCATATCAATACTTGGTCCATAGACCAGCAATGGCTTCATCGTACTTCCGATACTTCTGGCTGCATAAGGATTTGTAGCATGGTTAACCTGGGACTCTTCAAAATCCCGACCGCCAATAAACCCATAAATTTTACCTGTGGCATTTTCCATGACTACGCTGCCGACTTCAACAGGGAGAGTCACTTCATACTTTTCACCTTCGGCATTTTCTTTAGTAATTGTTTTGTCACGTCCAAATCTAGCACCGTATTCATTTTTCACTTCCTGCATAGTGTCATATACTTTTTTATCTATGGTGGTTTTGATTTGGTAACCACCGGAAGTTAGTCGGCGTTCTGCGAGTTCTCTATATTCTTTCGCAAGCTCTTCATCTTCTTCAAGGTCTTTTTCACTATGTCCATTTTCTTCTGCCAGCTGGACTTCTAAAATATCTTGAGCTCTTCTCTTAATCTCGTTGGTTAAGAAAGGATACGTGATATTAGCGGATGTTGTAGAGTTTGCTAGATTGTCTTTAGTAATTTGAAAGTCTTTAGCTTCTTCATATTCCTGCTTTGTAATATACTCTGCTTCATACATACGCTCAAGCACCTCATGCATACGATCCATGCCTGGCTCCAGTCCTTCTTCACTTTTTATGGAACCATCGTTATTAAAAGGGGTATAAGCGTATGGGGCCTGTGGCAAACCGGCTATAAAAGCAGCCTGCGCAATGGACAGCTCTTCAGCTTCTACTCCGAATATTCCCTGGGCGGCAGTGGCCACGCCGGCAATGTTTTGGCCGTTGGCGTTACGTCCGAAAGGCACAATGTTCAGGTAAGCTTCCAATATTTCTTCTTTCTCGAAAAAACGTTCAATACGAAGAGCAAGCAGCATTTCTTTAGCTTTTCTCTCAAAGGAGACTTCATTTGTGAGGATTTGGTTTTTAACGAGTTGCTGGGTTAATGTACTTCCGCCGGTCTTCACCGCTGAGTTTGAAACTTCCTGTACGACCGCACGCATAATCGCTTTAGGCACCACGCCACTGTGTTCTTTAAAGTATTCATCCTCTGTGGCAATGACGGCATTCGTAACATTATCGCTTACCTCATCCAGCTTTACTTCTTCACGATAAAGATCTGATCGGACCTTGCCTAACATTTCGTCTCCAGCAAAGAACATTTCTGAGGTTTCTGAATAGTTGTAAATGCTTTCCTGCATTTGTTCTTTACTCCGAACCTCTTCATCCTTAACGAGAGATGCAAAGTAACCGGCTCCGACTCCTCCTGCAAAGAAGAGTCCTAAGACGCCGATAATAATAAAGAATAAAATGACATTCCAAACCACGTCGGCTGTGATACGTGATTTTTTTTGAATGCTTCCTTTTTTCCATAATGATTTAAAATCCATTTTATTTCGACCGCTATTTTTATTATTAGACATGATGAGACCTCCTAAAAAATCCATTCCATATTATAACACAACGGAATGAAAGAGGACATAAATGGAGAGGATATTCTTATTGCTTTTCCTTTATGAGTGTGATAAAAATATTACATAGTTAAATATGCGTGCGTTGAACGATTGAAGTAAAAAACAAATCACTGGTACAGAGACCTGACGGCTGGTGGAAGTCAGGCCACATTTGTTTTTGAATTACGGTCCGGAGCATTCTTCTGGTATGAATCAGAAGACGGTTATGAGTAGCCGTTATGGATACAAGTGGCACAAATGTGCAACAAGGGTGGTACCGCGACGAGATCTCGTCCCTTTATTATAGGGATATTGAGGTCTTTTTTTTATGCTCTACCTGCCATTTAACATACGCATACCAAGAAAAAGAGGAGTGATAACATGGAATTGCTGAAAGATTTACAACAAAGAGGTTTAATTAATCAAATTACGGATGAAGATGGCTTGGCCTCTCACTTGAATGAGAAACAAGTTACTCTTTATTGCGGATTTGATCCCACAGGAGCGAGTCTCCACATCGGGCATCTTCTTCCTATTCTAATGCTGAAGCGATTCCAGCAGGCCGGTCATCGGCCTATCGCGCTGGTAGGAGGGGGCACTGGAATGATCGGGGACCCTAGCGGCCGATCGTCAGAACGACAATTAAATGAGGCTAGTGTGGTTCATGAATATAGTGAAAAAATCAAAGGACAGCTTGCTAAAATTCTGAACTTTGATGAAGGAGAAAATGCTGCAGCAGCTCGAAATAATTTCGAATGGCTATCTGAGATGACTATTATTGATTTTCTGAGAGACACGGGGAAACACTTTGGAGTCAATTACATGCTTTCGAAAGAATCTGTAGAATCAAGAATTGAACAAGGGATTAGTTTCACTGAGTTTAGCTACATGATTCTTCAGTCCCTCGACTTCCAAAAGCTGAACCAAAAAGAAAATTGTACGCTGCAGATTGGCGGCAGTGATCAATGGGGAAATATTACAGCAGGATTAGAGTTGATTCGTCGTGCCCGAGGAGAGGAAGAAGTAGAAGCCTACGGGTTAACTATGCCTCTTATTACAAAGGCGGATGGTTCAAAATTTGGAAAGACAGCTGGAGGAGCCATCTGGCTGGATCCTGAAGCTACTTCTCCTTACGAATTCTACCAGTTCTGGATTAATGCTGATGATAGAGATGTGATTAAATTTCTCAAGTATTTCACTTTCTTAGGGATGGACGAAATCGCTGCATTAGAAAAAGAAGTGCAGGAGCAGCCGGAAAAACGTGTTGCCCAGAGGCGTCTAGCTGAGGAGATGACGAAGCTGGTCCATGATGAAGAGGCGCTGGCTCAGGCTCAGAGAATTACGGAAGCTCTTTTCAGCGGAGATATTAAATCTTTATCAGGAAAAGAGATTGAGCAGGGCTTTAAAGATGTACCAGCATTTTCATCTTCTGAAAAAGCACCACAGCTTGTTCAGTTGTTGGTAGACGCCGGAATTTCCTCTTCAAAACGACAAGCCAGGGAAGATATTAAAAACGGAGCTGTGTATATTAATGGTGAGCGTAACCAGGAAGTAAATCACCAGATTAATGAAGAAAACCGTATTGAAGATCGATTTACTATTATTCGCAGAGGTAAGAAAAAATACTTCTTAGTCCGCTACGAATAAACCATTTAAATCTGCCTTTCTTTTAAGCCGTTTCAGGCTATAAGGAAGGCATTTTTTATCTTTAAGTCTTTAACGAAAGCGTGGGCACAAAGCAATTAAAAGCTAATTAAAAGGAGGTTTAACTAGATATGGTGCACGAGCTATTCGACATTATTCCGTCTTTTTCGTCTCATCAACTATATATAATAGGAGTCGATGGTTTAAGCCGGTCGGGGAAAACTACATTTGTAAATCAGCTGGATAGAAAGCTAAGTAAAAAAGGAATCGACTCCTGCACTATTCATATGGACAATCATATCGTTACAAAGAATGAACGTTATCATACTGGATTTGAAGATTGGTATGAGTATTATCAGTTACAATGGGAGGTGGAGTGGCTACGAGATCATCTGTTTGAGAAAGTCAGAGGCGGTTCTCATCTTACTCTTCCTTTTTATAATAACGAATCGGATGAGCGTGAATATCGAAAGGTGAATTTACCTTATGAGGGAGTAATTTTTATAGAAGGGGTTTTTCTTCAAAGAAAAGAGTGGCGGCCTTATTTTAATCACTTAATATTTTTAGATTGTCCGAGGAACCGAAGATTCGCACGTGAGGATCCATCTGCTCGAAAAAATAAGGAAAAATTCAGAAATAGGTATTGGAAAGCGGAGGATTATTATCTGAGAAATATTAAACCTCATAAATCTGCTAATTATATCGTGAATACTTAAAAGTAAGATCAAAGTAAAAAAAACCGCCGTTTAAAACGGCGGTTTTCATCAAAACGATTAACGGGAGTAGAATTCAACGATAAGAGCTTCATTGATTTCAGATGGAAGCTCAGAACGTTCTGGGTAACGAGAGTAAGTTCCTTCACGTTTATCTTCATCAAATGTAAGATATTCAGGTGTGAAGTTATTTACTTCGATAGCTTCTTCTACCACGTCAAGTTTTTGGGATTTTTCACGTAGGCTGATCACTTGATTAGGTACTACGCGGTAAGATGGAATATCAACACGTCCTCCATCTACAGTTACGTGACCGTGAGTAACTAGCTGACGAGCCTGGTTACGTGTACGAGCCAGACCTAGACGGTATACGATGTTGTCCAAGCGAGACTCAAGAAGAATCATGAAGTTCTCACCGTGGATACCTTTCATATTACCAGCCTCTACGAATAGACGGCGGAATTGACGTTCTGTCAATCCGTACATGAAACGAAGCTTCTGCTTCTCTTGAAGCTGAAGACCGAATTCAGATAGTTTTTTACGTTGATTTGGACCGTGTTGTCCAGGTGCGTAAGGGCGCTTTTCAAGCTCCTTACCAGTTCCGCTTAAAGAAATACCATAGCGACGGGATTTTTTCCAGGTTGGACCTGTGTATCGTGCCATAGGAATTCCTCCTTTTTTATTTTATTTGCATAAAATAAAAACAGTGTGGCCTTTATACGTTGCTCATTATGTTTTCATGCACCATCGCTCCAGCAGCAGAGAGTTACACGATGCACCTCTTGAAAGAGGAACAAAATGATGACAACGCCGGTTCACATAGGCTGCCATTTATTTTACACAACGACAAGTATAATTTTTTTAAGGCGATAAGTCAAGAGGAAGAAATGAAAAAGTAACAATAATAGAGAAGAAAAACTTAGAATAGCTACTAAGAAAGTTTTCGCTATTTTGCTGTTGTTAGAATAGGGACTGTAGTGACGATCACTTACCAATGTTATTTCACGATAAAGGCAGATTCGAAAACACCCTGACATTTAAAAATATGGATGCAAGAATACATAAAATCGAAAGTAAGCATATTAGAATTCGTGTTAAGGTACAAATGACTGGTACAATAGACCCATTTAAAAAGGAGGACAGGTGATCCTCTATAATGCGATCAGCGACTGATCAACTACAAATTCAACATATTCAGATTGACTTTTTTAATTTACTTACAAATTCTACTCTGTGCTCATATGAGGAATTTGTCATAGAAGTAGCTGATATAATAAAAACTCAACTGTACCTGTTGCTTCTATATTTAAAGTTGGGTTCGTGCCTTTTAATGATTGTAATCACGATGAGGACACGATTCTCTAAGGAAGTTCTTCCTATTTTGAAGCGGACCACTCACAACTACTAATTTCGATGCTAAAGCATAGGGTTAAGAAAGAGAAAGATGATGTTTTCATTGGGAATTTATCCTCTAAAAAAATAAGTATGGTGAAAAGTATAAATCAATAGTGGCTGTAAGGATGCGGATCATGAGCACCTGGATGGTCTTGCAATTGTTCTTCATAAACAGCCCTATTTCTTCTCATTTGATTCGTTCAAACTTCTTCAGTCTCTGATTCATTACTCAACACTTGCTTTTGCTAGTTCGATGCTCATAGAAAAATCAGAGAAAACGGTGGTTACCGATTATTTAACCAAACTTCATTCAAGAAATTACTTAGATGAATGTTTAGAGGCACATAGGCTGAACGACAAATGCGGTACTTTTATTCTACTTGATATCGACAATTTCAAGGCGGTCAATGATACATATGGCCATCAAACAGGAGATGAGTTTCTCTGCCAGACAGCAGAGACTATTCTATCTGTATTGAAGGGAAGGGGAATGGCTGCAAGGTGGGGAGGAAAGGAATTGGCAGTTTATATTCCAGGTATGATTTATGAAGAGGCATTTCAGGTAGCGGATAGCATTCGAAAGGAAATCTTCCTGATTACTTAGCCTTCGGTAACCGTTTCTTGCGGAATATCTTCCTGGAAAACTGACTATCCTTTAAATGGAAAGGAATTAGTAAGGCGTGCCGATGAGGCTTTATATAAAGCAAAGGAAGCTGGGAAAATCAAATAGTTATGGCAGGAATTACTTAAACATAGGCAACCGGGAAGGTAATTCAGCTGTTAAACTAATTTTACATCTTTTTCCAGTAAGTTCTTGAAGGAGAATATAAATTAAAAACCCGCAAGCATGCGGGTTTTTAATTTATGAATTTGTTAAACTTCTGTGTTGATTTTAAGGTTATGCTCCATTATTTGATGACTTGATTTCGAGACATTTGTTGAACGGAAGGTCCTCCAGTGGACGATTTCGCTTTCCGACCCTATCGCGCCATAATCCTCTAATGAAAAATCAATAATAAACTTTAACAGAGCCTAATTTATAGATAAGTTTGAAGTATCTCAACAAACTTGGTTAGGTATTCTTCATCCTGTTCATCAAATCTGCTTTTACTTGGACTGTCAATATCCAGAACTCCAAATATTTCATTGTTTTTGAGAATTGGGATTACAATTTCTGACTGACTGGCCGCATCGCATGCAATGTGCCCGGGAAAGGCGTGGACATCTTCAATTCTCTGAACACTTCTTTCAGCAACAGCCGTACCGCAGACTCCTTTACCAGATGGAATCCTTACGCAGGCTGGCAATCCTTGAAATGGTCCTAAAACAAGCTGATCTTCTTTCCAAAGGTAGAAGCCTACCCAATTTACGTCTTCCAGAAATTGATTTAATAATGAAGAAGCATTGGATAGGTTTGCGATAACATCAGGTTCATCTTCTAATAATGCTTGTAATTGCTTTAAAAGCAACTCATAGTTTTTTTCTTTTGTACCTGTATACGAAGTAGATTGGAACATAATTAGAACCTCCTATAAATATTGATTCGACACACTTACTTAGACTGCTGTCGGGATTTGATGTACGATTCAAAGCAGGAAAACCCTCCAACAGGTAGAATTAATCTGTGAGGGGGAAAAATGATGAACCGACAGAATGTCACACGTGATAGAGTGTTGGATGTTGCCTGCCGTCTATTTTACAGCAAAGGTTTCAACGGAACCTCGGTTCGTGATATTGCTAATGCTGCTAATGTAAACGTATCCTTAATCCATTATTACTTTAAGAGTAAGCAAGGGTTATTTGAGTCTCTGGCTATCAATTATTTTGAGCCTTATTTAGAAATTTTAGAGAGTATTCATTTTACTGATGCAAATGAGCGTGTAGAGACTTTAGTGAGAAAAATATTACATTATAAACTGTCTCATAATCAACTTTCCTGTTTAGTATATCGAGAACTTTCTTTAAATACAGTGTTTGCCCGGGAAATGCTTGTTACTTATTTAGCCAAAGAAGACCATTTACTATCTAATATTTTGTTCCATAAATCATCGAAAATGGAAATCACTTTTAAGGAAAAGCTGAAAGTATTGCAGTTGAAAGGGCTGCTAAATGCTCCATTTACGATGCCTCATGAATTTAGGGAGCCATTTATTACTGAGGCTTCCCTAAGCCATTTTGTGGAGGAGTACAGCCAGTCCATGCTAGAACAGGAAACCGTGCAAAAGTTAGCGGTTAAAGCTTAGGATTCTAGGGTCTATTTCGCTAAACCCCTGCTTCAATCCGGACACTGCGTGAGCATCAGATCCATAAACTAAAGGGAGCCCCATTGAAGAAGCTTGATCTGCTATAGACTTTGGCGGATATGTTTCTTTGCAATGGGGCTTTTGAAGTCCTGCTCCATTGTAATCTAGTTCCATTCCCTGTTCCTTGAGTACTTTAAGAAATTGTTCAGCTCGTACTTCCCAGCCCGGTGGGGAGGGATATAAGTCTTTAAATTTCCTGATCAGCGTCATGTGGCCAATCCTCGATGGTTTATAAGCACCTAAATCTGCTTCAGCAGATTTTCTTAAATTATTAAAATAGGCTTGATACAAATGGTTGCTGCCACCCAGGTCATGAAAAGCCTCTTCATACATGTCAGGGCTGTAATCTATACAATACCATTGGCTATTTCCTTTGATAAAATGTACAGATAGGATGCTGTCATCCAATTCAGGTCCATATCTGTTTAAGAAAGTCTCCGTTTCTCTTTCATATCCTTCGATATAGTCAACTTCAAACCCTGCTTGAATAGAAATATCATCCTTGTATTCTTTTTGCAGACGATTGATATCAGAAAGATAAGACTCAACTTCTGCGAGAGCCATTCCACTGTCTTTTTCAGGAACAGGGTCAACGAACGAGGTTGGCAGAGGAGCATGCTCAGTGAATGTCATGGTGTCGTAGCCAATAGATATGGCTTTCTCTATATATGATTTAAATGAATCTGCCGTTCCGTGCGGGCAGTATGGGGTATGGATGTGACCGTCTCTCATTCTTAAATGCTCCTTTAGGATTTTATTTTTGGTCAGTAGGTTAATATTTTTGAAATATTTTAGCCAAAATCTCTAAATACATGGTATCATTATAAACAACTATTTTACATTTCGGAACGAAAGAATCCGTCGGACGGTGATTTTGTAAGGAGGCTATTTATGAAGTACATCATTGGAGTTATACTGCTTGTGATTGCGCTTTTTATCGCAGGGTTAATTTGGCGTAAGAAAGTCTATGATGCGGTGGACCGGTTAGAAAATTGGAAGATGGATATTACGAATAGGCCGGTGACCGAAGAATTATCAAAAGTGAAAACCCTGAACCTATCAGGGGAAACGCAAGAGAAGTTTGAAGCTTGGCGTGAACAGTGGGATACAATTATAACTAAGGAGCTTACTGCAATTGAGAAAGATCTTTATGAGGCAGAGGAAGCTGCAGACCGCTATAAATGGAAACGAGTCCAGAAAATATTAGATAGCACAGAAGACAAGTTAGTAGCGATTGAAAACGACATTCAAAAAATTCTGGAAGATCTTAAGAGTCTGCTGGATTCGGAGGAAAACAGCCGAATTGAAATCGAATCCATTGGTCCTGAAATTAAGGAATTGTCCCGCAAACTAATTCAGCACCGTAACCAGTTTGGCCAATCTGCTTCTTTGTTCGAAAAACGAGTAGAGCAGCTGGAACTGCAGTTGGGAACGTATGAAGAATTAGCCGAGCAGGGCAACTATATTGAGGCGAATAAACTGGTTCAGTCCATCCGTGAGGAATTGGTGAACCTTCAGGAAGAAACCGAAACGTTCCCTGAGCGTTATAAGAAAGTAAACTTGGAACTGCCAGAGCAGTTAAGAGAGCTTAAGCAAGGGATCGAAGAAATGAAAGCAGAAGGTTACCGAGTAGCTCATTTAGATTTGCTCCCTGAAATACATAGGTATGAACGTATTCTTACGGAAGCACTAGCCAGATTAAATGAAAACGACCAAACAGGTATAGAAGAATTAATTGTTGAAATTGAAACAAGAATTCAGGAAATTTATCAGATGCTCGAGAGAGAAGCTGTAGCTCATCAATATGTTGAGAAACAGTATGCACCTTTAAGGTCGCAACTTGATAACCTCGAAGCTGTCTTCATGGAAACGGAAGAAGATATGGAAGAAATTGATGTTTCTTATCAAATGCAAGGGGAAGAAGCCGAATCCTATGAGGGATTGAAAAGCTGGTTTAGTCAGCTTAAGAAAAAGTTTATCAGCCTGGAACATAAAAGACAGGATGGTGAGTCGGCTTATTCAGAGCTCAGACTGGAGCTTGAAGAAGCACGCCAGAATTTGATGGAACTTCAAGAGAGACATCAGGAGTTCGATGAGAAAGTTCAAGCTTTAAGAAGAGAGGAAATGGATGCAAAAACGAAGCTTTCTGATATGGAGCAGTTACTCTTAGAAACATATCGGAGATTAAAACGCAGCAACATTCCAGGAATTCCATCTTCGATTTATGAAGACATGAAAATAGCCAGTGATAAAATTGATGATGTTTTTGCATGTCTTGAAAGAGAGCCTTTGGATATGGCCGCCGTTCATAATCATTTAAACGATGCATCAGAAATGACACAGAATATCTATGACGAAGCTCAAAAAATTATGGATAGAGCCCGCTTGGCTGAGAGAGTTATCCAATATGCCAATCGCTATAGAAGTAAATATCCAATTCTAGCAGCGCGACTCCTGGAGGCAGAAAATAAATTTAGATCTTATCAGTATGAATCAGCCTTAGAGTTAGCGTCTGAGGCTCTGAAGGAAGTTGATCCGGATGCCTTTTCACGCATAGAGGAAAGGGAACAAGTCATGGTATAGGGTGGTGCCTATGAGAAAGATGCTAGTGATCGGTACAGCAAGTGTTTGTGTGCTGGTATGGAGTGCTGTGATAATTGTCTATCTTCTTGCCCCACCGCAAACTTTTGCAGCAAGTGATCATGGGTTGGCGTCTGATTCCGATAACCTGCTAAAGGAAAAAAAGTCTCCAGTTTTTTTTGAGAAAACAGATAAAATCGAAAATCTCATATCCCAAAGCGAAACAATAGTGGGGCCAGCTTCTATATCAAAGGCTTGGACGAAAGACCTTGAGAAGGATGGCAAACTAAGTATTGATACGTTACTTGAAACTTTGGATATAGAGGAATAAAAAGTATATCAAGGACACCTGCTTAACATAGCAGGTGTCCTTTTGTATCTTGAACTGTCTATTTATTTATAAAAGATGGTATGATAATATAATGGACTGCATTTTGAAATAAAGGAGTACACCTTTTATGATTTACTTTGATAATAGCGCTACAACAAAGCCTCTTCCTGAAGTACTGGATAGTTACCAAAAAGTAGCTGCAGAACTTTTTGGTAACCCATCGTCAGTCCACAGCTTCGGCGGTCAAGTAGAGCGCTTAATGCAGCAATCTCGTCATCAAGCCGCCCAACTATTTGGAGTAGAATCTCAAGAAGTGATTTTCACTTCGGGAGGCACTGAAGGTAATAATATGGCGATAAAAGGAATTGCATTTATGCACCAATCAAGAGGAAAGCATATAATCACGTCTAAAATTGAACACCCTTCGGTCCTGGAAGCATTTCGAGCTTTGGAAACCTTAGGGTTTGAGGTCACATACATTGATGTAAATAAGGAAGGTAAGGTAGACCCTGAGAGTGTGGAACATGCTCTGCGTACAGACACCATACTCGTAAGTATTATGTCTGTAAATAATGAATTGGGATCTGTACAGCCCGTGAAGGAAATAGGGGACAAGCTTAAACACTACCCCAAGGTGTTTTTTCATGTGGACCACGTTCAGGGACTGGGAAAAATTCGTATGCCCATAATGGAGTCAGGAATCGATCTTTGCACAGTTTCAGGCCACAAAATCCACGGATTGAAAGGGTCAGGAGCTTTGATCATCAGAAAAAATGTTTCTCTTTTTCCTTTGCTGCATGGGGGCGATCAAGAGCTTGAACGGCGAGCGGGCACGGAAAATCTTCCGGCAAATGTGGCTTTTGTGAAAGCACTTCGTTTAATCTTGGAAAAACAGAAACATTCGAGTGAACATTTATCTCAAATCCATCAATATATACGGGGAGAATTAAAGAAGATGGAACAAGTGGTTATTAATTCACCGGATGACTCTGCCCCTCATATCATTAATTTTTCAATCCCTGGATTTAAACCTGAGGTAGTTATTCATTCCTTAGGAGAAAAAGAGATTTATATTTCTACAAAATCTGCATGCTCCTCCAGAGAACCAGAGGTTAGTACAGTATTAAAGGCATGCAGCCTTGACTATGACCGGACAAGTTCTGCTCTTCGAGTTAGTCTAAGCTACCAGAATACGATAGAAGAAGCTGATTCGTTTATTGAAGCCCTTAAAGAGACGATTGAACAACTAAAAGAAACGATGAGGAGATAAATTATGAATTTCGATCATATTATGATTCGGTATGGAGAAATGGCTTTAAAAGGTAAAAAAAGAAAAATATTTGAGCAGAAGCTTCGGAATAATCTGCTCAAGAAACTTCAAGAATTTCCTTCTGTGCGAATCCATAAAACAAGAGGCCGTATGTATATCTTGTTAAATGGTGAAAACCCGCAAGAAGTTATGGATCGATGTCAGGATATTTTTGGTATTCACAGCTTAAGTTTTGCTGTAAAAGTGGAAAAAGAAGAAGAAGAAATGAAGAAAGCTGTACTGTTGGCCTTCCAGGATGCAGACCATGCCAAAACCTTTAAAATTTCAGCTAAGCGTTCAGATAAGGATTTTCCAATTGATTCTAAAGAGCTTAACCCTCTTTTGGGAGGATATATTCTTAGAAATACAGAGGGGGTTACAGTAGATGTACACCAGCCTGATGTAGAAATTAAGGTGGAAGTACGCCAGGAGGCCGCCTATATAACGGCTCAAGATTATCCTGGTGCAGGTGGTTTTCCAGTGGGTACGACTGGGCAGTCTCTGCTAATGCTTTCAGGCGGAATTGACAGTCCTGTCGCAGGTTACCTGACTATGAAGCGTGGAGTGGAACTGGAGGCGGTTCACTTTCATTCTCCTCCCTATACCAGTGAGCGAGCGAAACAAAAAGTGATTGATTTAGCCCAAAAGCTTTCCAACTACGGAAACTCGGTTAAAGTTCATGTTGTTCCATTTACAGCTATTCAGCAAAAAATTCATCAGGAAATGCCCGAGGGCTATAGTATGACAATTATGAGGCGAATGATGCTGCGAATTAGTGAAAAGCTTGCAGCTAGGCAGGGGATATTGTCCATGACTACAGGAGAAAGCCTGGGTCAAGTAGCGAGTCAAACAATGGAGAGTATGAATACCATCAATGAAGTGACGAACTATCCAGTGCTGCGTCCACTTGTTTCTATGGATAAAGTTGAAATTATTGATATTGCTAGAAAAATTGATACCTATGATATTTCTATCCGTCCTTATGAAGATTGTTGTACTGTATTTGTACCGAAATCCCCAAAAACGATGCCTACAAGAAAAAATGCAAATTACTATGAATCAAACAGTGACTTTAGTGCAGACATTGAAAAAGCACTCGATGAGACTTATATTGTAGAAGTTGACCATTTGGCTGGAAAAGATCAAAAAAATGATTTCAGTGACCTATTATAGTTTAATAAAGTAAAGAAGAAGATGCTGAGAATGAGGTGAAGCATCTTCTTTCTATATATGGAGTTATTGATTTATGATGAGTATATAGATCAAACAATCAGATAACTGGAGAGGATGGATAGATGTGAAACTTTGGTATGGTGGGAAAATCTACACGATGGAAAAAGAAGGCGTCTGGGTAGAAGCGGTTGTTACCAAGAATGGAAAGATACTGGAGGTTGGGGATACTCAAGATCTATATAAAACCTATAAGAATGAAATTACAGAAGAACATGATTTAAAAGGAGCGGTTATGTATCCAGGGTTCACTGACAGTCACCTCCATATTATTGGACATGGAGAACGGTTGATGCGCCTTGATTTAACATTCATGAAATCAGCTGAAGAAGTGAAGCAGGCTTTGAAGCTTCATGCGGAGCAGTTAGATCCCGGAGAGTGGATTATTGGTGATGGATGGAATGAAAATCAATGGGAAAATAAACGAATCATACATAAAGATGAACTGGACGAAATATCTTCCAACCATCCAATGATGCTCACAAGAGTATGCAGGCATGCGGTACTTGCCAATTCAGAGGCTATGAAGCTTGCCGGGATTGAAAGAAGTACACCTGATCCTCAAGGTGGTGTGATTGTGAGGGATGATGAAGGAAACGCTACTGGATTCTTCCATGAGAAGGCTCAGGATATGATTAAAAAAGCAATGCCAGAAGTAACGAAAGATTATTTAAGAAAAGCTACAGAGCTTGCCGTGAGGGATATGCATAAATACGGCCTCGTTGGAGGGCACAGTGAAGACCTGAATTATTATGGGGGATTTAAAAAAACATTCGACGCCTATACCGATGTGATTAATGATTCAAAATTGAAGTTTAGAGCCCATTTACTTGTTCATAATGGAGTAGTCGAACAAATGGACGAAGAGTCTCTTGGCTACAAGAAAGGAACAGATTTTGTAGAGCTGGGGGCGCTGAAAATCTTCTCCGATGGAGCTCTTGGAGGTAGGACTGCCTGGTTGTCGGAAGCCTATTCAGATGATCCTGGAAACTTTGGTGTACCTATCCATACTCAGGAGCAATTGACTTCATTAGTTAAGAAAGCACGTAAACGTCTGATGCCTATAGCTGTTCATGCAATTGGAGATCGGGCAGTCGAGGCAGTTATTCAAGCCATAGAAGCTGCTCCACTTCATACAGGAGAAAGGGATCGAATCATCCATGCTCAGATTTTAAGACCAGACCTAATTCAGAAACTTAAAAATATGAATGTTGTACTTGATATACAACCAACTTTTGTAGCTTCTGATTTTCCCTGGGTCATGGAACGGATAGGAAATGTAAGACTTAAAAACTCTTATTCTTGGAAGACTCTGATGGATGCTGGAATTATGTGTGCTGGAGGATCTGACGCTCCTATTGAAGAAATTAATCCTTTATTGGGCATTCGGGCTGCTGTAGATCGAAGAGCCACATACGATCATTTGGTGTATCAAGCTGAAGAAAAACTTTCGGTCTTTGAAGCCATATCTTTATATACGAAAGGAAGTGCTATGGCCATTGCAAGAGAGGATACACAAGGAGTCATAAAGTCAGGTTATATTGCAGATTTTACTATCCTTGATCGCGATCTTTTTGCGCTAAAGCCTCATGAATTGGCCGATGCTACTGTAACGATGACAGTTGTAGATGAAGAAATTGTCTACCAACGTTAAAAAATCCGGAGCGGGATCGGCCGCTCCGGATTTTACTTATTATAATATTGTTAAAGGAAGGTGCGCTTGACACGGTCCCAATAAGAATTGTTTTTCAACTTGACGGTTTTTACCACCTGATCACTTAGGCGAACCGTAACATCATAGATATTACGAATTGAAAAAGCCTCATTATCCATGCCGATAATCGGATAGTCATTTCCATCCTGTCTAACATGCAGTTTTAGTGTGCGCTCACCGCTTAAAATAAAAGAAGAGCCCAGAGTTCTAAAGCGATTGTTGTTTAAGGAAGCTAGTTCACTAACCTGGAAACATGGTAATTTGGGATCTACTACAGCCCCTTTTGTGGACTTATTATAACCGGTACTGCCAGTAGGAGTGGCTACGATAAGCCCATCTCCCCTGAATGTTTCGAAGAGAAGGTCATCAATATAGACATCTACATCAATGGATTTAATTAAAGTGGACCGCACACTGCATTCATTTAAACAATAGAAGGTGGATTCATTGTTGACAGTTGCTTCAATAATTGGAAATCTACGAACTTCCACCTCGGCATTTTCCATTGCTTCGACCATTTCATCATGATTGTCTATACTAAAGTCGCAATAAAGGCCTGCTTCATTTTGACTTCGTATTCCAACATAGAGGCAATCTTGTCTGAATCCAGTATTTCGCACAGCCTGTAAAAATGTCCCATCACCACCGACGGCTACAATAATATTTGCATTTTTGGAGTCTTCCACGATAGAAAAGTCTTTATCTCTTGCTAATTGATAGAGTGGTTTAAGTTTCTCATCCAGCTCCTGGTTCGGGTGATAATAAAAGTATAGGTTTCTACGTTGTTCAGCCATAAAACTTCCTCCTTATGTATTCTTTATCGTCATTTTATCATTATAATGCTCTTCCCGCACACAATTTTCAAACTAATCGGTAAAGTAGCGTATTGTTGAAACCCGCTCCATTATTCGATATGGTGGGGGTAGACTTTAATTCGGAACAGCGCAAACGTAGTCAAGCTGGCGCATTACTGTTTCAAGTAAATGCGTCAATTTCTTGTGTTGACCAGGCAGGCTGAAAAGGAGAATGAAGATGAAGCAAGAACAGGTAGAAAAACTATTTCAGTGGGTAGATGAAACAGCTGATACCATTTCTAAAGATATGAATATTACTTATTTGGAAGCCATTGCTGAAACCTTAGATATTTTGTTCAATGGACAGCCTTTTAAGGATATGAGCAAAGAACTTCAAACGAAGCTTACCAATGAGCTTACGAAGATCAATAAGGATAATTTCGAAAAAGAAGAAATTCGAAAAGCCGTACAGCTTGCTATCTTAAAAGGTATGAAAGGAGCAACACAGCAGCAGCATTTAATCACTCCTGATTCTGTCGCGATGTTTATGGGCTATCTGGCTTCTAAACTCTTTGATAACGAAGAAAACCTGAAGCTTTTTGATCCTGCCTCAGGTTCAGGAAATTTAATTTCTTCTGTAATGAACCAGCTTGAAATGCCATTAACAGCATATGCAAGTGAGGTGGATCCTACGCTCATACAGTTAGCCGTAACCAATGCCAACTTACAAAAAAACAATATTGAGTTCTTCCACCAGGATAGTTTGCAACCTTTCCTGATGGAGCCCGTCGATTTTGTTCTGGCTGATCTACCGGTAGGTTATTATCCAGACGATGTGCAGGCTTCCCGTTATCAGCTAAAAGCTGAAGAGGGGCATTCCTATGCGCATCACTTATTCATTGAACAAGGGTTGAACTACACGAAAGAGGGCGGTTATTTAATGTTTATCGTCCCAAACTTTTTATTTGAAAGTGACCAGTCGCGGGAACTGAACACCTTTTTAAGGGAAAATGCTCATATAGTCGGAATGCTTCAGCTATCCGATTCGCTATTCAAAAATGAAAAGCATGGTAAAAGTATTCTGATCCTTCAGAAGAAAGGTCCGGAAACTAAGCCGCCGAAGCAGGCGCTGCTTGTAAAGCTTCCATCCTTTAAAAATCCAAACGCTATGGGCGACATACTCGGTCAAATGAATCAATGGTTTGATGAATATAAAACGGCACAATTGTGAGAAAATAACGAATATAAGAAGTAAACGTTATCATATTCTTTCTACCTTGAAAATGAGGAGAACGGGTGGTTAAATGGTAGTGGTAGAAACATACGAACCTAATTGTAAGGGGATGAGCAACGTTGAGTAATAAAATTCTTGCTATAAATGCAGGCAGTTCATCACTAAAATTTCAATTGATTGATATGCCTGAAGAAACTGTAATTACTAAAGGGTTAGTAGAGCGTATCGGACTTGAGGATGCGGTATTTACAATTGAAGTGAATGATGAAAAAGATAAGACAGTTACTGATATTCCAGATCACGGAGAAGCGGTCAGAATTCTTCTTGATAAATTAACATCTAATGGCGTAATCAATTCTTTAGATGAAATTAATGGCGTGGGTCACCGTGTAGTTCACGGAGGAGAACGTTTTAGTGAATCTGTGTTAATAACAGACCAGGTCATTCAGGAAATTGAGGAAGTGTCAGATCTTGCCCCGTTGCATAATCCGGCAAACCTGACTGGAATTCGCGCATTCCGTGAGGTTCTTCCGGAAGTCCCTCACGTTGCAGTATTTGATACAGCCTTCCACCAGTCCATGCCGGAACAATCCTATCTTTACAGCCTCCCTTATGAATATTATGAGGACTATGGCATTCGTAAATACGGCTTCCACGGTACATCTCATAAATATGTATCAGAGCGTGCGTCAGAGATGATGGGACGCCCTGTAGAACAGCTGCGACTGTTATCATGCCACTTAGGAAATGGAGCAAGTATCGCTGCAATCGAAGGCGGGAAATCGATTGATACTTCCATGGGCTTTACACCACTTGCTGGTGTAACAATGGGGACTCGTTCCGGAAATATTGACCCAGCCCTCATACCTTTTATTATGGAGAAGACAGGAAAGACAGCGAATGAAGTTATGAATGTATTAAATAAAGAGAGTGGTATGCTAGCCCTTTCCGGTTTTTCAAGTGACCTTCGGGACATTGAGATCCGAGCAAGTGAAGGAGATGAGCGTGCGGAGCTGGCTCTTGAAGTATTTGCTGCACGTATCCACAAGTATATTGGTTCCTATGCCGCACGTATGCATGGAATTGATGGAATCATTTTCACTGCCGGCGTAGGTGAAAACAGTTATACCATGCGGGAGCGCGTATTAAAAGGTCTAGAGTTTATGGGAGTGTATTGGGACCCATCTCTAAATCAGATTCGTGGTAAAGAAGCATTCGTTAATTACCCTCATTCACCGGTGAAAGTTATGGTCATTCCAACCAATGAGGAAGTTATGATTGCTCGTGATACAGTAGAAAAAGGACTATAAATATTTAAAAGCAATGGTCTCTGAATCAATCAGAGAGCCATTGCTTTTTTTTGAACATTAGGGCTACAATAATAAGAAGAGTGAACCGGTGGAGGAGTGTTGTTCATGACTTATGAACGGGTAGCAAAAGATGTAGATAGTTGGCTTGAGCAGTACCGGGGGTACCAGCCCAACGACTTTGAAATGATTTATGATGATTGGATCAACCAAAGTTTTTATAATTTGGATCCAGACGTAAAGGAAAAGTTTTTTTCAAAACTCGACGCTTGGTTTTTTCATACGCACGCTTTTTTGCAAGGCACATCCTTTCAGAATGAAGCAAGGCAGCGGATTTTATCTGTAGGCAGGGTATTCTCAGAAGAAATTGAGAACATTACAGATATGAAGAGGATGCTTAGTGTAGATCAGCTAAGTTACATTGCTCAGCAGCAAATTGCAAGAGGCAGGCTGTACTCTTTTGCACAAGGCGGACTGACCGGTACAGGAGGGTGGCTGTTACTCGGGCTTGACTATCCTCTAATGATGGTAATGAACATTCGTGCCGTGCAGTTGATTGGTTTGACTTTTGGTCATGAAATGAACCACCCTTATGAAATGATGATTTCTTTAAAGGTTTTTCACGCAGCTACCCTGCCTAAACGGCTTCAGGTCCATGCGTGGGATGAGTTGATGGATGAAGTGAATCGTAATGAACATCCTTATGTTTTTGAAGGAAACGATCAGCTTACAAATGAATCGTGGCTTGAACAGCCCATTAAACAATGTTTCAAATCGATGTTTATTGTAATGTTCCGCAAAAAAATCTTTCAGGGTCTTCCTTTTATAAGTATAGCGATAGGAGCTTATTCCAATTACCATTTAACAAGACAAGTAACTGATTTTGCAATGAAATTTTATCAATATCGGTACTTGCTGGATCATAAGGGGGAAGAGCGTGATGGCAGTCGAAGATCATAAAAGAGAAGCTCCTTTATCGGTAAGATGCATGGTTCTTACCATAAGTGATACACGAAATATAGATACAGATAAAAGCGGAAAGATTATTATCGAAAAACTTACAGAAAAATCTCAGCACAGGGTTAATGAATATAAGATTGTTAAGGATGATCAAAAGAGAATAGCAGAGGCTGTTAAACAAGGATTGACTGACCCGGATATAGACGTAGTTCTCTTAAATGGAGGAACGGGTATTGCAGAGCGAGATGTGACGATAGAAGCCGTTCAAGCTTTAATTACAAAAGAGATCCCCGGTTTCGGTGAGCTATTCCGGATGCTGAGTTATAATGAAGATATAGGTTCAGCTGCTCTTTTATCTCGAGCAACTGCAGGAGTTAGTGAGAAAACAGCAATTTTTTCGATGCCAGGGTCAAGTGGTGCGGTAAAACTCGCTATGGACCGTCTGATACTGCCGGAAATATCACATGTTGTACGAGAAATTAATAAAGAAGAATAATAATAACCCCCATCAATTAAGATGGGGGTTATTATTATTCTTCTACAACTGGTTTTTCAGGACGTACGACAAGGACATCACAAGTGGCATAACGGGTAATATGCTCGGAAACACTACCAATGAAAAAGCGTTCCATGGCATTTAGACCGGTAGCCCCGCATATGATAAGGTCTGCATTATGTTTTGGGGCCACATCTTTAGCAATTTTAATTTTTGGGGAACCATACTCCACAACTATTTCTACATTGGTAACGCCGGCTTTCTCCGCTTTAGACTTATAATCATTCAATAAATCCGTCGCGTACTTTTCTGCGCGTATGGCTAAAGAACGATCGTAAGCCTCTACCGTAGCAAAAGCTCGAGTGTCTACTACGTGTGCTAGAACCAGCTTAGCATCATTTCGATTAGCAATATCAATTGCTTTTTTGAAAGCACCCTCTGCGGTTTCTGAACCATCCACTGCTACAACAATATCTTTGTACTCGAATGTCATTATGAATGCCCCCTTCCTATTTCTCACCTTTATTATATCATGTTCTATTTTGATTTAGACTTATAATTCAAGCATAATTTAGTGAGTTTTGTGAACTTTAAGAAAGAGGTGAGAAAATGAAGAAACCAGAAAATCCGATAGAACGTGAACAAAAGTTAGAGAGAGAAATGACTGCACCACTGAATGAAAGTTATCAGTCCATAAAAAAGAATGATGAGCCGAAGAAAAAGTCAAGCCAGTAAAAAGATAATCCCACCTCCAATTAAGACGGGGGTGGGATTATTGTGTTTGATTACTGATCTTATTAGCCCCAAGTCCTATGTTTCATAAACCATGGATAGGTAACCATTAATACTGTAAATGTGATAAACCCAGGCGACCAGTTGTCAGGAAAACTGAAATACATGAGACTTCCAAGAATGATAAAAATCAAAGCGTAAGGGTTAATACTCGACGTTTTCGTTAATTGCTCAATAGCTTTTTTATCCAGATGCAGTCGTTTAACGATTAGGTAATCGCCTGAGATGACTGCAGAAATTGGTATGATCAAACCTCCGAGCAATGAAATATAAGATTCAGCTTCATTGACCAGTGAGGGGAAGCCACTTAATAAGACCCCTAGAAATCCAAACATGACCGCACTTTGAACGCGCGTCAGACGGCTGAAAGTATTTAGTAAACTATATCCTCCGGTATAAGCATTGCTAATGTTAATCGAAATCATGGACACTACTGCAGTTAACGTGATTATACCAATAATAACAGGGGAGTCTGTTTGACCGCTTGAAGATACATAAGGGTTAATATCATGGAATAAATAGGCGGATGCACACCCGATTAAGGCTGTTATAAAAAAGCCGATCCCATTTCCTATGAGCAATCCCCAGAACCCGTGGGCCGGAGTTTTTGCATAGCGGGTCATATCGGCAGAAGCACTTACGCCAGAGACATATTGCACAAAAGCCAAGCTGGCATAGAAAAACATAGTGGTTAAAGAACCCTGCATAGGCTCCAATTGGAATGTAAACCATGCGGTGTCCCCATGATTTGTAGTAAAGTATATATATATAATCGTAAACTCTCCAAGTAAAAGGAGGGGAAGAAAGTAAGTGGTGGCTTTTTTTACAGCATCAAAACCTATTATGGCCAGGATTACCATCAGTATAGATAAAGGGATTGAGAACAGTAAAAAAGGCACCTCTTGGCCTGTCATCCGAATGAAAAGCTGCTGAATGACATATGTACCGCCTATGGTCTGTACGCTAAACCAATAGAGGGAGGTTATACTTCGAATAGGAGATGAGAGAAAACGAGCTCCCTGCACTCCGAGAATTGTGCGTATGGCGTATTGTGCAGGGATTCCTAAACGAGCCCCGGGTAACGATAAATAAGAGACAAATAAGAAACCCAAAATTGCTCCGATACATGTTGTAAGAACCCCATTCCAAAAGGATAGACCACCTTCCAGCACGGCCAATGCAGGTACGAGAAAATTCCCTGCATTGGCAGCTACGGCAATTTGGATAAATGCAAAGCGATACCATGAAGTGTTTTGTCTTTTTTTTGGAACCGCTTCTAAACCGATAGTTTCAATTAACTCTTTACGTGAGGCAGCTGCCTTCATTACATCCACGTCCTCTCTGCCGCATTTTATTGTACATAAGGCAGGAGGGCTTGTAAATAAATAGTATGAAAGTAAAAGATCAATGTGGGGGGATTGAAAATGAGGCATGCGATTATAACTGCTGGATCTAAAGGTTTGGGCAGGAAAGTTACTGAGCAGTTTATTAAGAAAAACATATCAGTGACTGTTACCTATTTAAATGATAAAAAATCAGCCATGACGTTGTATGAAGAATTCCCGGAAAAGAAGGACAAGATCCATATAATGAAAGCTGATGTGACAGAACTACAGGATTTACAGACTTTAATCCAAGAAACCATTCAAAGGTTTGGAAGAATAGATTATTTAATTAATAATGCGGGACCTTATATATTTGAACGTAAAAAATTGATGGATTATTCTACGGAAGAGTGGAACTCTATGGTCAAAGGGAATCTTGATGCCGTTTTCCATTTAATGAAACTGACTGTTCCTTACATGAGAGCGCAGTGCTTTGGCCGAATTATAAATTATGGTTTTCAAGGAGCTGGTTCGGCTTCTGGTTGGATTTACCGGTCTGCATTTGCTGCTGCAAAAGTTGGTCTTGTATCTCTTACTAAAACGGTCGCTTACGAAGAAGCTGAGTATGGCATTACTTCTAATATGGTGTGTCCTGGAAATATTGTGGGGGAGTGGAAAGAATCCACAATCGAGAATGGGCGAAAAACAAAGGATGGGTGTACTCCGATTGGACGACCAGGCACAGGGGAAGATATAGCCCGTACTATTGAGTTCTTGTGTCATGAAGACTCGGATATGATAACAGGAACTATATATGAGGTTACGGGCGGTGTCGATGTGATCCACAGGTACAGGTGAAAACTGAATATTTCAATATTTGATAAAAGGTAACCATTTACGTCCTGTTTTGATACAATGAAAGGGCTTTCAAAATAAACATCTACTTTCTATTGAATAATCATGTTATAGTGGAAATCGATAAATAGAGAGAATGGAATAGGAGGTTGAACGGCCTTGAAAATTGGAGTGCCAAGAGAGATTAAAAATAATGAAAACAGAGTAGCGATGACGCCTGCAGGAGTTGTAACTTTGACCAACGCAGGTCATGAAGTTTTTGTAGAAACTAATGCAGGAACTGGCTCTAGTTTTACTGATGCTCAATATAAGGAAGCGGGAGCAAGCATTGTATTATCTGCCAAGGAAGCATGGAGTCAGCAAATGGTGATGAAGGTTAAAGAACCACTTCCTGAGGAGTATGAATATTTCTTTGATGGTCTTATATTATTTACTTACTTGCATCTGGCACCTGAGCCTGAACTTACGAAAGCTTTAGTTAAGAAAAATGTAATAGCGATTGCCTATGAAACGGTGCAGGCCCCCAATGGATCTCTTCCGCTTCTTACCCCTATGAGTGAGGTAGCTGGAAGAATGGCTTCTCAAATTGGAGCACAATTTCTGGAAAGTTCTCATGGTGGTAAAGGAATTCTTCTCGGTGGAATTCCAGGAGTACGTAGAGGCCGAGTAACAGTTATTGGAGGCGGTGTTGTCGGAACTAATGCGGCAAAGATTGCCATGGGTCTTGGGGCAGACGTCACAATCATTGATTTAAACCCGGAAAGATTAAGGCAATTGGATGATATTTTCGGTTCAGATATTAACACTCTTATGTCGAACCCCTTAAATCTTCAGGAATCATTGGCAGAGTCAGACCTGGTAATTGGAGCAGTTCTCATCCCCGGAGCCAAGGCTCCAAAACTGGTTACAGAAGATATGGTTAAATCGATGAAGGAAGGTTCCGTTATAGTAGACGTGGCTATTGATCAAGGCGGTATTTTTGAAACAACAGATCGAATTACTACTCACGATAACCCTACTTATGAAAGATATGGTGTGCTCCATTATGCTGTGGCTAATATGCCCGGAGCTGTACCTAGAACCTCCACGATTGGATTGACGAATGTGACCGTTCCTTATGCCTTGCAGTTAGCTAACAAAGGCTATAAAAAAGCCTGCCAGGAGAATGAATCTCTCTTTAAAGGAATAAATACACTTGAAGGTTACGTTACTTACCGTGCCGTTGCGGAAGCCCAGGGACTCGAATACGCGGATGCGAAAGATTTAATTCATCAGTAAATAAACGAAAAAAAGCGAAGGGATACTGCTCCCTTCGCTTCTTCTATTTTGATTACATGTTCAACCATAGTTCCCAGTTAAAGATAAGCTCCCATTACTTGAAGACTCAGTTTCGAGATATTTGTTGAGCGGAAGGTCCGGAGGGGGACGATTTCGCTTTCCGCGGGCATGTGGTGAGCTTCCTCGGGCTTTGCAGCCCTGCGGGATCTCACCGATCATGTTCATCCCGCAGGAGTCTACATCGTCCCCCTCCGGACCTTGCGATATATAGAGCTCGAAATCATGTTTGAAAAACTCTGGTTTATGGTGGAGAGACATTTTTAACAACGAGCTTATCCAGATGGATGAATCCCGTTTTATAGGCATTTGAGGCGGATCAAGCTCCTCATTTCGCCTATAGAAGGGTCCGTTCACTCTTCAATCGTAGGGTGGCGGAGGAAACAGCGAGACTCCCGCGGGAGAAGGAGCTAGGCGAGACCCCACAGGGAGTGATAACGACTGAGGAGGCTTGCCAGTTCCCCCGCAGGAAAGCGAGTTGTTTCTGCAGCCATCCTTCTCTCTTTCTTAGCAACGGACCAAAGATATCTCGAAGTCGAGTCTTACAGTAACCGGCCCTTTAGTTTAATACGCTGCTTATGAAAAAAGTTGCTGCAATTTTAGTGAATTTTTTATTTTAAGAGGCTGAATGCATGGTTTTTGTTTCTTCATTCCTGTGACTTTTCTCTTTTTGTTTTCGGAATAAGGTGGCAATAATTGGCCCGGATATGTTATGCCATACACTGAAAATGGCACTTGGAACGGCAGCGAGAGGGCTGAAGTGAACGGCGGCCAATGAAGCACCAAGCCCGGAATTCTGCATACCGACTTCTATAGAAACTGCTCGTTGCTTAGCAGGTTCCATGTTGAAGATTTTTCCTAACATGTATCCAGTTAAATATCCTAGAGAATTGTGAAGGACAACGATTGCGAAAATGACTGCTCCCGTTTGAGCAATTTGAGTTTGATTGACACTAACGACGGCCGCTACAATGGCAACAATCGAGATTACGGATACGAGAGGAAGGGCCTTCACTCCTGCCTCTACTTTTCTACCAAGTAAAGCTTTCACACCAAGCCCCAGAAGAATTGGTAAAAGGACGATCTGTACAATTGATAGGAATAAATCTCCAGCAGATACCGGCAGCCATTGACTGGCAAACAGCCAGACTAGGAATGGAGTAAATATTGGAGCGAGCAAGGTAGATACAGCAGTAATAGAAACAGAAAGAGCTGTGTCTCCTTTAGATAGATAAGTCATTACGTTTGAAGAAGTTCCTCCAGGACAGCATCCAACAAGAATAACTCCAACAGCTACTTCTGTTGACACTGGAAGGATTGTGACTAGGAAGAAAGCCAACAGTGGCATAAGTATAAATTGCGCTCCCACTCCTACGGCCACGTCCTTTGGTCTTTTAAACACTTCTTGAAAGTCCTTTTTAGATAAAGTAAGTCCCATTCCGAACATAATGATTCCTAATAATGGCACAATATAGGGAGCGATCCATGAGAAACCTGATGGAATAAAAAATGATAACACCGCAAACAGTAACACCCAGATTGCAAAGGTTTTCCCTACAAAGTTACTTACTTGTTCTAATACCTTCATATATTTCCACTCCTTTATAAATTATTTGAATTTTGATTATACGCGACACATTCAGTTTTCAAAGAGGTGAATAAGGGAAAAAAATGAAAAAAATAATAATGGAGAAATACGCTAAACAGGCATTTAGATCAAAAGTCTGATACGATAATAAGAGAAAACTTTTTAAAAAGTGAAACCAAAGGGTATCCAGGCACGTAGATAAAAGTACACAGGGTCTTAGTGAAAGGTGAGGTGAGTATTTGGGATTCTTTTCAAGATTGTTTTCCAACCAAAAGAAACAAGCTCCTGAAGTAGAAGAAAGAACCGTGTTGAATATTCAGACAGGAGATATTCTCACATACGATCTTGTGGATTATGAGGTGGTGGGTAAGATCACCTACCGGGACGGATCATATGAGTGGTTTGCTTACCAGCTCCTGGAAGGTCAATCTACCAAATGGTTATCGGCTGAAATGGATGATGAGCTTGAGCTTGGAATTTATGAAACGATTAAGCTCCCGGTTTCCACCCCTTATCCAAAAGAACTTCAGTATGATGGAAAATCCTATTATAAGGATGAAGAAGGCGAAGCACGTGTTACAGGGGAAGGCAGAAGTAAAAATATTAATGGCCGCACTACTCATTATGCGGATTATCTTTCAGAAGATGAAGAAAGTTATCTCAGTCTGGAAGCGTGGGGTAGTGAAGTAGAAGTTAGTTACGGTCATGATATTGAAGCTTATGAGATTAAAATAATTGCTGGTTCCAAATAATAAAGGAGGAATTGTAAATGTTTAAATTTTTCAAACGCGTTAAGACAGTAGTAGGTTCAGAATTAAACTCCATGCTCGATAAAGCAGAAGATCCTGTGAAAATGCTGGACCAATTCATGAGAGATATGGAAAATGACATCCGCGAAGCTGAAAGTGCGGTTGCTAAACAAATTGCCAATGAGAAAATGCTGAAGCGTAAATATGATGATGCTCAAGCAATTGTTGATAAACGTATGCAGCAGGCTGAGCAAGCCATTGAAGCTGGAAACGAAGATTTGGCCCGCCGTGCTCTTGAAGATAAAAAGAATCATCAGGAGCAGGCAGATCAACTAAAAGCTTCCTGGGAGCGTGCCCAGACTGATTCCAGTAATCTGCGCCAAAAATTGGACGAAATGAAGAAAGAATATCAGGAAATGAAACTGAAAAAAGATTCACTAAAAGCGCGTGCTGAATCTGCGAAGACCCGTACGAAGATGAATCGTACAATGTCTAATATCGGCGGGGATGAGTCGCGTCAAGGCTTTGAGCGTATGGAAGAGAAGGTCATGCAGCATGAAGCAGAAGCTGAAACAAGCGAAGATATGTCCTCTGAAAGCCGTTCCCTCGATGATGAGTTTGAAGAATTGAATAATAATGACAGTGTAGATAATGAACTGGATGAATTAAAGAAGAAGATGAATAAAAAATAACTAGTATGCAAATGATACTCCGTGCCTGACACTGCGTCAGGCACGGATATTTTAGAGAAGAGGGGAGGAGCTGCATTGAGAGAATATGGAGGCATATTTGTCGTTGGTATAATTGCTATCGTTCTTTTGTTTAATGTGTTTGGAAATGGGAATCCAATGAGAGGTATTTCAGGGTCAAATATAGAAGATACATATGGAGAACTTCCCAGTGAACCTGATCGTTCTGAAATTTTAAATAAAATAGAAAATTCAGAAGCGGATTCAGTTGAAGACTTAATTCAACAAAACTTTCCTTTGTTAGACACTGTACAATCTGACCAGGGAACTACTTCACGCATATACATGACCAGAGAATTGACACTTACGGAAGTAGCTGATGCTTTAGCTGGTGCTATAACGCCCGAAGAAATCAGTGAGAGGCAGGAAGATAAACAAGCACTCGTTTATCCGGACCACTTTGTAATTATTCAGGAAAGTGAAGAAGAACCAGACGTTATCACTATTGAACTGGCTTCTGATCAGTTTGTTAGAAATCACTATTCACCAGGTTTCTTTAATGGGATGTTTACGGCTCTCCTGTTAAACCGAATGCTGGGTTCAAACGACTGGTATGACCGTAGAAGCAATACATGCAGGCAATCAGGAAACTGCTATGGCGGGTACGGAATGTACGGGAATTATAATACAGGAACTTCAGGGTCTCTTCGTGGGTCTTCAACTCGCGGTGGAGGGCCAGGAACAGGAAAATAAAGGAGGTAATCAGCATGGAACCGTTTTTAGCTACGTTAGGATATTTTGTCATTGCTGTAATAGTAATAGTAATTGGACTTTTAGTATTTGAATGGTTAACACGACAGTATAAGGACTGGGATGAAGTTAAAAAAGGCAACCAGGCCGTAGCCATGTCCATATCAGGGAAGATTATCGGGATTTGTATAGTTCTTTCCTTTGCTATTTATCACAGCTTTACCGTTTGGGATACATTAATTTGGGGCGCATATGGAGTCTTCCTTCAAATGATCGCTTATCTATTATTTGAAATGCTTACTCGTAAATTTTCAGTGGAAACTCAACTTAAAGCTAATAATACGGCAGTAGGGATCATTTCAATGGGTGTGTCCATAGGCCTCGCTTTTGTAATTGGAGCGTCAATTACATAGATAACAATGGATATCTTAGGAAAGCCACTATGAGTACCAGCATAGTGGCTTTTTTGAGGGATAACAACAGAATCCGAAAATTACGGGTTGGAGTGAACAAATTTGGAAACAAACGGCAAGAGAAAAAGTCATCTAATCTATTGGGCTTCAGGAATCGTTTCTATATGCGGAATTATATTTGAGGTTCTGTTCGGGGCACTAGGCTCCTATATCCTTGGAGATGGCGTGAAGCAGTACACCCTGACCATCAGTTTATTTCTAACCGGAATGGGTGTAGGGGCCAGTATCAGCGAGCGTGTTATGAAAAACCTGATTATTACGTTTATATGGATTGAGTTCATGGTGGCGCTTATTGGTGGTTTTTCAAGCTTTATCATGTTTGGGATGACAGCATTTGCTCCCTCAGGTACTGATGCGTTGTTTTTGTATCTTATAACTTTTACAATCGGGGGATTGACTGGTCTTGAATTGCCCATATTAATTCGAAAAGCTAATGAAATTGGAGTAGAACTGAACCGGAGTACAGCTAGAGTGTTGTTTTCTGATTACGCAGGAGGTTTGATAGGAGGGTTATTGTTTGCCTTCTATCTGCGGCCCCAAATGGGTATGGTTAAAAGTGCCTTTTTTGTAGCCTGTATCAATTTATCGGTAGCTTTAGTCGTTTTATATTTATTTCGATCTGAAATTAAGCGCTTAGTTCTTCACACAAGTGCAGCTGTTTTTATTGCGATTCTTTTAATTGGCGGTTTATTCTTCGGGGAAGAATTAGCATTTTCCTTCGAACAGAAGTTATACAAAGATCCAATTATTCACATGGAGGAAAGTGCGTATCAAAAAATAGTCGTGACAAAAGAACAGGGAGACACTCGTATGTTCTTAAATGGTTCGCTGCAATTTAGTTCCTCAGATGAATACCGCTACCACGAAACGCTGATCCATCCTACTGTTGCTAATGCAGAAGCTAAGGGAAATGTACTCGTTCTCGGCGGGGGAGATGGAATTGCCGTAAAGGAACTATTAAAGTATGAGAAAATCAAGAATATTACGGTAGTAGATTTAGACCCGGCTGTAACCACTTTAGCGAAGAATAATTATCATTTATTACAGTTAAACGAAGGAGCACTATCAGATGAACGAGTTCAGGTGCGAAACGAGGACGCTTTCGAATTTTTAGAAAAGTCTGAGGATTGGTATGACATTATTATTTCCGATTTGCCAGACCCCAATAATGAGAGTTTAAATAAGCTTTACACCAGAGAATTTTATTCCTTACTCCGGAATCATCTGGAACCTGGGGGTGCAGCAATGGTTCAGGCCACTAGTCCTGTGTTTGCTCCCAGTGTCTACTGGACGATAAGTAAAACAATAGAATCGACGGGATTACATACAGTAAATCTTCATGTGGATATCCCAAGTTTCGGTAACTGGGGGTTTGTTATGGCAAGCAGGGAGCCAATTAAAGTTGAAGAGATTTCAATTCAAGCCGAAACAGAATTTCTAACAGATGAAGTGTTAAAGTCTATGACAGTGTTTGGAAAAGACGAAGACCGGGAAATTGTAAACCGTGAAGGGGAAGTTGTTCCCTTAAAGCCAAATACATTAATAGATCCTCATTTAATACAAAAGTATGAAAGTGCCTGGCAAAACTATTAAACGAGGAAAACTAATTAATAAGGAGTGGTAAAGTGAAAGTATCTTATCATGGACATTCTGTAGTAAAGGTAGAAGCGAATGGCAAAACGATTTTAATTGATCCGTTTATTTCTGAAAATGGAAACACTGATCTTAACGCAGATGAAGTGAATCCGGACGTCATTTTACTCACACATGGTCACAATGATCATGTAGGAGACACCTTTGAGATTGCAAAACGCAATAATTGCCAAATTGTTGCTCCGTTTGAGCTAGCCACTTATCTTGGAAACAAAGAGTTAAACGCCCACCCAATGTATATAGGGGGAGGTCATGAATTTGACTTTGGTCATGTGAAATTCACTCAGGCGTTTCATGGTTCATCCTATACAGAAGAAGATGGAACAATTGTTTATACAGGAATGCCAACAGGCATCCTCTTAACAATTGAAGGAAAAACTATTTTCCATGCAGGCGATACAGGGCTATTCTCTGATATGAAAATGATAGGGGAACGTAATAACATCGACCTCGCTTTCCTTCCAATTGGTGATAATTTTACTATGGGTCCTGAAGATGCCCTGACAGCTGCTGAATGGCTTCAGGCTAAACAGGTTGTTCCTATTCACTACAACACTTTTGAATTGATTAATCAGGACGGGAAAGGTTTCGCTGAGCAAGTTAAGCCTGGTAAAGGAATGGCTCTCGAACCTGGAGACACTTTAGACCTTTAATATCAACTTAACGTAGTCTTCCATCTATTATAGATGGAAGACTTTTTAATGAAAATAAATCATATCCTAACAGAAATTGCGAAGTAACTGTATCACTTGTATAATAACAATATTAAGGTTATTAATTAGTACAGTTAGAAAGAATGGTGGGCGTATGGCTACAAAACATGAACAGATCCTGGAGTATATTGAAACATTAGAGGTCGGTAGTAAAATTTCCGTTCGTCGTATCGCAAAAGCCTTGAATGTTAGTGAGGGAACAGCTTATCGTGCGATTAAAGAGGCTGAAAACCAAAATTTAGTCAGCACCATGGAGCGGGTTGGAACCATTCGAATTGAAAAGAAAAAGAAGGAGGATATTGAACGACTGACCTTCGCCGAAATTCTAAATATTGTGGATGGTCAGGTACTTGGTGGAAGAGAAGGGCTCTATAAGACGTTAAGTAAATTCGTGATTGGAGCCATGAAGCTCGATGCAATGATGCGTTATACAGAAGCGGGATCCCTGCTTATTGTTGGGAACAGGACCAATGCACATGAATTAGCTATTAAAGAAGGAGCAGCTGTCCTCATAACTGGAGGTTTTGATACAGCTGATCAAGTGAAGCAATTAGCAGATGAGAAAGAACTTCCTGTCATTTCAACCAGCTATGATACGTTCACAGTAGCTACAATGATTAACCGTGCGATTTATGATCAATTAATTAAAAAAGAAATTGTTTTAATTGATGATATTTATACTTCTTTTCAAGAAACTAAGTTTTTAGTAGTAGATGATCAAGTGGAAAAATGGCATGAATTTAATAATGAGACAAAGCACAGCCGTTATCCAGTCGTTGATAAACATAATCGAGTTGTCGGGATTGTAACATCTAAAGATGTTATTGGAAAAGAAAGCTCTATGAGAATAGACAAAGTTATGACTCGGAACCCAATGACCGTCCATGTAAGAACCTCCTTAGCAAACGCTGCTCACGTGATGGTCTGGGAAGGAATTGAATTAATGCCTGTGGTGGATCCTTCTCATAAATTGCAGGGAATTATATCCCGCCAGGATGTACTGAAAGCTTTGCAGCAGATACAGAGACAACCGCAAGTCGGAGAGACGATTGATGATTTAGCCACGAACCAACTTGAAATCGTAAAGAATGAAGAAAATGAACATGTACTTAAAACAATGGTCACTCCGCAAATGACAAATCAGCTGGGCACTATGTCTTATGGGGTGTTTATTTCTCTAATAACAGAATCCTCAAGCAGACTGTTAAGGAAATATAAAAAGGGAGATCTTGTAGTAGAAAATATTTCTGTCTATTTTATAAAGCCCGTGCAAATTGAAAGTGAAGTCATTATTGCCCCTAATATCTTAGAAGTAGGACGTAAATTCGCTAAAGTAGACATAGAAGTTCACCATGAAGGATCTATTGTAGGCAAGGCCTTATTGATGGCTCAGTTAATTGATCGATAAATAAAAAAAGTCGCTGCAGTTAAGCAGCGGCTTTTGATTTAAGATTGAACACTAGCCTGATGTTTTTGAAATTCATTACGGTAATGTTTTGCAGCCTTCCATCCTTCTTTAGTTTGGAAGATTCCAAGTGCAAGAAATAGAATACCAATAAATAAAGAAAGTTTTGTCTCATAAAACATATATTGGTTGATTCCAAAAAAGAAGATGAAACTTCCTAAAAATATTTTTGATTTACTATTCAAATAATCTTGGGTTAAAGGATCTTTGGTCCTTACGATCATAACTTTGTAATAAATATAAAGAACTAAGGACACCAAAATTAGAACAGGAAATATTATCACAATGTATCGACTCCTGAAGTTAAATTTTTTCTCCTTTATTGTAGCTTGTTTTCATTGAAATGGCTACCTGTGAAAAGAAATATATGATTTAATTATAAAAGGCTAAGTATAGAGAGGGTTTTGTTAATGAGTATAAAGGCTATTGCGGAAGCGATAAAAAAATATCCAAAGATTATTATCCATCGGCACGTAAGGCCTGATCCGGATGCTTATGGGTCCCAGGCAGGACTGGCAGAGATGATTAAGGCAAGTTTCCCGGATAAGAATATATTGATTACAGGGGAAGAAGAACCTTCGTTACATTTTTTTGCGCGGATGGACTCCGTCCCTGATGAAGCTTATCAAGGTGCACTAGTGATTGTTTGTGATACTGCCAATCAGGCACGAATAGATGATCAAAGATACAAAGACGGTGATCTTCTCATAAAGATTGACCATCATCCAGAGGTGGATCGATATGGAGATATCCAGTGGGTGGATACATCGGCAAGCTCCACTTGTGAAATGATTTATCATTTGTACACTCAATGGAATGAAGAATTATTTACTTTGAATGAACAAGCCGCCCGATTAATCTATGGAGGTATTGTCGGTGATACCGGGCGTTTTTTATTCCCTAGTACAACACATAGAACACTTACGTATGCTGCCGAGTTAGTAAATTATGAATTTGACCGTCCAGCCCTCTATAATGAACTATATAAAACTCCTGTTAAAGTCGCTAAACTTAAAGGGTATGTACTGCAGAATTTCACAGTCACCAAAGCTGGTTGCTCTACGGTAGCATTACCTAAGCGAGTATTGGAAGACTTTGAGGTGACGGCTTCAGAAACTAGTATGCTGGTTGGATTGTTGGGCGATATTGAGGGTGTAATGGCTTGGGCGTTCTTTGTAGAGGAAGACAATATTATCAGGGTCAGACTTCGTTCTAAAGGACCGGTTATTAATGAAATAGCAGCGAACCATGACGGAGGCGGACATCCTATGGCTGCCGGAGCTTCAGCTTCCTCATGGGAGGAAACGGAAGAGATTGCCAGAGAGCTTGAAGAGGTTTGTATGAACTATAAAAACTAGCAGGGTTGCCCCTGCTGGTTTTTGTTTAATGTACAAGTTTAATTTCCAGATGAATTTTTAGGACCTGCGATGCAATTAGCTTTGCTACTTTTAGTTCGTAAGTAAAATCGTCAACTACATAATTTTTATTTTCTATCGTAGATATAATTAGATCGACTTGATCAGCCACGACCTTCAAGTCTTTACCAGGTACTGATATAAGCTGTTCCTTGACGAGGGTAGTCAGCTGATGTTGAGTCAGAAGGTCTATCTCTAATTTTTTTGCGTTTGTGTAAGAAACGGAAATATCCACTACAGTAAATGGATGGTTTTCCGTTTCTTCTTTTTGATTATTAAGCATTCCTTCGTATTTGGCTTCCATTTCGCTTAATTTGGAATTAAGTTCGATATGTTCCTCAGTATATTTCTCCTGCAGCTGTCCATATATGAATAAAAAAAACAAGTATCCTATAACTGCTCCAAATACCATCCCTGCAAAAAAACGCCTCCACTCCTTTTTCCTATACAGTGGCGGGATATGCATCAGGTCACTTCCTCTCCAAGCAGCCACTCAAATAATAATAGTGCTGCTTTGACACCTCCCATAGCTGCTACGATGATCATGACTTGTTTGAACAAATCAAAGGTAGATCCATCAAAAATTCCTTTTTCAAAGTTGCTTATTGCATCGAACGTGCCACCGATAGCCGCCACAATCGCCCAGATTCTAAGCCCTTTTGCAATACGGAACATGGCAGTTAAAGGAGCTTCCCCTGTTATATAGCTTCCGATACTTCCGATAATAGTACCCCCTACAATAACCCCAAATGCGATAAAGAAGCATTGAGTCATGGATATGATTAAGCGGTCGTCCATCTTGTCCCTCTTTTCGCCAGCTTGTTTTTGTGTTGTTATTATGAAAATATGGTGTGTACAGAGGAAATATGCAGGAGGCTTTCAAGTCGCATCTCATCCCGCTATAATTGAGAAGGAAAGAAGGTGAAGAAGGTGGCTTTTACTCACTTAAATGTTCAAAGCGGATATAGTTTAATGAAGAGTACTGTGAAAATAGACTCATTGGCAGAGAGGGCAAGTGAGCTGGGATTTCAAGCATTGGCTTTGACAGATGAAGAAGTGATGAGTGGAAGTGTGGCATTTTATCAAGCCTGTCAAAAGCGAGGAATTAAGCCGCTTATTGGTATGAAGACCAGCTTGTACTCGGGCGGAGGAGATTTTTCTGTGCTTTTTCTGGCTAAAAACTATAAGGGTTATCAGAATTTAATGAGATTAAGTTCTTACATACAAACACAGAAAGAGTCTCTTCCTTTATCCTATATGAATTCATATAAAGATGGTCTACTCGCAATAATTATGACCTCCTCCTCTCCCTGGGCTGAACCAATTTCGAGGCGTGAGTTCAGTGAACTGGAGCGTGGACTGGAGAGTTGGAAATCCATTTTTCCGTCAAATGACCTTTATCTAAGTATAAAAGACAGTGATCTTCATTCAGAAAGGCAGATTCACCAGCCATTAAAAGAGTGGACGTCTGATAAACGGGTCTCAGTGGTTGCTGTAGGAGAAGTTAAATATCTAAAACAAGAGGATGCATCAGCTTATCAAGCGCTTCTGGCTATAGAAGAAGGGAAAAGGCTGGCATCAGATGCAGAAGAAAGAGTTCAGCATGAATATTTAAAATCAACTGATGAAATGGAAAATTTATTTAAAGACTGGTGGCCTGAAGTCATTGAGCAGTCTGCTAAGATTACTGAAAAATGTGATCTTCAACTGTCACTGGATCAGCAGTTAATTCCTTCCTATCCAGTTCCTGAAGATAAAAGCGCGGACGACTATTTAAATAAATTGTGTTATGAGGCGTTAGATGAAAAGTACCAACAAAGAAGAGTAGAAGCCCAGGAACGATTGGAACATGAATTAAATGTTATCACCTCGATGGATTTTAGTGATTATTTTCTAATTGTCTGGGACTTTATAGCTTATGCACGGCGGCAGGGAATTCATGCCGGACCAGGCAGGGGGTCGGCGGCTGGTTCTATCGTCGCTTATCTTTTAAACATTACTCAAATTGACCCTCTAGAGTATAACCTGTTATTTGAGAGGTTTTTAAACCCTGAACGGGTCACCATGCCGGACATAGATATTGACTTTCCTGATCATAGAAGAGATGAAGTGATCGAGTATGTTAGCCGTAAATATGGAGAAAAACATGTAGCTCAAATCTGCACGTTTGGTACATTCGCTGCAAGGAGTGTTTTAAGAGAGTTGTTTAAAGTGATGGCAGTAGATGAAAGCGACTCGGCTTATATATTGAAGCATATTCCAAAAGGCACGAATGACGGACTCGTTCAGATTGTGCAAAGGTCGGAACCTTTAAAAGAATATATAAGAAGTTCTCTTCCATTAAAAAAATTATTTCATATAGCTGCCAAACTTGAAGGACTTCCTCGTCATGTTTCCACACATGCAGCAGGAGTTGTCATTAGTCAAAAACCTTTAGTGAATTACACTGCCCTTATGAATGGACAAAGTGAGGTCTATCTTACACAAATGGCCATGGGGGATTTAGAAAAAATAGGCTTATTAAAAATTGATTTTCTTGGGCTGAGAAATCTTACTTTTTTAGAAAAAGTGGAAAGTAAAATAAGAAAATATGAAAATTATGACTTCTCTCTTTCCCATATTCCATTAACAGATGAATCTACTTTTTACTTATTAAAAGAAGGAAGAACGAATGGCGTTTTTCAACTTGAATCACAGGGCATGAAAAGTGTTTTAAGAAGGCTGAAGCCTTCCCACTTTGAAGATGTTGTGGCTGTTAATGCTCTATATCGACCAGGTCCTATGGATTATATACCTGTTTATATTAATCGAAAGCATGAAAAAGAAGAAATACAATACCCTCATCCGGATTTAAAACCGATTTTAGCCTCTACTTTTGGGGTATTGGTTTATCAAGAGCAGATCATGCAAGTAGCGCAAAAAGTTGCTGGCTATAGTCTGGGGCAGGCGGATTTATTAAGAAGGGCAGTAAGTAAAAAGCAGTCTCAGGTGCTGCAGCAGCAAAGAAATGAATTTATTGCCGGGGCTGTAAAGAATGGATATGACGAGACAGTGGCTTACGAACTATTTGATTGGATCGTAAAGTTTTCTAATTATGGGTTTAATAGAAGTCATGCTGTGGCGTACAGCTTTATCTCTTATCATCTGGCTTACCTTAAAGCCCATTACCCTTCTTACTTCATGGCAGAATTAATTAATGCAAATAACGGTGATCGAGAGAAGCTGGCTGCTTATATTCGTGAAGCTCGCGAGCTTAAGGTTTCCGTGAAGGCTCCTTCCATTAATAGGAGCTACATGTCCACCCAGAGTGAAGGCAGTGGGATAAGGATAGGTTTGACAGCCATAAAAGGAGTGGGATATCAGGCTGTTCAGGCTATTCTTGAGGAAAGAAAAAATGGTGCGTATAAACACTTGAATGATTTTTGTTTAAGAGTTATTTCCAGTTCAGTCAGCCGTGCTGTTATTGAATCACTCATTATAGCGGGAGCATTTGATGAACTCAATACGAACCGGGCAAGTCTGCTTGCAAGTATTGACCAAGCCCTTGAGCAAGGTGAGCTTTTTAAAGAATTTCAGGATCAGCCAGGTATGTTCAGTGAAGATATAGATATGAAGGAACCTGTAAGCGTAGATCCGTTTCCAATTTTAAAAAAATTAGCCATGGAAAAAGAGTTGCTTGGAACGTATCTATCCGAGCACCCGCTGGAATACCATCGCAAATCTCTTCGTAAAAAAGGGGTTCTATCCTTACAGCAATCATTATTGACGAGCAGATCCCGGAAAATCACAACGGCTGCCGTAGTAGAAGCTATAAAAGAAATTAGAACAAAACGGGGAGATCCTATGGCATTTATGACGATTAGTGATGAAACAGCGGAAATGGAAACTGTGCTCTTTCCAGAAGTCTACAGAGGTGCAAAAACTTGGTTGTCTGAACAAATGCTGATCATCGTCTCAGGGAAAGTAGAAGAAAGAAATGAACGTAAGCAGCTGCTCATTTCTGAAATTTCCAAGTTTGAGATCGAAAGTTTGCCCTCGGAAACAAAGGATCGTTTGTTTATTAAATTGGATAAACCCAAGGAATACCAGGCATTGGAGCACTTAACAGAGGCTGCAAAGTATTTCCCGGGTAATACACCAGTATTGTTATTCAGGACAGAAGATAGAAAAACCTATCAGCTGGATGAAAATTATTCCTTGAATCCATCCAGAGAATGTCTTCAAATGCTGGAGCAATATTTTGGACCTTCCTCAGTGGCTCTGCGTCACAACAATATATGAACATGTCTCAGTCCATGCTTTTGTATTTCCTTTACACTAGCAAGTCATCTGTTATAATTAAGAAGTTAATGGTGGTCTGACCACCTGGAGCGGTTTATACTAATTGGTTAAAGGAGCGTGTAGTCGTGTCGAATTTGCGAGATGAAGCACTGCATATACATCGTGTCAATAAAGGAAAACTGGAAACCCATTCCAAGGTCCCTGTAAGGAATGCTAAGGATTTAAGTTTGGCTTATTCACCAGGTGTCGCTGAACCATGTAAGGAAATTTATGACCATAAGGAAACAGTCTATGACTACACCATGAAAGGAAACATGGTCGCGGTTGTGAGTGATGGATCTGCTGTACTTGGCCTTGGTAATATTGGGCCGGAAGCTGCACTTCCTGTAATGGAAGGCAAAGCCGCATTATTTAAAAGTTTCGCCGGGGTAGATGCTTTTCCAATCTGTTTAAACACAAGAGATGTTGATCAGATTGTTCAGACTGTTAAGCTTATGGAACCAACGTTCGGGGGCGTGAATCTAGAAGATATCGCTGCTCCAAACTGCTTTATCATAGAAGATCGCCTTAAGAAAGAAACTAACATCCCTATCTTTCATGATGATCAGCACGGCACAGCGATTGTTACAGTTGCGGGTTTAATGAATGCCTTAAAAGTAACTGGAAAGTCTTTCTCTGATATTAAAGTAGTGGCAAATGGAGCTGGTGCAGCAGGAATTGCTATTATTAAGCTTCTTTACCATTTCGGTGTACGGGACATTATCATGTGCGATTCTAAAGGTGCGATTTTCGAGGGACGCGATTATGGCATGAATGATGTTAAAGACGAAATAGCTAAGATCACAAATAAAGATCGGTTAGAAGGAAAGCTTTCTGAGGTAATGGAAGGTGCAGACGTGTTTATAGGTGTTTCAGTAGGCGGGCTTTTATCTAAAGAAATGGTTTCTCGCATGAATGATGACTCTATTATATTCGCCATGGCTAATCCGGAACCGGAAATTATGCCGGAAGACGCAAAAGAAGCTGGGGCGCGTGTAATCGGGACAGGTCGCTCAGACTTTCCTAATCAGGTGAATAATGTGTTAGCGTTCCCGGGTATATTCCGAGGAGCTCTTGATGTTCGTGCGACTCGAATTAATGAAAAAATGAAAATAGCTGCGGCTGAGGCGATTGCTTCCCTTGTAAGCGAAGAAGAATTGAACGCAGACTACGTGATTCCTGCGCCTTTTGATACCCGTGTAGCTCCGGCAGTAGCAGCAAGTGTTGCGAAAGCTGCCATGGAATCTGGTGTTGCCAGGCATCATGTAGACCCTGAAGAAGTTGCAGAAAAAACTAGACAAATGACTTTAATAGAAGAGCAATAATACGATTGGAGAAAGGCAGCCGCTTTTCTCTTGTTACATATATTTGAATTGCTCTTCAACTGAAAAAGGGGTGTTCAAAGTTCGTGACCCGATCGCATCAAGGGAAAGTATATGAAGGTGTTTTATACCAATTAAAGTCTTATATTGATGAAAATCAATTAAAACCAGGAGATAAATTACCTTCAGAGCGTGAGTTAAGTGAACAGTTAAATGTTGGCAGATCATCAATTAGAGAAGCTTTTCGTGCCATGGAGCTGCTTGGTTTAATCGAGACTAAGCGTGGTGAGGGTACATATATACGTGCTTATCGCCCCTATCATATGGTTGAATTATTATCGAGTTTCCTTTTAAATGAATCAAGGACCAGGGAAGAATTATTGACGGCTAAGCAGATGATGGAGAAGGAAGTCTTATTTATCCTTGTTGGAAAGGTCGCGGAAGGTCAAAGGTTGAAACTGGAGCAAATAATGGTAAAAGAAAATGCAAGAGAGAGATATCAGTCTTTCTTTACCTTCTTATTTGAACTTTGTGAGCGTCCACTGCTATTATCAATGTGGCAATTCATATCCGGATTCGCACTTGCAAGAGAGGAGATCCAATATGAAGCTGGCTGGTATAAACAAGTGATAGAGATTATAAAAAATGGAGATAAAAAAGATATACTTATGCTTTATCCTTAAGGATGGTTTGTCGTAATCGTTCGGCAAATAAGAGTGATTATAGCAGTGCTATTTTGTATATTAGATAGAAAGGAAGCTTTGTCCCAAAGGAGGAATCACCTTGCTAAGAGATTTTTTCAGCAAGAAAAAACGCTATGCATCCATCCCGCGACAAGAAGCGAAAAAGGATGTACCTGAAGGTCTTATGCAAAAGTGTCCAAATTGTCAAAAGATCTTTTATAGAAAAGAATTAAATCGGAACATGAATGTTTGCCCTCACTGTGATCATCATCACCGTTTGAATGCTTATGAAAGATTGGATCATATATTTGATGAGGATACTTTTGAAGAATGGGACAAGCATATGATTTCAAGCAATCCATTAGGCTTTCCTGATTATGAGGAAAAGCTTGAAAAAGATCGCTTGAAATCAGACTTGAATGAAGCCGTTGTTACTGGCAGAGCTCAATTGAACGGCTTGGATACAGCGGTAGCTGTTATGGATGCCCGTTTTCGTATGGGAAGTATGGGGTCTGTAGTTGGTGAGAAAATTACGAACGCTATTGAGAAAGCAAGGAAAGAAAAAATTCCATTTATCATTTTTACTGCTTCTGGCGGTGCTAGAATGCAGGAAGGTGTGCTGAGTTTAATGCAGATGGGTAAGACCTCTGTAGCTCTCCAACGGCTGCACGCAGAAGGTGGTTTGTTCATTTCGGTTATGACCCATCCTACAACAGGTGGGGTTTCAGCGAGCTTTGCTTCACTAGGGGATTATAATTTCGCGGAGCCTGGAGCATTAATTGGTTTTGCCGGTAGAAGAATCATTGAGCAGACTATTCGTGAGAAATTACCAGATGACTTTCAGACCGCTGAATTCTTGCTGGAACATGGACAGCTGGATCGTGTGCTGCATCGTCATGAATTGAAAAAAACACTTGGAATGGTCTTAGAAATTCACCATCCAGGAGGTGAAGAAACGTGAAGCATATACTTGAGTTTGAGAAACCGGTAATTGAGCTGCGCGAAAAAATTGCAGAACTGAGGCGCATGACTGAAAATAGCGAAATGGATCTGAGTGAAGAAATTATAACCTTAGAGAAACGATTGGAAAAGCTGGAAATCGATGTCTATGATCGTATGCAGCCTTGGGACCGAGTTCAAATGGCAAGGCATCCCGAGCGTCCGACAACTCTTGACTATATTGAATACATCTTCTCCGACTTTCTGGAGCTTCACGGTGATCGCTTATACGGGGATGACGCTGCGTTAGTGGCAGGCATTGCTAAATTTCAGGGAACTCCAGTTACCGTCATTGGACATCAGCGCGGAAAAGATACAAAAGAGAATATTAGAAGGAACTTTGGCATGCCTCATCCTGAGGGCTACCGAAAAGCTCTGCGTTTAATGAAACAGGCTGATAAATTCAAACGTCCAATTATTACTTTTATTGACACGAAGGGAGCTTATCCCGGAAAGGCAGCAGAGGAGCGGGGACAAAGCGAAGCTATTGCGCGGAATCTTATGGAAATGGCAGGTCTTAACGTTCCCATCATCTGTGTTGTGATCGGAGAAGGAGGAAGCGGGGGAGCGCTTGGTCTCGGAATAGGGGACCGGATTTATATGCTTGAGAACTCGACTTATTCTGTAATTTCTCCTGAAGGTGCGTCGTCTATACTTTGGAAAGATGCAGGACTAGCCCAGCAGGCTGCTGAATCTATGAAGATTACGTCCTATGACTTAAAAGAATTAAATGTAATTGATGAAGTCATACCTGAAGTCAGAGGTGGAGCTCATCGTGATGTAGAATATCAAGCAAGAGAAATTGAAAAAGTTATTGAGTCATCACTAAAAGAACTCTCATCTTTGGAAAACAGCCAATTATTAGAAGAACGATTTAATAAATATAAAAGTATTGGCGATTATGCGTTTCTTGATTTATAATGAACACGGTATAAATGAATATCAGCCAATATGAAGAAGTCGCACATCAAGAAGTGCGACTTTTCCCATCTTAGGAGGATGGTAACGCTATCAAACCGAATTTTTAAGACTTGATCCACTTATCTTTTACATTTTACTTATTTGTACAAACTAGATGTATGAGAGAATCTTGTGGGTTCAGAAGGTTTCAAAAGTTCCATGATTGGGCACAAACCAATTAGTAAATAATTTGAGGTGATTCTAATGAAAAAAATTGGTGTACTTACAAGCGGCGGCGACGCTCCAGGCATGAATGCTGCTATTCGTGCCGTTGTGCGTAAAGCTATCTATCACAATGTAGAAGTATACGGAATTAAGTATGGGTACCAGGGGCTAATCGATGGCAGTATTGATAAAATGGAACTAGGCTCCGTAGGCGATATTATTCAGCGCGGAGGTACGAAGCTGTATTCAGCCCGCTGTGAAGAATTTAAGACCGAGGAAGGCCAGCTGAAGGGCATTGAACAGATGAAGAAGCATGGTATAGAAGGACTGATCGCCATTGGTGGTGACGGGACCTTTATGGGTGCTAAGAAACTTACTGAAAAAGGTTATCCGTGTATTGGTGTACCTGGAACAATAGATAATGATATTCCGGGAACCGATTTTACAATTGGTTTTGATACTGCTTTAAATACGATTATTGATGCTATTGATAAGATTCGAGATACGGCTACTTCTCATGAGCGCACCTATGTTATTGAAGTTATGGGACGTAATGCAGGAGACTTGGCTCTATGGGCTGGACTGGCTGATGGAGCGGAGAGCGTATTAATACCAGAATTTGAAGATGAATTCAATGATGTTATCGACCGCTTAAAACGTGGACATGAACGCGGAAAGCGTCACAGCATCATTATCGTTGCAGAAGGAGTCGGAAGTGGTGTTGATTTTGGGCGCAAGATTAAAGAAGCCACAGATCTAGAGACGCGAGTGACAGTATTAGGACATACCCAGAGGGGCGGATCTCCCTCAGCCTCAGACCGTGTCCTTGCCAGCCGCCTGGGTGCTCATTCTGTAGACCTTCTATTGAACGGAAAATCAGGGCGCATGGTTGGTATACAACAAAACAAATTAGTCGATCATGATATAGTAGAAATTCTCAACACCAAGCACCAAGTGGATCTTGATATGTATCGTCTTTCTAAAGAATTATCAATATAATATGAATGATGGATCAGAGGAGGAAATAAGTATGTTTAGAAAAACAAAAATCGTTAGTACGATTGGACCGGCTTCTGAATCAGTTGAGAAATTAAGTCAACTAATTGAAGCAGGAATGAATGTTGCTCGTTTGAATTTCTCGCATGGAGATTTCGAAGAACATGGAGCTCGTATTAAAAACATTCGTGAGGCATCTGCCTCCACAGGTAAAACGGTAGCTATACTATTAGACACGAAAGGTCCTGAAATACGGACAGGTACGCTAAAAGAAGAAGAAGTTTATTTGGAAAAAGGATCTACTGTCTATGTTTCAATGGATGATATCCAAGGGGATGCAGAGCGCATCTCAGTCACGTATCCAGGTTTGATTAATGATGTCCAGCCAGGCTCGAAAATATTACTGGATGATGGTTTGGTAGAGTTACTCGTAGAAGAAATCGACAAAAAAAATAACGAAATCAAAACAACTGTCTTAAACAATGGTCCTTTAAAAAATAAAAAAGGTGTCAATGTACCTAATGTAAGTGTAAACTTACCGGGGATTACGGATAAAGATGCGAAGGATATTGAGTTTGGAATTGAACAGGGAGTAGACTTTATCGCCGCTTCTTTCGTACGTCGTGCTTCAGATGTTCTTGAGATCAAAGAACTATTAGAAAAGCACGGAGCGCTGGATATCCAAATTATCCCTAAAATTGAAAATCAGGAAGGCGTTGATAACATCGACGAAATCCTGGAAGTAAGTGACGGCCTAATGGTAGCGCGTGGAGATTTAGGTGTTGAGATCCCAGCGGAAGATGTCCCTCTTGTGCAAAAACAACTTATTCACAAATGCAATAAAGCTGGAAAACCAGTTATAACAGCTACTCAAATGCTGGACTCTATGCAAAGAAATCCTCGTCCAACTCGTGCAGAGGCATCAGACGTTGCGAACGCTATTTTTGATGGAACAGACGCGATTATGCTTTCTGGTGAAACAGCAGCAGGTGATTATCCTGTTGAATCCGTTCAAACGATGCACAATATTGCCAGCAAAACAGAGACAGGCTTAAATTATAAAGCGATCCTTGATGAGCGTTCTAAGCACAGTGATATGACGATAACGGATGCAATTAGTCAATCTGTTACTCATACGGCCATTAATCTTGATGTAAATGCTGTGGTGACTCCAACGGAAAGCGGTCATACAGCCCGGATGATTTCCAAATATCGTCCAAGAGCACCAATTGTAGCTATCACTTCAAGTGAAGCTGTTAACCGTAAGCTTTCTCTCGTATGGGGAGTTTATGCTGTGATGGGACCACGTGCTCAATCTACAGATGATATGCTTGATGTAGCGGTTGAACGCAGCTTAGCATCTGGAGTTGCTACTCGTGGTGATCGTGTGATTATCACTGGTGGAGTACCAGTAGGTGAAAGTGGCACAACAAACCTTATGAAAGTGCATGTAATAGGAGACGTACTTGTTAAAGGACAAGGCGTTGGTCAGAAAAGCGCCTATGGACGAGCTGTTGTAGCGAAGGATCCTAAAGAAGCGATTGACCGTGTAGTAGACGGGGATATTCTTGTCACCCATGGAACAGATCGTGATATGATGCCTGCTATAGAAAAAGCTGCAGGCCTGGTTACAGTAGAAGGCGGATTAACATCTCATGCTGCAGTAGTAGGTTTGAGCCTTGGAATTCCTGTTATTGTAGGTGTGAAGGATGCACTTAGTATAATTTCTGACGGGAACGATATAACTATTGACAGTTCACGCGGAGATATTTATGAAGGACATGCTAGTGTCCTGTAAAGACAAAAAAAGGGAAGTGTAAACACTTCCCTTTTTTTTTAGCTCATTTAAATGCTGTGGTTCGTTTTTATAGAGGCATTCATCTATTCAGTTCTGAAGTGAAATATTCAGATTCTAGACTGCTGAAATTTTCTAAATGATTCTAGTTTGTGTAACGTGAAGCCATTTTTGCAGCCAAAGTCTTCATAGGAAAGAGTATGGGTATTTCCTTTAATGTACTTAACTTTAAAAGTGCTGAAACTCCAAGTATAATAGAAGAAAAGAGTTGGAAAGGGACGATAATATGTTTCGCTGGTTATTACTATTTATTCTGATTGTCCCGGCACTTGAGATCGGTTTACTCATTGGGGCTGGAAACTTGATTGGACCCTGGTGGGTTATATTACTGATCATCCTTACAGGAGTTATAGGAGCGTGGCTTGCGAAACAGCAAGGTTTAGAAACGATCAGAAACTTCCAAAATTCGATGTCGAGCGGACAAATGCCTCAGGATACTCTATTGGATGGTGCCTGCATATTAGTAGGGGGGGCAGTTTTACTGACTCCTGGATTTATTACTGATGCGATAGGTTTTTTATTATTAATTCCTCCCACTAGAGCACCCATTAAACGTCTTATTAAAAAAGTAATCTCAAAAATGATGGATAAAGGCACCATCACTATTTATAGAAGATAAAATGGTCCCCCTGTTTCTTTATGAAATAGGGGGGTCAGTTTCCTTTAATAAAATGCCACGTGTAGTTAAAAATTCCAGTAGTATGAAGAACCTTTACAAACACAATTACTAAAGGACTAAGTATTATTCCATATACGCCGAAAATTTGAAAACCCAGAAACATACCTGCTAATAATAAGATTGGGGGGACACCGAAGTGGTTAGCGAGTATTTTAGGTTCAAGTGTCTGTCGAACGATTAGGACTACCATATATATAATTGAAAGACCAATGGTCATCTGAAATTGTCCTGTGAAAAATTGATAAAAAATCCACGGAATAAAAATGCTGCCAGTCCCAATATAGGGAATGATATCTACTATTGAAGCAGCCATGGTAATCGTAAGTGCATTTGGGGCTTGAATAATAAATAAACCTATCCCGATGATAGCAGTAGATATACCTACAAGAATACACTGGGCTCTGATGATACCTTTAAAGGTGGACTTGAGTTCCATCGGAAATCTCCTGGTTTTTTCAAGATAATGGGCGGGTATGATACGAGTAAGGCTTCGAATAATCAATTCCCAATCCTTACATATAAAAAATATGGCCAGCATTAAAATTAGCATAGTGGTAATAGAGGAGGGCAGGCTGGTCAATCCACGAATTAGGCTTTGAAATAAGGTTTCTAACATCTGGACGCCTGTGGCTGCTGCCTTTACTTTTATTACCTCTATATAATCAAAAATGGAACTTTGCTGCTCAGTTGATAATTTAAGAATAACTTGTTCGATTTTATAAAGTATAGGGGTGAACCAAATGGTGAACTGGTCGATGGAATGGTTCACCAGGTTACCAAAGTTTACAGGTGCTGCTATTGCCAGACGCTGGATGCCTTTAATTAGTTCAGCAATGACCAGTGTAAGCAGAGAAACGGTAAGAAGTGTTAGTAAGAACAAAAGCGATAGTACGGCCAGGGTTCTGGGGAAATGTAATCTTTTTTCTAAAAGTTGAATAAATGGTTGAAGAGCACCTGAGATTAAAAAGGCAAGAAGAAAAGGATATAAATATATCCAAGCTCCAATAATTAAAAATATACTGGACAGCATAAGAGTGATCACAAATAGGAAGCGGAAGAACTGGTGAAAAACGGGGTTGTTCATGTGAACCTCACTTTCTAGTGACTTTTCATTCAGGGTCAGCTTTTTTATGGAAATAGTTATTTTAAAAAAGGAATTCCCTATGAAATTTCGATAAATTCCCTTAAATTAAACGGTTTCAATTCACATTCAACTCAGAATACTTTATAATTGTCTTTGGGGTTCATTTCCTAATTATTTCATATAAGAGTACATGAAACGTTTTCTTGCCGCTTGGGCCGAAAACATCGGACATTTTTAAAAGGAGAGATTGTATGTCATCAACCAAAGGTCTTGAAGGAATTACAGCAACTGAATCATCGATCAGTTCAATTATTGACGATAAATTAACCTACGTAGGTTACGATATCGATGATCTAGCAAATAACTCAAGCTTTGAAGAAGTTATTTATCTTCTTTGGAATCAGAAACTTCCAAACAAAGATGAACTGAATCAATTTAAATCTGATTTAATCTCAAACATGGACATCCCTCAGGAAGTAGTAGATCACCTCAAATCTTATGATCTATCTACAGTGCATCCCATGGCTGCTTTACGTACCGCAGTATCGATGCTCGGCATTCATGACCCTGAGTCGGATGTAATGGAAGATCAAGCTAATAAAGACAAAGCTCTTCGAATTCAAGCAAAAATGCCTACAGTTGTTACGGCCTTTGCTCGCATCCGTAATGGGGAGGAGCCAGTTTCTCCTAAAAAAGAATTAAGTTTTGCAGCTAACTTTTTGTATATGCTGAATGGTAAAAATCCTGAAAATATTGAAGTCGAGGCATTTAACAAAGCGCTAGTATTACACGCAGACCATGAATTAAACGCTTCAACGTTTACGGCACGTGTGTGTGTGGCAACACTATCCGACATTTATTCAGGCGTAACAGCTGCTATTGGTGCTTTAAAAGGACCTCTCCATGGTGGAGCCAATGAGCGTGTTATGAAAATGCTTACTGAAATTGACAGCGTTGAAGATGCGATTCCTGCTATAGAAAAGAAGCTTGAAAATAAAGAAAAAATCATGGGTATGGGACACAGAGTTTATCAATCCGGCGATCCTCGCGCGAAGCATTTAAAAGAAATGTCTCGTGAGCTGACCAAGCTGACAGGACACTCTAAATACTACGAGATGTCTATTAAAATTGAAGATTACATTAAAGAAAATAAAGGACTCCCAGCAAATGTGGATTTCTATTCCGCATCTGTTTATCATAGCCTTGGAATCGATCATGATATTTTTACACCGATCTTTGCGGTCAGCCGCGTTTCCGGATGGTTAGCCCACATTCTTGAACAGTATTCAGATAACCGCCTGATTCGTCCTCGTGCTGAATATGTAGGACCTAAGGGGCAGACTTACACACCAATTGACGAACGTTAAGAGAGGGGACGCTAGGCTTCCTCTTCTCTTTGCTTTTTCTTCTATATAATTTAACGTATGATAGAAGAGGATATTACATCCCATTTTATGAAATAAATTTAGGAGGGTATATTTTGACACAATCTGAGAAAATCACAGTAGAACAAAACGGAGAATTGAACGTACCTAATCGTCCAATCATCCCTTACATTGAAGGTGACGGTATTGGTCCGGATATTTGGGCGGCTGCCAGCCGTGTAATTGAAGCTGCCGTAGATAAAGCTTACAACGGGGAAAAATCGATTGAGTGGAAGGAAGTATACGCTGGTCAGAAGTCTTATGACAAAAGCGGAGAATGGCTGCCAGACGCTACATTAGATACAATTCGCGATTACAAAATTGCAATCAAAGGACCCCTGACGACTCCGATCGGCGGCGGAATCCGTTCACTTAACGTAGCTTTACGTCAAGAACTTGACTTATTTACCTGCCTGCGTCCGGTACGCTATGTAGAAGGTGTACCATCACCTGTTAAACGTCCAGAAGATACAGACATGGTAATCTTCCGTGAAAATACAGAAGACATTTATGCCGGAATCGAGTGGCAAAAAGGTACACCTGAAGTTAAAAAAGTTATAGACTTTCTTCAAAATGAAATGGGTGTACATAATATCCGTTTCCCGGAAACTTCTGGAATTGGTATCAAGCCTGTATCTGAAGAGGGTACGAAACGTCTAGTTCGTGCATCTATTGATTACGCTTTAAATGAAGGCCGTAAAAATGTAACACTAGTTCATAAAGGAAATATTATGAAATTCACCGAAGGTTCCTTCAAAGCATGGGGTTACGAAGTAGCTGAAGAGGAATACGGAGATAAAGTATTTACGTGGCTGGAATATGATCGAATTGTTGAAAAAGAAGGGAAAGAAGCAGCTAATAAAGCACAGGATGCTGCGGAAGCAGAAGGTAAAATCATTGTAAAAGATGCGATTGCAGACATTTTCCTACAGCAGATTTTAACTCGTCCAAAAGAGTTTGATGTAGTCGCTACCATGAACCTGAATGGGGACTACGTTTCAGATGCACTAGCTGCTCAGGTTGGCGGAATAGGAATTGCGCCAGGTGCGAACATAAACTTTGAAACAGGTCATGCTATTTTTGAAGCTACGCATGGTACAGCACCTAAATATGCAGGAATGGATAAAGTGAATCCGTCCTCTGTAATTCTGTCTGGCGTACTTATGCTTGAGCACCTTGGGTGGAGAGAAGCGGCAGATTTAATTTCTAAATCCATGGATAAGACCATCGGTAGTAAAGTGGTAACGTATGACTTTGCACGAATGATGGATGGTGCTAAAGAAGTGAAGTGTTCTCAGTTCGGTGACGAACTAATTAAAAATATGGACTAATCGCTGATTAAAAAGGAGCTGGGTAATATGGCTATTCGCAGAAATAAAATATCCGTGATCGGTGCCGGCTTTACTGGTGCTACTACTGCACTTATGGCAGCCCAGAAAGAACTGGGAGATGTTGTATTGGTCGATGTCCCTGATATGGAAGACCCTACTAAGGGGAAAGCTTTAGATATGTTAGAAGCTAGTCCTGTACAAGGGTTTGATGCCAAAGTAAAAGGAACTTCTAATTATGAAGATACTAAAGGCTCTGATCTGGTGATTATTACAGCGGGAATTGCTCGAAAGCCTGGCATGAGCCGTGATGATCTTGTTGCGACGAATTCAAAGATAATGAAAAGTGTAACAAAAGAGATTGTAAAGTATTCTCCAGACTGCTACATTATTGTATTAACTAATCCAGTTGATGCGATGACGTACTCTGTATTTCAGGAAGCCGGTCTTCCTAAGAACCGTGTCATTGGCCAATCTGGTGTCTTGGATACTTCGCGCTTCCGCACCTTTGTAGCGGAAGAACTGAACGTTTCCATAAAAGATGTTACCGGTTTTGTTCTAGGTGGTCATGGAGATGACATGGTGCCATTAACTCGCTATTCTTTTGCTGGTGGCATTCCGCTTGAAAGATTAATTTCTAAAGAACGTCTTGATGCGATAGTGGAACGTACAAGAAAGGGAGGAGGAGAAATTGTAGGTCTGCTTGGGAACGGAAGCGCCTACTACGCTCCAGCTGCTTCTCTTGTTCAAATGGCGGAAGCGATTTTAAAAGACCAGCGCCGTATATTGCCAGCTATAGCATACCTGGAAGGTGAATATGGATATGATGGCATTTATCTTGGAGTTCCTACCATCCTTGGTGGAAATGGAATTGAAGAAGTCATCGAGCTTGAATTAACGGAAGATGAAAAGCAGCAGCTCGACCAATCAGCAGACTCTGTTAAAAATGTGTTAAATGTATTAAAATAAGAGTGTAAAGGATTCGGGGCTATCCTCGAATCCTTTTTTACACAACAAACAGAAAACGCTTTCAAAGAGGTGGTTTAATGTTAAGTAAAAAAAGAAAATTAGGAAAGAAGATGAACGACTTACAGGCAGGCGATCTGTTCACTACTTCTGCAACAGTTGAAGACCGGGATCTACTTATGTATCTAGGACTTACAGATGATGCAAACCCTCTGTATATTCAGCACGATTATGCCTCGCAAACTCCATTTAAACGTCCGATTGTGCCCACGGTTATGGTGTTTGGGATGGTTTCTTCCATAATATCCATGCACCTCCCTGGGCCGGGCAGTCATATTGTTTCTCAAGAAATCTCATACCCGAAACCCGTCTACCACTACGCTGAAGTACGCTTTAGAGCAGAGGTTACATCTATAAATAAGGATAAGCATCTTGTTACGATTCAAGTCACTGGCTATGATGAGGAGGGGGATGAAGTAGTCCGGGGTACTTTAGAGGTGAAGCCGCCATATGAACCCAATTCTATGAATGCTCATTCTCTTGAAAACTTTTATTAATAATCTGACTGAGGCCTTCCTAGAAGGCCTCTTTCTTTTTTGGAATCCTTAAGAGAAAGATCTGTGGTCGTTCACTCGGATAATTAGTTTTTTTAGTATTAGAACATCTGTTACTGTTTATGGTGTAAAACGCGAGTATGGAGATGCCCCCTTTTTAAACGACCATTGTACCGTTATAGGAACAGCTTAAGGGGCGTTAAAGTACCTAAATTATTCAAATGAATGATTTATTAAGTTTAAGTAAAAATTATTAACATCCATATCCAAATTGTAAAGTTCATTGTATTATGAAATTAACTTGTAGGTTGGGGTGATGAGAAGTGGATCAGAAGATTTTGATTGTTGACGATGAAGAATCCATCGTAACGTTACTTAAATATAATATAGAACAGGCTGGTTTTGAAACAGAAGTTGCATATACGGGTACGGATGCTTTAGAGAAAGCATCTGTTACTTCTTTTGATTTGATTGTATTGGACGTTATGCTCCCTGGAATGGATGGGATGGAAGTATGTAAGAAATTGCGTCAAATGCAAGTGGATACACCTATTTTAATGCTTACTGCAAAAGATGATGAATTTGATAAAGTTCTTGGCTTAGAATTAGGGGCTGATGATTATTTAACTAAACCGTTCAGTCCAAGAGAAGTTGTAGCCAGGATTAAAGCTATATTACGCCGTATGCTACGTGAACCTGCAGAGGTGGATGAAACTCATATTAAAGTTGCGGGTCTCTCTATTTATCCGGAACAATATGAAGCGACGATTAATGAAGAGCCTCTGACGTTTACGCCGAAAGAATTTGAACTTCTTCTCTATTTAGCTAATAACCTTGGACGTGTTCTTTCAAGAGATCAACTTCTTCGTGCTGTCTGGAATTATGATTTTGCTGGTGATACAAGGATTGTGGATGTTCATGTAAGTCATTTACGGGAAAAAATAGAACCAGAGACCAAAAAGCCGGTCTATATTAAAACTATTCGAGGACTTGGATACAAAATGGAGGAACCAAAGTAAATGTCATCTAATACGAGACCATTAATTACCTACACAATTTTAGTTGTCATTGTGATGGTGGGTCTTGGGATCCTTTTAGCTCAGCTGACACGAACCTATTTCATCAATATTTTTGAAGACCGGGTAGCCGTTGAGAGTCAGTACTTTTCTACTTATCTTGAGAGATATGCGAAGGATAATGATATTAGTCAGGAAGAACTCTTTAATTTCAGTGAACAGCTGAACACAGGTATGGTGTTTGAATCTGATAATGGTGAAATACTAGTGGATACTGTCGAAGCGATCCCCATCATATCCGAAAATGAAAAACAAAGAGTCTTAAATAGTGTCGACAGCAACGGCTCGCAAGAGGGTCAATTAATTGGAGATTTATTTTATTATACGACCAGTACAGAAGTGAACAATACGGAGGGGACCTTGACTCTTCTCTCTCCTGTTAAATCGTTAACGAATATTACAAAGAATATTTGGCTGTTAATAGGGGTTACGTTATTCTTAGGTCTTTTAGTTATATTTGTTATTGGATTTAATGTGTTTTCTAAATACATTCGTCCGATTCGTTCAGCTGCCAACGTGGCCACCGAACTGGCAAAAGGGAATTATAAGGCCCGAACATACGAGGGGCACTTTGGTGAAGCCGGTCAGCTAAGCCGCTCCATTAATATTTTAGCTAGAAATCTTCAGGAAATGACCAGTACTCAGGGGATGCAGGAAAACCAGCTTGAAGCCGTTATTAACAATATGGGAAATGGGCTTGTTCTGATTGATGAGAAAGGATATATTCTCCTTGTAAATCGCGCCTTTTTGGAAACATTTAAAGGAGAGCCAGGTGAATACATCAGTTATTTATACCATGATGCTATACCTTATACTGCGATTCACGAAACTGTGAAGAAGATCTATATGTTTGAGGAAACCGTTAGTGAAACGTTTGTTTTGCCGGTGAAAATAGATCGTAAACATCTGGAGGTGACCGGCGCTCCTATTTTTAGTGAAGATCGTAAGTGGAAAGGTGTTGTACTGGTATTTCACGATATATCAGAACTTAAACAACTAGAACAAATGAGAAAAGATTTTGTAGCTAACGTTTCCCATGAGTTGAAAACGCCTATTACTTCTATAAGGGGCTTTTCTGAAACACTTTTAGATGGAGCAATGAAAGATGAGGCTATGCTCGAACAGTTCCTTCATATCATTCTAAAAGAAAGCGGGAGGCTTCAATCACTCATTCAAGACCTTCTTGAACTCTCTAAATTAGAAAGAGAAGATTTTAACTTGAATATTGAACAAGTTAATATTCAACGGTTGTTATCCGACCTTCTTCCTATAGTTCAACAGCATGCTGACCAAAAGGAAGTCCATTTAACAACAGAGGTAGAAGGGAACACAATGATCGAAGGAGATTCCAGTCGTTTAAAACAAGTCTTTATGAATTTATTGACCAACGCGATTAATTACACCAAAGTAGATGGAAACGTTTCGTTGATCTTTAAGGATCAGGATGATCGAATTTTAGTTTCCGTGTCGGATAATGGTGTTGGGATCCCGCAGGAAGAGGTTTCCCGCATTTTTGAACGGTTTTACCGTGTAGACAAAGCAAGAAGCAGAAATTCAGGAGGGACTGGCCTCGGTCTTGCTATTGTGAAGCACATTGTCGAAGCTCACCACGGAAATGTGCATGTAGACAGTGTCGTAGATGAAGGCACAACCTTTCACGTGGAAATTCCTAAGCAATTTACACAATCTTAATAATGATTTAAATGTACATTCATATTTCTTTGGTAATATAACTATGAAACCCTTTCATCCAAGGTGTTTTCTCTTTTAGGCAGAAGCTTCCCTCGCTTCTGCCTCTTTTTTTTCTCGAATTTCTATTAATAGTTGAACCATTTTATAAAATGTAAGAATAACGGAGTTTTTTTTCTTCTCACTACTAAACATGGTAGAATGAACAAAAAGGCGTTTTTTATTATTGAAGGAGTGAGTTCATGGCTGAAAAGGTTGTATTAATTGATGGAAACAGCATAGCCTATCGGGCATTTTTTGCGTTGCCTTTATTAAATAACGATAAAGGGGTTTACACAAACGCTGTATATGGCTTTACTACGATGCTATTGAAGATATTAGAGGAAGATGAGCCGGACCATTTATTAGTGGCGTTCGATGCTGGAAAGACAACTTTCAGGCACGAAACTTATAGTAAGTATAAAGGCGGACGGCAGAAGACTCCTCCGGAATTATCCGAGCAGTTTCCAGTTCTAAAGGAACTCCTTGATGCTTTCGGTGCTAAGTATTATCAGCTTAACCAATACGAAGCAGATGATATTATTGGTACAATAGCTGATCAGGCGGGGCAGGATGGATATGAAGTCAAAGTAATTTCCGGAGATAAAGACTTACTTCAATTGGTGACGGATCGGGTAAGTGTGAGCTTGACGAAGAAGGGGATTACGAATGTGGATACATACGACCCTTCGTTTATGGAAGAAAAAATGGGGGTCCGTCCTGACCAGATTATCGATTTGAAAGCTCTTATGGGAGATAGTTCTGATAATATTCCAGGTGTGCCCGGCGTAGGAGAGAAAACAGCTGTAAAACTGCTTAAGCAATTCGATACCATTGACCGCCTTTATGATAATCTGGACCAGGTGAGTGGTAAAAAGTTAAAAGAGAAGTTGGAAAACCATAAAGAAGATGCGTACATGAGCCGCAAGCTTGTAACGATTGAAAGACACGCTCCTATAGAAATAGAATTAAAGGATTTAGGTTACCAAGGATATCAATCCACTCAGGTCAGCCACCTGTTCAAAGACCTGGGCTTTCAGTCATTATTGTCAAGAGTTCAAGAAGGCGGTATAGAGGACGAAAGTGAGGCTGCTGAACCTTTTCCAGATATTAAAGTGGAAGTTGTAGAAGACTTTGAAGACGACATGTTTACAGGTAAGGAAGCCTTAGTTGTTGAGATGCTGTACGATAACTACCATCAGGCTGCTGTAGAAGGAATTGCAATTGTTAATGAATCAAATAAGTATGTTATTTCAATGAATAATGCAAAAAATTCAAAAGGTTTTAAGAAATGGGCCGAAGATGGTAAAAAAGAAAAATGGGTGTTTGATGCTAAGCGTACAGTGGTAGCTCTTATGCGTCATGATGTAAACATTAAAGGCATTCAATTTGATCTCTTATTGGCTTCTTATTTAATAAATCCAGCGGAAAACCACCATGACATTCCTGCTATTAGTCATCGGATGGGGGAAAGCAAAGTTAAATATGATGAAGAGGTTTATGGAAAAGGCGCTAAAATGAAGCGTCCCGAAAATGATAACGACTTCCACGAACATATTAGCAGGAAAGCTGACATGGTGTATAAACTTAAAGACACAGTGGAAAATGAACTGAAAAATAAAGAACAGTACAATTTGTATATGGACTTAGAGATGCCGCTTGCTTTAATTCTTGGGAGAATGGAGCATAGAGGCGTTCTTGTAGACCAAAAACGTCTAGAGGAAATGGGTGCTGAATTAGAAAGCAGACTGACTGCTATAGAGAAAGATATTTTTGAGCTTGCCGGAGAATCTTTTAATTTGAATTCTCCGAAACAGCTTGGGCCCATTTTGTTCGAAAAGCTGAACTTGCCGGTTATTAAGAAAACGAAGACCGGATATTCAACCTCCGCTGATGTACTTGAACAATTAGAAGATCAGCATGAAATTATTTCCAGTATTTTAATGTATCGTCAATTGGGTAAACTGAAGTCCACTTACATTGAAGGACTGCTTAAAGTAATTAACGATGATACTCATAAGATTCATACTCGCTTTAATCAAGCCTTAACTCAAACTGGACGTCTAAGTTCAACTGAACCAAATCTTCAAAATATCCCGATTCGTTTAGAGGAAGGACGCAAAATTCGCCAGGCCTTTATCCCTTCAAAAGAAAATTGGGTTATTTTTGCTAGTGACTATTCTCAAATTGAACTTCGTGTACTAGCGCATATTGCACAAGATGAGAAACTGATTGAGGCTTTCCGCGAAGGGCAGGACATCCACACGCAGACAGCAAGTGAAGTGTTTGGTGTTGCAAAGGAAGACGTGACGAGTGAAATGAGGAGACAGGCTAAAGCAGTAAACTTTGGAATTGTTTATGGAATCAGTGATTACGGACTATCCCAAAGTCTCGATATTCCGCGTAAAGAGGCTCAAGCTTTCATTGATAAGTACTTGGAGAGCTATCCTGGGGTTAGAACCTATATGGAAGAGACGGTTCAGCAAGCAAAACAGGTCGGTTACGTTACCACCTTTATGAATAGAAGGAGATATCTCCCTGAGCTGACCAGCCGTAATTTCAACCGCCGTAATGCGGCAGAGCGTACCGCTATGAACACGCCTATTCAAGGAAGTGCGGCAGACGTAATTAAAAAAGCCATGATTGATCTTGAACATCGACTAGCGGAAGAGAACCTGGAGGCAAAGATGCTGCTGCAAGTCCATGATGAATTGATTTTAGAAGCACCCGAAGAAGAAGTGGAACAGTTGAAAGAAGTCGTGGCATCAGTAATGGAACAGACGGTGAAGCTAGATGTTCCATTGAAAGTGGATTATTCATATGGATCTACTTGGTATGATGCAAAGTAAGTGAGGAGAATGACACCATGCCTGAACTTCCAGAAGTCGAAACAGTTAGACAAACCTTAAAAACATTAGTTTTAAAGAAAACTATAGATGATGTTTCAGTGTATTGGGGCAATATCATTAAGAATCCTAGAGACCCTGATGAATTTAAGCGCCTGCTTAAGGGCCAATCCTTTTTGGATATTGAACGTAAAGGGAAATTCATGATCTTTCACATGGATGATTTGGTGCTTGTATCACATCTGCGGATGGAGGGGAAATTTGGCCTTTATGATGCGGAGATTGAAAAGCCCAAGCATACCCACGTCGTTTTTCACTTTACAGACGGCACAGAATTAAGATACGACGATGTACGGAAGTTTGGAACGATGCATGTGTTTCCAAAAGGGGAAGAATTGGATAGAAAACCGCTTAATCAACTAGGACCTGATCCATTTGATAAAGCCTTTACACTTGATTATTTTTTTCATAAATTGCAAAGAACATCCAGAAATATTAAAGCGGTTCTTTTGGATCAGTCGATTGTAGCTGGACTTGGAAACATTTATGTGGACGAAGCTTTATACAGAGCAGGTATTCACCCGGAACGATTGGCGAACCAGCTTTTAAAAGAGGAAGCGGATCGAATTAGAAAGTCGAGTGTGCAGATCATCGAGGAAGCTATTGGTCTGGGCGGAAGCACAATAAGATCCTATCTAAACAGTCAGGGTAAAATTGGTAGCTTTCAGCAGAATTTGAAGGTTTATGGCAAACAGGATACAAGTTGCCAAGAGTGCGGGGATGTAATCATAAAAACGAAAGTCAGCGGAAGAGGTACTCATATCTGTCCCACATGTCAATCGTATCAAAATTTTTAGAGTCCCATATACTATTTACACCTTAGCGAACAGGGGTGGAATAGATGGGGATTACGACTTTCACTTTTTTATTTGTAATAGCACTTAGTATAGACAGTTTTGGAATAGGGTGCGTTCTGGGGATGAAAAAGATCAGCCTTTCACTGAGAGGGATTCTAACGATTGCTTTTTTATCAGGTGCAGGATTCATGGTCTCTTCTTACATGGGCGCGCTTATATTGCCAATTGTTCATCCTGATTATGCGGAGAGAGTTGGGGCACTAGCTTTAATAGGAATTGGATTGTATTTTTTATATCAATACTTTCGCAAACCTGATCATAGTCAGAAGAAAGAGCCATGGTCCCAGCCTGCCCGCGTACTTAACGATCCTGTAGCAGCTGACGTTGATCAGTCCGGTGGTATAAAGGGGAAAGAAGTATGGCTGCTGGGAGCCGCCCTTTCACTGGATACACTCGGCGCCGGCATCAGCGGAGCGTTTATGGGGGTTGAACCTTTTGTAACAGCTTTATGGATTTCAATCATAACTTTTATTATGCTCTATGCTGGGATTTTGAGCGGAGCTAAATTAAGTGAAAAAGCAGAAAGTGTCTCGATTGTACCTGCTGTATTGTTGATTACAATAGGGATTATCAAATTAACGTAAGGAGGTTTCAAATTGACCGTTGTTATTGGATTGACCGGAAGTATTGCCAGCGGCAAAAGTACCGTTTCCCAAATGTTTTCGAGGTTTAACATTCCAGTTGTGGATGCCGATCGCCTTTCTAGAAAGGTTGTGGAACCAGGAGAGCCTGCCTACAATAAAATTGTGGAGGCTTTTGGTTATCAAATTCTTCAGGATGACCGTACGATTGACCGAAAGCGACTTGGAAAAATTATTTTTTCGGATGAAGAAAAGAGGCAACAGTTAAACTCCATTGTTCATCCGCAAGTGAGACAGGAAATGCTGGAAGAGAGAGAAGCATACAAGGCTGAAGACTATCCAGCTGTAGTGCTTGATATCCCCTTGCTTTTTGAGAGTAGACTTACCAGTTTTGTAGACCGGGTAATGGTGGTCTATGTTGATGAAGAAACACAGTTAAAGCGGCTGATGGAAAGGGATCAATCAAAACGTGAAGAAGCTGAAGAAAGAATCCAGGCACAATTAACGATCACTGAAAAAGCAAAAATGGCAGATGCTGTAATCGATAATAATGGATCTGAAGAAGAAAGTTTTCAACAATTAAAAGACATACTTCATCAGTGGAACATCGTATAGTAACACGTCAGAACTTTTTTAGTTTTGGCGTGTTTCTTATTTTTATGGAAAGTTAGTCATCATTATAGATCGAGGCTGGCTGCGGAAGCGATTTAGTGCACGGGGCAGGGCTGAAGCTGAGTCCTGGATTATCGGAAGCTTATCTGTAAATTAAATCCTTTATATTTAACAGACGCATATTAAGAGCAACGAAATCTTCCTGCCATAATTAAAATCAGAATTATTGTAAATTGTTTGATAAGGAATCTGCGAAAATGATCGTTCACAGTGTAGCCTACTTTAAAAAAAATCTTGGTTTAACTGAAAAAGCGCTTACAATATGTTATACTATTTCTGAAAAATCGATTTTAAAGTATATCATATATATAGGGGGCTGGAGCATGGGGAAAACAAAGATCGCTATAAATGGCTTAGGTAGAATCGGGAGAATGGTTTTTAGAAAAGCTGCAGCAGACGATTCAATTGAATTAGTAGCAGTTAATGCCAGTTATCCTGCTGAAACTATAGCTCATATGTTGAAGTATGATAGTGTACATGGTCGTTTCGATGGAGAAATTAGAGCGGTAGCAGATGGTTTGGAAGTGAATGGGAAAAAAATAGTGATGTGTTCTACTCGTAATCCTCTGGAATTGCCATGGGATCGCCTCGGAGTAGACATCGTCATAGAAGCTACAGGTAAGTTCAGAACTAAAGATGAAGCCTCTTTGCACATTGAAGCAGGTGCAAAAAAAGTAATTATCACAGCTCCTGGAAAGCAAGTTGATGCAACGATCGTCATGGGAGTAAACGAAGAAACCTATCTCCCTAAACAGCATCATGTGATTTCCAATGCTTCATGCACGACCAACTGCCTCGCTCCAGTAGTTAAAGTTCTGGAGGATGAATTTGGAATAGAAAATGGTCTGATGACAACAGTCCATTCTTTTACAAATGATCAAAAAAACTTAGATAATCCTCATAAAGATTTACGAAGAGCTCGAGGGTGTACTCAATCCATTATACCAACTTCGACAGGAGCTGCCAGAGCGCTTGGGGAAGTCATTCCCAGCTTGAATGGGAAATTAAATGGTATGGCTTTGAGAGTTCCTACACCAAACGTATCTTTAGTTGATTTAGTCGTGGATCTAAAAAGAGATGTAACAGCCGAAGAAGTGAATCAATCATTTTCCAATAAGGCTTCAAGAGAGATGAAAGGTATAATAGAGTATAACGAAGAACCGTTAGTATCCATTGATTATACAACTTCGCCTTCTTCCGCAATAATTGATGCTCTTTCTACACAGGTAATTGAGAACCGCAAAGTAAAAATATTAGCCTGGTACGATAATGAGTGGGGTTATTCCTGCCGTGTCGTTGATCTTGCGAAATATGTAGGAAATGTAATGAAGCAAGAAAAAGAAGCCCGTGTTTCTTAGTAGCCAACCACCCCACAAGTATCTTATAATAGGACCATCGTGTAAGGTATTATTTTACAAGAACTCTCATTATTAAAAGTTATAGAGAGAGTCATGTAAAAATAAATCTTGCAAAATGGGGGTATAACGTATATACTTCTTTTTGACCTTCTGAATTTCAATCCATTTCATCTCTACTCAAAGGGTTAGGACCTCTCAGGACTAACTTTCCCCCGTGGTAGTGCATGACTGTTTTTTAGAAGGGGAAGAAGTTAATGTACAAAAGGGGGATCCTAATTATGGATACAATGGGAAGACATGTAATTGCTGAACTATGGGATTGTAATGAAGGAAAATTGAATGATATGTCGTATATAGAACAAGTTTTTGTCGACGCCGCTTTAAAAGCAGGGGCAGAAGTAAGAGAAGTTGCTTTTCATAAATTCGCACCTCACGGTGTTAGCGGAGTAGTCATTATTTCTGAATCTCATTTGACGATTCACAGCTTTCCTGAACATGGTTATGCTAGTATTGATGTTTACACATGCGGAGATCGTATAGACCCTAATGTTGCAGCTCATTTTATTGTGGAAGCTTTAGAGGCAGGGCGCAATGAAACAGTGGAAGTTCCAAGAGGAATGGGTCCTGTAGAAGTTGAACAGTCACGAGCTTTATAATTGTACAGGTAAAAGCCACACAGGATATCCTGTGTGGCTTTTTTGAATCTTTGTGTTTTTCAAATTCGCATCTTACTGCCCTGCTTCCTCCATTTGAGTTCCCATTTCTTATTTTGTTGAATCGTGTTAAAATGTAGGAAGCCAATGTCGAATGGAATGAAGGGGTTAGGTAAGTGAAAGCATTTATATCCAGATATTTTAGTAATCATTCGGAAACTAGTGAACAGCATAAAGATGAGAAACTTGTTACCCATTACTACAATGCTAAGCATGAGGAACTTATTCGTGGAGTGGAGTCCCTGTTTCCCTCCCCTTCAGAAATTGTTGCCGTTTCTAAAGAGCGTGGGGAAATCACAGTAAAGTATAAAGGGAAGAGGCGTGCATTTGTAGTGGCGACGATTATTATGGTGCGGCCTTTTCGGATAGCTGTAGATTTTTCTGTAACAACGGATTCAGGAGGGCCTGTAGATTTGGGATTCAGCCGTAATTTAATTGTTAATCTCTATGAGGAATTGGATGGACAATTTAATAGAGTGGATCCATCGTAAGGATGCCAATGAAATGAAGACTATGTGGAGTTGATCGAGTTTGAAATGTCCGAATTGCCACTATAAAAGTACCAAAGTCCTTGATTCTAGACCAATTGAAGAAGGACAGTCAATTCGAAGAAGAAGAGAATGCGAACAATGTGATTTCCGCTTTACTACTTTCGAACGTATTGAAGAGGTTCCGTTAATTGTTGTAAAAAAAGAAGGTACAAGGGAAGAGTTCAGCCGTGAAAAACTAATGCGCGGTTTAATCAGGGCTTGCGAAAAACGTCCGGTTGCCGTTGAAGAATTAGAAAATGTGACCCTGGATATTGAGAAAGAATTAAGAAATCGCGGGGTCTCTGAAGTGATGAGTAAAGATATTGGTGAAATGGTTATGGAACGTTTAGCCCATATTGATGAAGTTGCTTACGTTCGTTTTGCCTCAGTTTACAGACAGTTTAAAGATATCAACGTATTTATAGATGAACTGAAAGATTTAATTAAACACGAGGATAAAGAATGAGCCTGACGTGGCTCATTTTCTATTTTTATGAAAGATCGGAGGTGTTGTTTTGAATCATTCTGTAGGAAAGCTTCTTCCGGTGGATGGATTTCGATTATCTAAGTGTGGAGAACTTCCTGTAAGTGCTTATCGATCACTAACTCATCTTTATCAGCCGATTATCGGTCAATTAGCTGTTTCTTTATACCAAGTATTAGTGTCTGAGTATGATATGGCTTCTTCTGGAGAAATTCAAACCCATCACACATTGATGTCGTATTTGTCAGTGCCTTTGGATAAAATATACGAAGCTAGAAAAAAGCTGGAGGCTATCGGCCTGTTGCAAACGTATCGTTTTTCAACGAGTGAGAAGCAGACGGAATATTTATACAGACTTCACCCGCCTTTTGCACCCAAGGGTTTTTTTCTTGATAATATGCTGGCTATGCTGTTATATCATGAATTGGGGTCAGAAAAATATGAGCAGCTCAAAAGGCGTCTTGTTAAACAAGAGTATGCGGTGGAGGGTCTTGAGGAAGTGACCGCTACATTTGGAGAAGTTTTTCATTCTCAAACGATTGAAGCGGCAAGGTCTGAAGCCAATGATCAGCAAGCAGATATTTATCCTCGAAAGAGCGGAGGTCCTTTTCTGCAAGATGATTTCGTAGATTTTGAATGGCTGCAAGATGCTTTAAAGAAACGAATGTATCCAAGCGACAAGATACTAACTGGAGCTAATAAGCGTTTGATCACCCAGCTGGCTTCTCTCTACAACTTAAGTTTGCTGGATATCGAAAAAGCTGTTACCTGGGCAATTGATGAAAATCACCGTTTAGTACCCGATGAGTTAAAGGCAGCTTGTCACGATTTTATGAAGGAAAAGCCTTCAAGCAGAAATTTCAGTCATATTGATCAACGAGAAAAAGCCGTAGCTGGCTCGAGCAAATCAAAGAGTAAAGGGGATCAGTTTATTGAAATGCTGGAGCAGATTTCCCCGCGTGAATTGCTTGAGGATCTCTCAGGCGGTAATAAAGCATCCGACCAGGATTTAAAGCTGATTCGTGATGTTATGACAGAACAAGGTCTTTCTCCTGGAGTCATGAATGTGCTTGTTCATTATGTAATGCTAAAGACTGATATGAAGTTATCCAAAGCCTATATGGAGAAAATTGCTGGTCACTGGACGAGAAAGAATGTGACTACTGTAAGGCAAGCCATGAATTTAGCAAAAGCTGAACATCAGAAATATCAGCAGTGGGGTAATCAAAATCATTATAAACGAAAAAGTAAACAGGATGAAGTTATTCCTGCCTGGTTCAACCAGAAGGAAAAAAATAATGAGCAGAGCCATGAGGATTCAGCTGTAAATACGGATGAGATCGCAGAGAGAATTAAAAAGCTGACGAATAAAGGAAACTGAAAATAAGGTGTGAGAAGAGCCATGGAACCGATTCAAAGATCATTAAAGAAATGGATGCGCGATCATAAACAGTTCCAGGAACGAATGAATCGTATGAAAGAAGAGGTTGTCCAGTCTGAGGAAGTGTCACAATTAATCAGAAATCATCCTTCTCTGACAGAAGATGCAGTAGAAAAACAGTTAATTAAATTATATGAATATCAATCTCAATCTAAAGACTGTGAGAAGTGTCCTTCACGTGAGGAGTGTATTAATATACTTCCGGGTTATGTGCCCCGCGCTGAAGTGGAAGGCAGCGAAGTTAAATTAGCTTATGATAAGTGCCGCCGTCAGAGGAAAGTAGAAGAACAGCAAAAGCAGAAGTCGCTGGTGAAAAGTTTACACATGCCAAGGGAAATTTTAGAAGCAAGTTTATCCAGACTTGATCTAAAGGATCCGGACCGTGGCAGTGCGGTGGAAAAGACAGTCCGCTATATTGAAAATTTAAATGAAGAGCTGCCAAGCAAGGGGTTATACTTTCATGGACCTTTTGGAGTTGGTAAGACGTACTTTCTTGGAGCTATTGCCAATGAATTGAGTGATAAGAATATTTCATCAATGATTATATATATGCCTGAATTTGTACGAGAGATTAAAGCATCAATTAAAGATGATTCTATGAATGAGAAGATTGAAGCATTTAAAGAAACGCCTGTGCTCATGCTTGACGATATCGGCGCAGAGTCTCAGTCTGCATGGTTTAGAGATGAAGTACTAGGTTCTATATTACACTATCGCATGATGGAGCGTCTCCCGGTGTTCTTTACTTCTAATTATAGTCTGGCAGAACTGGAGAAAGTACTCATGCTGAGCAATCGCGGTGATGTAGAACAGGTGAAAGCGAAAAGAATTACAGAAAGAATAAAGCAGCTTAGCCAGGCAGTCAATGTAGACGGTCGCAACCGCAGAGAATAATCCCTCTAATTTTTAACGATCTGTATCATGATTTATGTCATTGAAACATAAATATAAGATGGAAAAGGACAAACTCATACTTGGAGTCTCGCCTTTTAGGCTTTGTCCACTTCATACTTTTAAAAGGCGTGAAGCCACATGATATAGTTTGGAAGGAAGCCGGGAATTAGGGGGAATACTATTGTTTTGTGTACATTTTTCTAAACGGGCTGAGGCCGTTAGTTTTTTAAAATCCATCGATCATACACAGAGGCATTGGTATCTTAAAGAGTATAATAACCATTTTGCGGTATTGGGAGAAACAGGTTCCTCACTAGATTGGATGTATTATCAGGAAGCGGTTGAGGGACTTTTAATGGTAATAAGAGAAAGGAAATGGCTGGGATGGATAGAAGGTGTTTTAAAACATCGCTATTATTATGTCGATCAGGAGGAAGTCCAGCGGATCTTGGAGATTGCGCATGAATTCGAGGATAAGCCTCCAAAGAGCCTGGACCTGCCCGATGTTAACTTGAATTTAAGAGCTGCTATTCAGAAGTATCTAAGCGGAGACAGGAATGTGGATTTTGATGGATTGAGTGTTTATTGTTTAGAGGATCTTCATAGCACGGTAATCGAATACACGGGGCTGTTGATTGATGAATATAAACAAGAAGAATCCTTTCAGTTGCTTTTGGATTCTTGGAGGTGCCGTGTACACCGCATGGATACGGGTATCCAGCTGTTGCATCTGCTGGAAAATGGTTCACTTCACTACTACCATGATGAGGGCAATTCATTAAGTGAATCCGAGACTTTGCTTTATAGAAGGCAGTATCCTGATGATTCCATTAAAGATCTGCCTCTTCGGTGGAATATCACGCCGGCTCTTGTGCACGCTCCTGATGAGCTTATCATTTATTCAGATAAAACAAATGATTCAGAACTGGAATTATTGATGAGTATCTTTGAAGAGAAGGCCAGCTGGAAACCTCTATCAGAATTTCCTTTTGAAATCTCTTGATTTCCATTGGAATAATGGATATAATACCTACATATTTAAATAACCAGCTATGATAAGGACAACAATACGAAATGACGCTTGATTAGAGAAGGGAGCCACCGGCTGAAAGCTCCTGCCTGACGACTTCGTTATTTACCACCTTTGAGCTTTGCTTACGAACCTTTTTAGTAGTGGGCAGCGCCTAATCCTCGTTAAGGATGAATGAAGCCGCATGGAATGCGGGAATTTTGGGTGGAACCACGAGTGATAACGCTCGTCCCTTAGCTGAGGAAGCTACGGGACGGGCGTTTTTTTAGTACAGTAAAAGGGAGTGTTTATGATGGCCAATGCAATTAATATTAAATTTCCAGATGGAAACGTGAAAGAATATGAGCGCGGCACCACGGGTGAAGAAATTGCCCATTCCATCTCACCAGGGTTAAAGAAACAAGCGCTGGCAGTGAAATTGGATGGGGAACCTTTTGATTTAAGACGTCCAATTGAAGAAGACGGGACGATTGAAATACTTACGTATAAAAACCCGGAAGGTTTAGAAGTGTTGAGACACTCTTCAGCTCACCTGATGGCTCAAGCTGTGAAGCGCCTTTACGGTAATGTCAAACTTGGTGTAGGTCCCGTGATCGAAAATGGGTTTTATTATGATATCGACATGGAGGAATCCATCACTCCAGAAGACCTGCCGAAAATCGAAAAAGAAATGCAGAAGATTGTAGATGAAAACCTCGAAGTAGAGCGAATTGAGCTTTCCCGCGAGGAAGCTAAAGAGAAGTTCCGCCAAATTGGTGATGATCTGAAACTAGAATTAATAGATGATATTCCAGAGGGAGAACAGGTTACTATTTATAAGCAAGGAGAGTTTTTCGATCTTTGCCGGGGAGTTCATGTTCCTCAAACTAGTAAAATTAAAATTTTCAAATTGCTGAGTATTTCAGGAGCATACTGGCGCGGAGATAGTGATAATAAAATGCTTCAGCGTATCTATGGTACAGCTTTTGAGAAGAAAGACCAGCTGGAAGAATACTTGCATCTATTAGAAGAAGCTAAAGAGCGCGATCACCGTAAGCTGGGGAAAGAGCTTGAAATATTCACCGTTAATCAAAAAGTGGGACAGGGACTTCCTATGTGGCTGCCAAAAGGAGCGACAATCAGACGTACCATTGAAAGATACATTGTGGATACAGAAGAACGTCTAGGTTACGATCATGTATACACACCTGTTCTTGGAAGTGTTGATTTATATAAGACAAGTGGTCATTGGGATCACTATCAGGATGATATGTTCCCGGTGATGGAAATGGATAATGAGGACCTTGTCCTTCGTCCCATGAACTGCCCGCACCATATGATGGTTTATAAAAACCAATTATACAGTTATCGTAATTTGCCGGTAAGGATTGCAGAGCTCGGAACTATGCACCGCCATGAAATGTCAGGAGCTCTAGCTGGTTTACAGCGCGTTAGGGCCATGACTTTGAATGATGCTCATATATTTGCCCGACCTGATCAATTGAAAGATGAGTTTAAGCGCGTTGTTCGACTCGTACAAGAGGTTTACCATGACTTTGGAATTAATGATTATTATTTCCGACTTTCTTATCGCGATCCTGAGGACAAAGAAAAGTATGTGGATAATGATGAAATGTGGCATAAAGCCCAGGACATGCTGAAAGAAACAATGGAGGATATGCAGCTTGAATACGTGGAAGCTGAAGGCGAGGCCGCTTTTTACGGTCCTAAGCTCGATGTTCAAGTGAAAACAGCACTTGGGAAAGATGAAACGTTATCGACGATCCAACTCGACTTCCATTTACCTGAACGCTTCGATCTAACGTACGTTGGAGAAGATGGAAATGACCACCGCCCTGTCGTTATTCACCGCGGCGTCGTATCAACTATGGAGCGTTTTGTCGCTTTTCTAATAGAAGAATATAAAGGGGTATTCCCTACATGGCTGGCGCCCGTACAGGCGAAAATTATTCCTGTTTCAGCTGATGCCCATCTTGACTATGCTAAAGAGTTAGAAGATGAATTAAGACAGGCCGGTATTCGTGTTGAAGTAGATGAACGAAATGAAAAAATCGGCTATAAAATAAGGGAAGCACAAATTCAGAAAGTACCGTTCCAATTGGTTGTCGGAGATCGGGAAATTGAAGATAAAGCTGTTAATGTACGCAGATATGGAGAACAGGATTCAGCTACAAAATCAGTGAACAAATTTAAAGAAGAAATTAGAAATGAGATTGACCAGAAGCTGTTAAGGAAATAAGTGATAAACACGGGGGTGCGTCCCCGTGTTTATCACTCATAAGTTTACAATTCAGACCTTGATTTTTAATCCAGTATCCTTTAAGCTATTAAAGGTGTAAGTAAAGGAACAAGAGACTTATTGACATTACTCAATAGGCATGCTATTATAGTTTAGGTAACTTAATGAACGGATCTAGAGACAAGTAGAAGCACCCGCTTCTCACCTGATTGACGCTTCAAGCAGTTGGCAGGTTATTATTTCCTTTGTTTTCTTAGGAGACGTGTGGGTGCAGTATGTGTACCGACACTTTTTTTATGCTGAAAATTCTTGTCGATGACAGATCTAATAGAAGTTTTCTAAATATGTTGGAGGTGGCTCAATATTAGCAAGGATAACATGAATGTTAATGAGAAAATTCGTGCCCGTGAAGTTCGTCTAATCGATGTAAATGGTGAGCAGCTTGGAGTTAAATCCCGTAATGAAGCATTAGATATTGCGGCTAACGCAAATCTTGATCTAGTTATGGTGGCTCCTAACGCTAAGCCTCCGGTTTGCCGAGTGATGGACTACGGAAAGTACCGCTTTGAGCAGCAGAAGAAAGAAAAAGAAGCTCGCAAAAAGCAAACCATTATTAAGGTTAAAGAAATTCGCCTAAGTCCGAATATCGAAGAGCATGACTTCAATACGAAGCTTCGTAATGCTCGTAAATTCTTGAGTAAAGGCGATAAAGTGAAAGCATCTGTCCGTTTCCGCGGTCGTGCGATCACACACAAAGAACTTGGTCAGAATGTACTAGAGCGCGTAGCTGAAGAGTGCAAAGATATTGCCCAAGTTGAGACCAAGCCTAAAATGGAAGGTCGAAGTATGTTTCTAATGCTTTCTCCTCTAAACGAGAAGTAAGAAACTGTAAAAAGTAAAAGGAGGAAATTCACATGCCAAAAATGAAAACCCATAAAGGTTCTCAAAAACGTTTCAAAAAAACAGGTACAGGTAAAGTGAAACGTTCTCACGCATTCACTAGCCACTTGTTCGCAAATAAATCTACAAAACAGAAGCGTAAACTTCGTAAAGATACACTAGTTTCTGCTGGAGACTACCGTCGTATCAAGCACATGCTTCCAAAAGACTAATAACAGAACGAATAAATAGGAGGGATTCCCATGCCACGAGTAAAAGGTGGAACAGTGACACGTCAGCGTCGTAATCGTGTCCTTAAACTAGCAAAAGGGTATTATGGTTCAAAACATGCTTTATTCAAACAAGCAAAACAACAAGTAATGAAATCAGGTCAGTATGCGTACCGTGACCGTCGTCAGAAAAAACGTGATTTCCGCAGACTTTGGATCGCACGTATTAACGCGGCAGCACGTACAAATGACATTTCTTACAGCCGTCTTATGCACGGGTTAAAGCTTGCTGGTGTTGAAGTAAACCGTAAGATGCTTGCTGATCTTGCTATTAGTGATGAGCAAGGATTCGCGAATCTTGCGGAGCAGGCTAAATCTGCACTTAAATAAAGACTTTTAAGCGTAAATACGCTGGGTCGCACAAACAATTTTATTATAAAAAAGCCATTTCCGAACGCCTGGAAATGGCTTTTTTATATGAGGCAGGGAAAACAATGAAAATAGCATTTGGATTTATAGTTATAAGCGTAATCGTCATGTCCCTGATCTGCTTCTATCTTATGGGAAGGGACAAAAGAAAGGCAGTAAAAAATCAGTGGAGAGTTTCTGAAAAAACCATATGGCTTGCAGCTATTCTGGGAGGCGCGTTAGGAGGGTGGGCAGGTATGCATGTTTTCCACCATAAAACCAAACATCGTCTTTTTGCCCTGGGACTGCCTGTACTTGCTGTACTTCAAGCAGGCTTGATTGGATACGTATTTGTTCAGTTCTACCTTTCCTGATGTTCTCATAAGATGTAGCTAGGGAGGGGGATTGAATGGGCGACACATCTTCTGCAATCCTTACATGGATCGAACATCAAGAAGCCTGGGCACCGCTCTTATTCATAGGTATTCATTTATTAAGGCCTTTTCTGTTTTTACCGGTGATGCTTGTGTGCATCACGGGAGGGGTATGGTTTGGTCCCATTGCGGGCACCGCTTATTCAGTTATTGGTACTATGTTATCAAGCCTTCTTTTCTATCGTACGATTCGGTTGGTTCCCTCAGGGTTGAAAAGGCTTCGAGGACTGAAGGAAAAGTGGATGAAAAAGAATGCTCACTTAACGGTTAAGCAAGTGGCTGTTCTTCGTTTGATTCCTTTTATTCATTTCAATTTACTATCCTACTGTTTATTGGAAATCAGCGCGGATTTCAAAGAATATGCAAAATCTTCCCTTTTTGCAAACTTTCCCTTAGCTGTGATCTACACGTCCATGGGGCAGTGGATTTCTTTATTGTCCATCCCTATGATGATAATTTTTTCAATTTTTTTAGTTGTATTAAGTTTTACAATCCGAAAGAAAATTGAAGTCTTTGTTTGGAAAGATTTCTTTCATACTGCTCCATGAAAAAAGGCTGCTCCACATCGTGGATCAGCCTTTTTTAATAATTGTCATCTAAAGGATGAATAATCAAGCGATTAATAGGATATTTCCACTCAATGGAGGCATAAGGGTAGCGTATAAGGATTTCCTGCTCTAGAAAATAAATGTCTTCTCGATCCAGTCCTTGAAGCCTTTCGGGCTCATGGGTGCTCACGTTAATCGTAACCACCTCGAAGGAATGCTCCGTCGTGCCTAAATATTTCTCTCCTTCAAATACAAACCCTTTGTAAGTCATAAGAAAGTTCTCTTTTGTATTTTCTTTGTTATCATGAAAATAAAATTCTTTTTTATCACGAGCCAGTTCCAGTTTCCTTCGTGGATTAACAGCAAATTTGTAGGCTGTATATAAGATGAATGCAATAGCAATTAGTAATAATATACGAAAAAGGATTATGATCATACTTATCGTCTCCCTATTTTTGGGTTAGTAGTTTATATACGTTTTGAAGTGTCGTTTTGTTTCAAAAAATGATACATTTATTAAGGATACGCTTTTGGGAAGGAGTCAGATCTTATGAATTGGGAAACCTTATACCTTATGCAGGAAAAGCTCGATCATTATATTGAAACACATCATCAACTGAATAGCTCAGAAAACATAAAAGAAAAGGTCCTGGCTCTTCAAGTGGAATTAGGTGAATTAGCAAACGAAACGCGCTGCTTTAAATTCTGGAGTACCAAGCAAGCCAGTGCGAAAGAAGTAATTTTAGAAGAATATGTAGATGGTCTTCATTTTATTTTATCCTTAGGGTTGGACCTGGGGCACCGGTATGAGTCGCAGCCTGTTACACCTTTTGCATCACAAACAGAAGCTTTTCTAGCGGTGTATTCCCTAATAGAACAGTTTCGTAACCATACAAATGACCAAAATTATAAGAAATTATTCGGAAGCTACCTTAGCCTGGGGGAGACGCTGGGATTTAGTGAAGCTGAACTGGTTCGTGCGTATCATGCTAAAAATGAAGTGAATTATGAACGGCAGGATCAGGGATATTAAGAGCAAAGAGACGCAATTTTTTGTGAAATCGCTTAAAAAGATATATAATAACACTTGGAAATAAAAAGGAGGAATTATTACATATGGCTAAAAAAGATGAAACACTGACCATGCTGAAAGACCTTACAGATGCTAAAGGGGTACCAGGAAATGAAAGGGAAGCTCGTGAAGTAATGAAAAGGTATATTACACCTTTCGCTGATGAGGTGTTTACGGACAATCTTGGCAGCTTAATTGCTAAGAAGACTGGAGATAAAAAAGGTCCGAGTGTCATGGTTGCAGGGCACTTGGATGAAGTGGGCTTCATGGTTACCCGTATCGATGATCATGGCTACGTTTATTTCCAAACGGTCGGGGGCTGGTGGAGTCAGGTGATGCTTGCCCAGCGTGTTACTCTTATGACAAGAAAGGGAGACCTGACAGGTGTTATTGGCTCGAAGCCGCCGCATATTCTTCCTGCTGAGCAGCGTAAGAAACCAGTGGAAATCAAAGATATGTTTATTGATATCGGTGCTTCAAGCCGGGAAGAGGCTGAAGAATTTGGAGTGAAGCCTGGAGACTCTGTGGTTCCATACTTCGAATTCACTCAGATGAAAAATGAAAAAATGCTTCTTGCTAAAGCGTGGGATAACCGAATTGGCTGTGCTATCGCTATTGAGGTTTTAAAACGTCTAAAAGGTGAAAAGCACCCGAACGTGGTTTATGGTGTAGGTACGGTACAGGAAGAAGTGGGGCTTAGAGGTGCCCGTACTGCTGCGAACTTAATTAATCCCGATATCGCCTTTGGTGTAGACGTAGGAATTGCAGGCGATACTCCTGGCGTGTCCGATAAGGATGCTTCCAGTAAAATGGGAGATGGGCCTCAGATCATTTTGTATGATGCGTCTATGATTTCTCATAAGGGCTTGCGTGACTTTGTGACGGATACGGCTGATAAAAACCAAATACCTTATCAATTTGATTCTCTTGCAGGCGGTGGCACAGACTCTGGAGCGATCCACTTAAGCCATGACGGAGTACCTGCTTTGTCCATTACGATTGCTACCCGCTATATTCATTCTCATGCAGCTATGCTTCACCGTGATGACTTCGAAAATGCAGTTAGTTTGATTGTAGAAGTGATTAAGGAACTGGATGCAGATAAAGTTCAGGAGATTACTTTCCAATAAAGGAAAAAGAAGACCAGTCCAAATGGGACTGGTCTTTGTTATGCATAGTTAAGCAGTAGGTTCTTTTAAGCTCTGCTCTAATGTATTTAATATTTCTTGTTTCTCCTGATCATCTGACTCTTTCCAAAGCATCTCAAAGAAAACGCCTAAGCCAGGGAGCATCTTTTCTTCGCCTTTTTGCATCGCATCATCAATTGTTGCCTCCAGCTGCTCTGAGTTATGCCCAGTTACATTGGAAAGAATGGCTTGTCTTAAGTTAAGATTCATTTTAACGGAATCCTCCTTTATATTGAATTATTCTTATAAAAGTTTCCCCCTTAGTTTGACCCAACAGGTGAAACCTATGTATGATTAGTTAGAAATAGACGAACAAATGAGGGAAGACAATGATTACATCCATTCAAAATGCACAGGTTAAAGAGTGGAAAAAACTACATAAAAGAAAATATCGCAACAGAGAACAGCGTTTTCTTATCGAAGGTTATCACTTAGTTGAAGAAGCGATGAAAAGCGACTGGCCTGTTATTGAATTTATTATCAGTGAAGACGCAAGCTTTTCAGTACCTGAGCAGACAAAATGTACAACCGTAAGCAGACAGGTGTTTTCAGCCATTTCAGAAACAGAAACACCTCAAGGGATTGCGGCAGTAGTAGGGCTGAAAGAATGGGAATATTCGCCAGCGCCCCTGACATTGTTAGTGGATGCTGTTCAGGACCCAGGCAATTTAGGAACATTAATCCGGACGGCAGATGCAGCTGGATTTGATCATATTGTCCTGGGAACAGGGACGGTGGATCCTTATAATGATAAAGTTATTCGCGCAACTCAGGGCTCCATTTTCCATATTCCTCACTTCAAGGGTGACTTAGAGGATTATATAGAAGAATTGAAAAGCAGCGGTGCATCCATATGGGCCTCCACTCTTCAAAATTCTACTCCTTTTCAAAAACTGCAGCCGCAGGAAAAGGCAGCTTTAATTGTGGGGAATGAGGGACAGGGAATTTCCCAGGACCTTGTGGATTTAGCGAATGAGCTTGTTTATATCCCTATCTACGGGGAAGCAGAATCATTAAATGTTTCGATAGCCGCAGCCGTATTGATGTACCATATGAAGGGATAGGGTTGCATCCTGCTTTTTCATTCTCTATAATAAGTAAGCAGTTATATAAAAAAAGCGTAGAAAGAGGCAAGTATGTAATTGGGAATCGATCTCAGGGAGGAAGCACCTTAGACTGGAAGTGCTTCTATCGTGACAACTACTGAAATTTCACTCTGGAGCTGATCACTATCCAAGTGGTCCGGAATTCATTCCGTTATTCAATCTGAGGTGGGCACTACAGGTGTCAACAAGGGTGGTACCGCGAAACGACCATGACAAGTCTCGTCCCTTTTTTGGGGACGGGACTTTTTTATTTTTCACTAAAGGAGGATATATTCGATGAAAGAGCGTTTAGAAGAGTTGAAGCAGGAAGCTCTAGAAAAAGTTAGCAAATCCGAAAACGTACAAAGTTTGAAAGATGTTCGGGTAGAATACTTAGGAAAAAAAGGACCTATTACAGAGGTGCTTCGCGGCATGGGGAAATTATCCAAAGAAGAGAGGCCTGTAATCGGTCAGCTGGCTAATGAAGTAAGAGAAAGTATTGCCGCTGCAATTGATACGAAACAGACTCGGCTGGAAGATCAAGAACTCGAAAAACAATTAGAAGCAGAGAGCATTGACGTGACTCTTCCAGGACGACCTGTACGTGTTGGCGGTCCTCATTTGCTTACAAGTATTGTGGAAGAGATTGAAGATCTATTTATCGGAATGGGCTTTGAAATAAAAGAAGGTCCTGAAGTGGAAACCGATTATTATAACTTTGAAGCATTGAACTTACCTAAAGGACATCCGGCTCGAGATATGCAGGACTCTTTTTATATCACGGAAGAATTGCTTCTTCGTACTCATACTTCACCAGTGCAAGCACGTACAATGGGTCAGAAAAATGGAAATGAACCAGTGAAGATGATTTGTCCAGGTAAGGTTTACCGCAGGGATACAGACGATGCGACTCACTCTCACCAGTTTACTCAGTTAGAGGGACTTTTAGTCGATAAACATGTGCGTATGAGTGATTTGAAAGGGGTCTTAAACGCCTTTGCGAAACAAATGTTTGGAGCAGAACGGGATATAAGACTCCGCCCAAGTTTCTTCCCATTTACGGAACCGTCTGTTGAGATGGATATTTCGTGTAAAGTATGTGAAGGAAAAGGTTGTTCTGTCTGTAAAGGAACTGGCTGGATTGAGATATTAGGAGCGGGTATGGTTCATCCAAATGTATTGGAAATGGCAGGATATGATCCAAAAGAATATTCCGGTTTCGCATTTGGAATGGGACCTGAGCGAATTGCAATGTTGAAATATGGTGTGGATGATATTAGAAATTTCTATACCAATGACATCCGATTCTTAGAACAATATCACAAAGCGTAAAGGAGGAGAAAAACAATGCTTGTATCATCCAATTGGTTGCAAGAATTAATCGATATCAGCAGCTATTCAACCGAAGAGTTAGCTGAAATCATCACGAAAACAGGAATTGAAGTGGAAAGTGTGACACCTGTTGCAGAAGGTGTGTCCGGTGTAGTGGTGGGACACGTCCAGTCCTGTGAACAACACCCAAACGCTGATAAATTATCCCTTTGCCAGGTCGACGTAGGAGAGGAAACCCTGCAAATTGTCTGCGGAGCTCCGAATATTGCAGAAGGACAGCAAGTAGCTGTAGCAAAACCTGGAGCTGTTCTTCCAGGTGATTTCAAAATAAAAAAAACTAAGCTTCGTGGAGAAGAGTCCAATGGCATGATCTGTTCTCTTCAGGAGCTGGGTATAGACGAAAAAGACGTCCCAAAAGAATTTGCGGATGGGATCTTCGTTTTCCCAGAAGATGTTGAAGCAGGAGCGGACGCTCTTTCTCTGTTAAATTTAGATGATAAGATTATAGAACTCGGTTTAACGCCTAATCGATCTGACGCCCTGAGCATGGCGGGGGTAGCGTATGAGGTGGCGGCGGCTATTGATGGTGACTATGAACTGCAGAAAGAAGATGTACCCTATTCGAATGAAGCAGCTGAGGATTTCATTTCTGTAGAAGTGGAAGACAAACAAGCCAATCCTTATTACGGGGCTTTCATCATTAAAGATATTAAAGTAGGTGCCTCTCCACTGTGGATGAAGAATCGATTAACGGCTGCGGGTATTCGCCCGATTAATAATGTAGTAGACATTACGAACTACGTACTGCTTGAATATGGTCAGCCGCTTCATGCTTTTGATTACGATCGTTTTGACTCTGACAAGATTGTAACGAGACGAGCAGAGGACGGAGAAATGATTACAACATTAGATAATCAGAAGCGGGAACTGAAGAATCATCATTTGGTGATAACAAACGGTGATGAAGCGCATGCGATTGCCGGAGTTATGGGCGGTGCCAAGTCTGAAGTTCAAGAAGATACGAAAACATTGATTCTAGAGGCGGCCTATTTCGATCCATCAGTTGTGCGGCAGGCTTCGAAAGATCATGGCTTAAGAAGTGAGTCAAGTAACCGCTTTGAGAAAGGCGTAGATCCTAACCGCGTCGAGCGCGCAGGAAAGCGAGCCTGTGAGCTCCTAGCCAAGTATGCTGGCGGTACGGTTTTATCAGGTGCAGTAAGCGTGGACCAGTTGGATCGCTCTGAAAATAAGGTTTCTATTGAAACGTCTGTCATTAACGATCGTCTTGGAACTTCCATTACAAATGAAGAAATTGCTGATATCCTGCGCCGGCTTCAGTTCTCCTATGAACAAAACGGAGAAAATTTTGATGTAAAGATTCCTACACGCCGAGGGGATATAGAGCTTTTTGAAGATATGCTTGAAGAAGTGGCGCGTATTTTCGGGTATGATAATCTTCCTTACACGCTTCCGCAAGGATCTTCGCAAGCAGGCGGGCTGACTCTTGAACAGCAGCTCAAACGAAAAGTGAAATCGTATTTCGAGGGAGCAGGGCTGCACGAAACAATTACGTATTCATTAACACCAAAGGAACGGTCACAGATGCTTGTAAGTCCAGAAATTAAACGACAGGCGAAATCTCCAGTGGCTCTTGCGATGCCGATGAGTGAAGACCACAGCCATCTGCGACTCAGTATGCTGCCTGAATTGTTGCAATCCTTATCTTATAATGTAGCAAGGAAGCAGAAGGATCTTTCCTATTATGAAGTAGGGACCGTATTTGTAAGTAATGAAGAACAAGTAACAAGACAGCCGAGTGAAATTCTAAGAGCATCTGGGGCGTTAACTGGTACGTGGATATCACATCCTTGGCAGCAGGAAAAGAAAGAAGTGGACTTCTATGTAGTGAAAGGAATTGTGGAAGGGTTGAGTGCACAGCTTGATCTGTCCTTCACCTATGAAAAAACAAAGATTCCACATATGCACCCTGGACGCACGGCCCTAGTGAAATCAGGAGATAAAGAAATCGGGTTTATTGGACAAGTTCATCCTAAACTTCAAAAGGAATTAGGTTTGAAAGATACGTATGTGTTCGACTTAAACGCTGAGGAATTATTCGCTCAATATACGAAAGAAGAAGCGTTCCAGGCAATTCCGCGTTATCCATCTGTTTCAAGAGATATTGCGCTTGTGGTTGACGAACAAATAACCTCGGCCGCTATTACCGATACAATATCTGAAGCAGGAGCTCCATTGGTTAAGGATGTACGGGTGTTTGATGTCTATCAAGGCGATCATTTACCAGAAGGGAAAAAATCTCTTGCCTTTAATCTTTTATATCTGGACCCTCACCGTACTTTAAAAGATGAAGAAGTTGAAGAAGCGCACGACAAAATTTTAACAGCTGTTAAAGATCAACATGAAGCAGAGCTTCGTGGATAAAAAAACAGGTGGCCTGGATTTGCCGGGTCACCTGTTTTTTCTTCTATAACTTTTTAGCTTTTTGAGTGTTGGCAAAATGGACTTTTGCTATCTCATCAAGCTTATCTTCACCATAGTGTTTGATGACTTGGGCTGCCGCCTGATCCACTTTTGCGGATGCTCCTTTAGGAATAGAAAGCCCTGTATCCATTTCTAATTGATCCATTGCCTTAACAAAAGCTGACCTAGCGATAATAGATCCTGCAGCAACAGCAATCGAGTAACTTTCGGCTTTGGTCATAAAATATACGTTAGGCTGCAAATGTAATTTTTCACTACGTAAATGCTTTTGGTAAACTTCCGGCTGTGAAAATTGATCAATCAGAATCCCATCTGGTTTCTTGGGAGAAATTTTTTCTAATAATTTTTCGAGAGCCTGATGATGCAGGATCGTTTTCATTTTTCCTTGGGACCAGCCCTTGCGCTGCCATTGATTGTATTTTTTATTCGGAAGCCGCAAAAGACTGTAAGGGATTTTCAGCTCGACGATGCTTTTAGCCAGCTCTCTGATTTGCCTGTCATTTAAATGCTTAGAGTCCTTAACCCCGATGGCTTTTAGCGTATGTGCTTGCTCTTTCGTAACATAAGCGGCAGCAACCGTGATCGGTCCGAAGTAATCTCCAGTTCCAGCTTCATCTGATCCAATGTGTGAACTTGTAAATAAGCTCTCCGGTGGATGGAATGCGTGCGGCTGTTTAGAACTAGAACTACTATTGGATTTAAGGGACCCCTTGTCTGGTTTCCCCCATTGCTCAGACTCCGATTCAGGACTTTTACCTTGGAAAAGAACTTTACCGGAACGATAGGCTGTAATGGTGCAGGCGCTCGTTTTAGCAGCAAAAATAGCGTTTTGAGGCGGATTTTTAAGTTGAGAATGATAATGATTCTTCATTTTTTCCAGGGTTGAAGCTGGTAATTTAAGGACGACTTGTGGCATGTTTAATTCCTTTCTGTAAACAAAAATGGTATGAATAGTATAGCAAAATCTATTTGAAATTAGAACATTTGCAAATTAGATCCATATTGGTTTCCTAATTCAATATCTTCATGTTACTATTAAATTTAGGATTGAGAAACTAGGGGGTATGGACGTGGCACAATCGGACCAAGACAAGAAAAGAATTACAGTGGAGATCAATAAGCGGTCTTACACTATAGTTGGTCATGAAGAACCCCATCATATCCGTATGGTATCCAGCTTAGTGGATCAGAAAATGCGAGAAATTCACGAAGCAAATCCAAGTCTGGATACGGCTAAGCTCGCCGTTTTGACTGCTGTTAATACGATGAATGAATATATAAAGTTAAAAGAAGAATGCACGGAACTGATGGATTATATAGAAAAGAAAGAGGAAAAGGACGACCACAATCATGATTGACTTACTGTTGTTTTTTATATTAATAATTGGAGTTCTAATTGGCCTGAAGAGAGGATTTATTCTCCAGCTCTTCCATCTAATTGGGTTTATTGTCTCTTTTGTAGTAGCGGCTATGTACTACGATGACTTATCCCCAAAGCTAACCCTTTGGGTTCCATATCCTGAATTGCCCGCCGATTCATCCTGGGCTATTTTCATGGAAAATATGCCATTGGAACAAGCGTTCTATAATGCGGTAGCTTTTGCTATATTGTTTTTTGGAGTGAAAATCATTATACATATCATCGCATCCATGTTGGATTTTGTCGCTGAGCTTCCAATCTTGAGTTCATTGAATTCACTATTGGGAGGTATTCTTGGTTTCATAGAGAATTATATTCTGCTTTTTGTCTTACTGTATATAGCAGCATTAGTTCCTCTGGAGATGGTACAGAACGCACTGGATCGTTCTTTCTTAGCTCAGTTTATCATTGAACACACCCCGGTGTTTTCCGAACAATTGAAAACATTATGGATCGAACACGTGGCTGACTGATGATAATGTAGATATGGGTAAACTAAGCCGCTGTGATGAGGATCATAGCGGCTTTTTCTTATGTATATAAGGAGATTGAACAGGAAAATTATCTATTAGAGGAGACGATAAAATATGGCTGTTGATAAAAAGCAAGTAATCAAGTTACTAGATAAGATTGCTGTATATCTTGAGTTGAAAGGGGAGAACCCTTTTAAAATATCTGCCTATCGTAAAGCCGCACAAGCTTTGGAAGCCGATGATCACTCTTTGAATGAAATAGAGGACTTCACTAAGATGAAGGGGATAGGAAAATCTACAGCATCTGTGATACATGAATTTATTGAGAATGGCGAATCGGATACATTAAAGCAGTTACAATCTGAAGTTCCTGAAGGATTAGTTCCATTGCTAGACCTCCCTGGCCTTGGAGGAAAGAAGCTGGCGAAGTTATATCAGGAGTTAGGAATTATAGATGCAGAAACGTTAAAAACAGCAGTAGAAAAAGGTAAGGTAGAAGAATTGGAAGGCTTTGGGAAGAAGTCTGCTGAGAAGATAAAGAAGGCTTTAGAAGAAGCAAATACTCGTCCAGAACGTCTCCCGATTGCTTTAATGCTGCCTCTCGCTGATAAAATAGAAGGTTTTCTTCAGAATGCAAAAACAGTGAAACGCTATTCACGAGCTGGCAGTCTTCGGCGCATGAGGGAGACGATCAAGGATATTGATTTCATCCTGGTCTCTGAAAATCCGGCAGATACAAGAGATGAACTTCTTAACTATCCAGATATAAAAGAGGTAGTGGCTTCAGGGGAGACAAAAGTTTCCATTGTTGTTAATGAAGGCTATGACATTGGAATAGATTTCCGTATTGTTGCCCCTGAGGAGTTCGCAACTACTCTACACCATTTTACGGGCTCTAAGGACCACAATGTTTCAATGAGACAGCTTGCGAAGCAGCAAGGTGAAAAAATAAATGAATATGGCATCGAAAATGCGGAAACAGGTGAAGTTCAGACTTTTGAAACGGAAGAAGATTTCTTTAACCATTTCGGACTTCATTACATTCCCCCGGAAGTCAGGGAGAATTATGGAGAAGTAGAGAAGTATAAAGAACCGGTAGAACTGATTGAATTGAGTGATATACGCGGTGACCTGCATATGCACTCGACTTGGAGTGACGGGGCTCAGTCCATTAAGGAAATGGCTGCACAGGCAAAAAATAAAGGCTATGATTTCATCGCTATAACGGATCACTCCAAGTATTTGAGAGTAGCTAATGGACTTAATGAAGAACGCTTACGCAAACAGCGTGAAGAGATTAACAAAGTGAACGAGTCGATGGAGGATTTCCATATATTTGCGGGTATTGAAATGGACATTCTTCCGGACGGCTCCTTGGATTTTAGTAATGAGTTTCTGGAAGAAATGGATTTTGTTATCGCATCTATTCATTCCAGTTTTAACCAGTCAGAAGAGAAAATTATGGAGAGACTGAATACAGCATTAGAGAATCCTCATGTTGATATGATTGCCCATCCAACAGGCCGCTTAATTGGAAGGCGAAAAGGCTACGATGTAAATGTAGAGGAATTGATTCGTGGAGCGAAGCGCACGGGAACGATTCTGGAATTGAACGCTAACCCTAACCGGCTGGACTTAAACTGGGAATGGTTAATGAAAGCCCAAGAAGAAGGCGTAAATATCGCTATAAATACGGATGCTCACAGTTACCCTATGTTAGAACATATGGAAGTTGGAATTGGCGCGGCCCGAAAAGGATGGCTCAGGAAAGAAACAGTAGTAAATACTTGGACCAAAAAGCAGCTTATGAATAAGTTCGGTATTTGAGTGTTGTTATAAAGGAGACAGATCTACATGAATCAGCGAATCCTTCATGTCTTAGAATATAAAAAAATTATCGATCAATTAAGTGAACATGCAGCCTCCTCACTTGGTAAAGAAAAGGCAGCAGCACTAAAACCTTCCTCTAAACTGGAGGAAGTAAAAGAATGGCAGTTGGAAACAGACGAAGCTGCTCAAGTACTTCGGTTAAAAGGACATGTACCGCTTGGCGGTATTTTTGATATCAAACCTAGTCTAAAAAGAACAACTATTGGTGGTATATTAAGTGCACTAGAGTCTCTGGATGTGGCGAGCACTATTTATGGTGGACGTCAGCTGAAACGGTTTATCGAAGAGGCAGAAGAACCTGAGATGCCTAAGCTCAGGGAAATAGTGACAGGTATTTTGCCCCTCAAGGAACTGGAACAGTCAATACGCAGCTGTATTGACGAGCATGGAAATGTTATGGACGGAGCGTCGGACAAGCTGAGAACCATTCGTTCGAGAGTCCGTACATATGAGAGTCGCGTACGTGATAAAATGGATTCATTTACTAAATCCAAGACTAAAATGCTTTCGGATGCCATTGTAACCATCAGAAATGAGCGGTATGTCCTGCCTGTGAAACAGGAATACCGGGGAGCAATTGGCGGTATTGTGCACGATCAGTCTTCGTCAGGAGCTACACTCTTCATAGAACCCCAATCTGTCGTAGATTTGAATAATCAGCTTCAAGAAGCACGGGTTCAAGAAAAGCATGAGATTGAAAAGATTTTGAAAGAGTTGTCTGAGGAGATTGCGGATCATTATTCTGCTTTATATGAGAATGTAACCCGCTTAGGACACGTTGATTTTATGTTTGCCCGTGCGAAGCTCGGTAAGCAAATGAAAGCTTCTATGCCGTCCATGAACGATGAAGGACGTATTAAAATGCTTCAGGCCAGACATCCATTAATTAATGAGGAGGAAGTGGTTCCCAATGATATAGAAATTGGAGAGGACTATACCTCTATCGTTATTACCGGCCCCAATACCGGAGGGAAGACCGTCACTCTGAAATTAGTAGGCCTATGTACACTGATGGCTCAGTCCGGTCTTCAGATTCCTGCTCTGGATGGTTGTGAAATGGCTGTATTCGAAGAGGTTTATGCTGATATTGGTGATGAACAATCCATCGAACAGAGCTTATCTACTTTCTCTTCTCACATGACTAATATTGTAGATATTCTAAAGCACGTCGATGACAAAACCCTTGTATTATTTGATGAGCTGGGAGCGGGTACCGATCCACAGGAAGGTGCCGCACTTGCAATGTCTATACTGGATGAAGTTGTAAACCGGAATGCTCGTGTAATCGCCACGACCCACTATCCTGAATTAAAAGCTTATGGTTATAACCGTGAAGGTGTAATCAATGCGTCCGTGGAATTTGATATCCAGACTTTAAAGCCTACCTACCGGTTATTAATAGGTGTGCCGGGGCGTAGTAATGCTTTTGAAATTTCGCGTAAGCTTGGATTACATGAATCCGTAATCACGTCAGCTCAGGAGAAAATTGGCGTCGACTCTCAAAGTGTAGAGAATATGATCGCCTCACTGGAAGAATCAAAGCGGGGAGCAGAACAGGATTATGAAGAAGCGGAACGTTTACTGCAGGAAGCGCAAGATCTGCGTAACGAACTGAAGAACAAATGGGATCAGTTCGAGCAAAAACGCGAGGAGCTTTATGAAAAAGCTGAAGAAAAAGCTGAGAAAGCTATTCGTCAGGCACGTGAAGAAGCTGAAACTATTGTCGGGGAAATTAGAAATATGAAATCCCAGGCTGGTATGAAAGAACATGAATGGATTGAGGCACGGAAGATGTTTGACGAGGCTCAACCCGAACTGGCTAAAAAGAAAAAAGAATCAAAACCTGAACCTCAAAAAGAAGTGAAAGAACTTAAATCAGGAGATGAAGTAAAACTTCTTACTTTAAACCAGAATGGGACAATTGTTGAACAGACTGGAAAAAACGAATACCAGGTTCAAGTAGGTGTAATGAAAGTGAAAGCCAAACGAAAAGACTTGGAGTTCATTAAGGCGGAGCAGCCTTATAAAGAAAAACCGATGGCTACGGTTAAAGGGAAAGGGTACCATGTAAAAACGGAACTTGATTTGCGGGGTGAGCGATACGAGGACGCCCTCAATCGACTTGAGAAATATATTGATGACGCATTACTTGCCGGTTACCCAACCGTCTCTATTATACATGGAAAAGGGACGGGAGCATTGAGAACCGCGGTACAAAATTATGCGAAGAATCACCGGAATATAACCAATCACCGTGCCGGTGGAATGAATGAAGGCGGTAGCGGGGTCACCGTACTTGAACTCAGCTAGTAGATTATAAAGGGAGCGTTAAGATATGACAGACTTTTGGGAATATACGTTAATTGAGACAGCCGCGCGCTACAGTGTTGTCATCTTATGTCTGGTCGTCTTTATGGCTATTTTTGAAATCGTCACTTCTTATAATAACTGGAAAGAAATAAAAAATGGAAACCTTGCTGTAGCAATGGCTACAGGAGGTAAAATATTCGGTATTGCTAATATTTTCCGTTTTTCCATTGAACATAATGATTCTCTTCTCGAGACAATGGGGTGGGGGTTGTTTGGATTTATTCTTCTTTTGTCCGGCTATTTTATTTATGAATTCTTAACGCCTTCCTTTAAAATTGACGAAGAAATAGCAACAGATAATCGTGCCGTTGGTTTTATATCATTCATCATCTCGGTAGGTCTTTCGTATGTAATTGGAGCGAATATCATTTAAGGGGCGACATCATGGAAACCTTAGCAAAAGTATTAATGGTTGTTGCAGCTGTTTTTCTACTGATTGGAATTTTATTTTTTATTCTTTATTAGAAGGAAGCCTTCTTCACACGTGAAGAAGGCTTTTTCAATAGGATCTGTTAAACTTACGTGTTGATATTAAGGTAAAGATCCCGATACTGTAAGACTTGATTTCGAGATATTCGTTATGAGGAAGGTACTCCGGGGGACGATTTCGCTTTCCGGCCCTGCACGAAGCAAGGTCGTTCGACGTTGCCACAGGAAGTGCCGATCTTAGTCGAACACCCCTTGTGCTGAACTTCCTCGAGCAAGCTCTGCGGAGGCTCACCGATCATGTTGATGAGGTGAGTGAAAAACTCCTTTCTACCCAGGGGAGTTGTTAAAGTTTGTTGTTGCTTCTCACGAATCGCTTATCGGTGGATGCTTGCCGCGGGCACGGCCTCAGCTAACTAGGTCAAGAAGTTCACTTGACCTAGTGGATCTTCGGCTCGCGCTGTTCCCGCAGGTGTCACCACCGAACGCTCATCGTGGAAGCAACGGAGATCTATCTAAAAAGAGGGGGTATTCTGGAACTTAAAAAAGTAAAAGAAAAGCGTGCTGGAGGAAAGCTAAATCCATCCAGGCCGCTTTTTTGGAGTCTACCTTTCATAAATTCTCAGTTTTCAGCGACCTCATGTTTATCCCGCAGGAGTCTCTCTGTTCCCCTCCGGACCTAGCCGAATCAGAAACTCGAAACCATTTAAGACATTAACGGGTTGATGAGAAAAAAAGCATGTGATCATGAGGCTATTTTCATGCTATAACGATGTGAAATAGCTTGTCATAAAAGCATTTAGGTCCGATTAAGAAGGAGAGCATTCTCTGTTATAAAAGCGTTCGTTATTCTCACCAATCCTATACTTTTTAACGTAACGAACCCAAATTATCTCGAAATCGAGTCTTCCACAATCCGGCCCTATTGCGTAATAAGCTTCTTGTGAAAAATCAACAATAAACTATAATAGAGCTTTTTATTAAAGCGTAACTCGGGAGAAGATCCTTTAGCCAGCTATGACCTAGAGACGCAAAAAGCCATGAGACGGCGTATAAGATGATTGTTATGATAGGCCAATATTTACAGTTAATTTTTTCAAAATTTAAAATTATATTTCAATTTTTTTTCATTAATCGTTATAATGGATATATAAGACTAAAGGGAGGCAATACGATATGGACACTTTTCAACGCCCCTGGCATGAACATTATCCACCAGAAGTACCTACCACTTTGGAATATGACGAAAAGCCACTGCATGATTATTTAGAAGCAAGTGCACAGGCATACGGCGAAAAGAAAGCGCTTTATTTTATGGGTAAGGAATTGACCTATCAGCAAATTTATAAGGAATCACGGTTACTTGCCAGCTATTTACAAGAGAAAGGTTTAAATAAAGGGGACCGAGTATCAATAATGCTACCTAATTGCCCACAGTCTGTGATTGCATATTATGCTATCTTAATGGCAGGAGGAATTGTGGTCCAAACCAACCCCTTATACATGGAGAGAGAGCTTGAGTATCAAATGAAAGATTCTGGAACCAAAATGATTATCTGCCTGGATATTCTTTATCCAAAAGCAGCTAATGTTAAGCCGAACACTCCGCTTGAACATATTATTGTTACCGGAATTAAAGATTATTTACCATTTCCAAAAAACAGACTGTATCCATTTGTACAAAAGAGACAATATCAGGTATTAGTAAAACCGGAACAATCGAGTGACACTCATATTTGGAAGAATATACTAAAAGCAGCAAGTGGAAATGTAACGCCTGTTAAGGTGAATCCCAAAGAAGATTTAGCTCTTCTTCAATATACCGGTGGAACTACTGGTTTTCCAAAAGGAGTTATGCTGACTCATTATAATCTTGTAGTAAACACGCAAATGGCTAAAAGATGGTTGTACAAATGTGAAGAAGGTAAGGAAGTGGTACTCGCCATTCTTCCATTCTTTCATGTGTACGGAATGACATCCGTTATGAACCTTTCCGTTATGATGGGAAACAAGATGGTCCTAATGCCTAAATTCGACGCAGAAGAAGTGTTAAAGGTGATTGAAAAGCAGCGGCCAACTTTATTCCCAGGAGCCCCTACGATTTATATTGCCCTTTTAAATCATCCGAATTTGGAGAAATATGATTTATCTTCAATTGAGGCATGTATCAGTGGTTCAGCGCCTCTTCCTGTAGAAGTTCAGGAAAATTTTGAAAGAATAACAAATGGGAAGCTTGTAGAAGGGTACGGGCTAACGGAGACTTCTCCCACCACTCATTCCAATTTAATATGGGGACGGCGAGTCAGTGGAAGCGTAGGAATTCCTTGGCCTGATACTGATGCTAAAATATACCGGATGGAAGCCGACGTGGAAGCAGAAATCGGAGAAATTGGGGAAATTGTAGTCAAAGGTCCCCAAGTGATGAAAGGCTATTGGAACAAGCCTGAGGAGACAGCGCAAGTTCTCAGTGAAGATGGCTGGTTCCGTACAGGAGACATGGGACGTATGGATGAAGAAGGTTACTTCTATGTAGTAGACCGTAAAAAAGATATGATTATTGCGGGGGGGTATAATATTTATCCTCGTGAAGTGGAAGAAGTATTGTATGAACATTCAGAAATTCAGGAAGCAGTTATCGTTGGTGTTCCAGATCCTTATCGAGGTGAAACCGTCAAAGCATTTATCGTGAAAAAGCAGGGAAGCGAAATAACCGAAGAGGAGTTAGATGAGTATTGCCGTCAGAATATGGCCTCCTACAAAGTGCCCCGCATCTATGAATTCCGTCGGGAACTTCCAAAAACGGCAGTAGGTAAAATTCTGAGACGTACGCTGGTGGAAGAAGAAAAGAGAAAATTAGAGGGTAAAGAAAGCATTCAGTAAATTTTAAAAGAGTGTTAAAAGAAAGTTGACAGATATTTTTCTGGATAGTAGTATAATAGATGAATGACCATTCATTCATTTTCAACAAAGATAGGCAGGAGATTGTAGTGAAAAAGAATAAACCTAAATACAAACAAATAATTGATGCAGCGGTAGAAGTCATTGCTGAAAATGGATACCACTCTTCGCAAGTTTCAAAAATCGCCAAGAAAGCGGGAGTGGCGGATGGTACAATTTATCTTTATTTTAAAAACAAGGAAGATATACTTGTTTCGCTATTCCAGGAGAAAATGGGCCAATTCATAGAGAGAATTCAGGAGGAAACCACTTCTAGACAATCAGCTGAGGAAAAACTTCTTAAATTGATTGAAACTCATTTTGAGCAGCTCGCTGCAGATCATCATTTAGCGATAGTAACTCAGTTAGAGTTGCGTCAATCTAATTCAGAACTCAGACAGCAAATCAATGAAGTTTTAAAAGGGTATTTAAATGTCATTGATGAGATTGTTCAAGAAGGGGTAGAGGAAGGGCTGTTCCGTGATAACCTAGATCGCCGTCTTGTCCGACAAATGATTTTTGGAACCATGGATGAGACGGTGACGAACTGGGTTATGAAAGAACAGCGCTATAACATAGTAGACCAGGCAAAAGAAGTCCATAGTTTGTTTATCCATGGATTAGCCCATTCCAAAAATTAAAGGAGGGAATTTGGTTGTCAACTCTTACATTACAGGTGAAAGAACAAGTAGCAGAAATTACAATACAGAGTCCACCAGCGAATGCTCTGTCCAGTACTATCCTTCAGGATTTGTCAGAAGAAATGGATCGGATTGAACAAGATGAGTCGATTAAAGCCATTTTACTTAAAGGGGAAGGAAAGTTTTTTTCAGCAGGAGCTGACATTAAAGAATTTACCTCTTTACAAGGAGCCTCTGATTATGAAGGACTTTCAAGTAAAGGGCAGGACCTGTTCAACAGAATAGAAAACTTTCATATCCCGGTTATAGCGGCGATTCATGGAGCTGCACTGGGCGGAGGCCTGGAGCTTGCTATGGCATGCCATATACGTTATGTGGCAGATGAGGCAAAGATTGGTCTGCCTGAAATCAACCTTGGGATTGTACCAGGGTTTGCCGGAACTCAGCGACTGCCAAGATATGTTGGAGCTCCTAAAGCATATGAGATGATATTAACAGGCGTTCCAATAACGGGAAGTGAAGCTGCTTCACTCGGTTTGGCAAATCAAAGTTTTCCGGGTGAAGAAGTATTTGAACAAGCTGAAAAGCTGGCTCGTACGATTGCTTCTAAAAGCGGACCGGCGATTAATCAGGTGATGAACTTGATCCCCTATGCTCATACATCCACGTTTAGTGAAGGCGTAAACGCGGAAGCTTCAGCATTTGGAGAAGTTTTTGGCAATGAGGATGCCAAGGAAGGCATTCAAGCTTTTATAGAAAAAAGAAAACCGGAATTTAAAGATAAATAGTCCAGGAGGTTATGTAAATGAACATTTTTGTCTTACTTAAAAGAACCTTTGATACAGAAGAAAAGATAACGGTCGCTAATGGAAAGATTGAGGATGATAGCGCAGAATATATTATCAATCCTTATGATGAATATGCGGTTGAAGAAGCAATTAAGATTCGTGATGAACACGGGGGAGAGGTCACTGTAGTAACAATTGGTGAAGAGGATGCAGAGAAACAATTACGGACAGCATTAGCCATGGGAGCTGATCAGGCCGTTCTTATTAATACAGAAGACGATTTAGAGGAAGGAGATCAGTTTACTACGGTGAAAATTCTGGAAGCTTTCTTCTCTGACCGTGATGTAGATCTTATCCTGGGTGGAAATGTTGCTATTGATGAGGCAAGCGGGCAAGTAGGGCCTCGATTGGCTGAAAGACTTGATATGCCTTGTGTTACGACCATTACAAAAATAGAAATTGACGGCACCACTGTTACGATAGACCGAGATGTCGAGGGAGATGTAGAGAAAGTAGAAACATCGCTTCCGCTGCTTGTTACGTGCCAGCAAGGTTTGAATGAGCCGCGCTATCCATCCTTGCCGGGTATTATGAAAGCGAAGAAAAAGCCATTGGAAGAGCTTGAACTGGATGATTTAGATTTAGAAGAAGACGATGTGGAGCCTAAAACGAAAACTACTGAAATTTTCCTTCCACCTGAAAAGCAAGCAGGTAAAGTTTTGGAAGGTGAAACTGCTGATCAGGTTAAAGAATTAGTATCATTGCTTAAAACCGAAGCTAAAGTACTGTAAATAGAGGACTGGGAAAGGAGAATCGTTATGAGTAAAAAAGTTTTAGTAATTGGGGAAGCTAGAGAAGGATCCCTGCGTAATGTGACTTTTGAAGCGATTGCTGCAGGCAATATAGTTAGTGATGGTGGAGAAGTAGTAGGGGTGCTTTGTGGTTCAGGAGATTTGAATTCAATGGCACAAGAAATGGTGTACTACGGAGCGTCACGTGTGATTACCGTTTCAAACGAAGAATTGAAAACGTATACATCTGATGGGTACGGTCAAGCGATTTATCAGGTAATTCAAGATGAATCGCCTGAAGGCATCATCATGGGTCACACCGCCATTGGAAAAGATGTTACTCCAAAACTTGCAAGCAGATTAGAATCTGGACTAGTTTCAGACGCAACAGAAGTAGTCGTGGAGAACGGAAATATTGTATTTACCCGCCCAATTTATTCAGGTAAGGCATTTGAGAAGAAGGAAGTTACGGATGGACTTGTGTTCGCGACGATTCGTCCAAATAATATCCCCGCCTTAACCCGTGATGATTCTCTGGCTGGGGAAGTCACGGAAAAAGAGGTTGAGGTAACAAATATTCGAACGATCATTAAAGATGTCATCAAAAAATCTTCTGAGGGTGTGGATTTATCAGAAGCTAAAGTTATCGTGGCCGGCGGCCGCGGCGTTAAGAGTTCGGAAGGGTTTGAACCCTTACAAGAGCTGGCAGATACACTTAATGGAACAGTAGGAGCATCGCGCGGTGCTTGTGACGCAGGATACTGTGATTATTCACTTCAGATTGGTCAAACTGGTAAAGTAGTTACTCCGGACTTATATATTGCCTGCGGGATTTCTGGAGCTATTCAGCACTTGGCAGGTATGTCGAACTCTAAAGTAATTGTTGCAATTAATAAAGATCCTGAAGCAAATATCTTTAATGTAGCAGATTATGGGATAGTAGGGGATTTATTTGATGTAGTACCAAAGCTTATTGAGGAAGTGAAACAAATGAAAGTCAATGCATAAAATTTAAAGAGCCGAAGCCAATTAGTTGGCTTCGGCTTTCGTTCCATGTTTAAATAGGGTATAAACAAATTGTTAGTCACTAAAAATAGATAGTGATATACTCTAAACAGAATAAAAGTTCGAGGAGGAATAGAGAATGGCAATTGTAAAAGCAACAGATCAAAATTTCACTAACGAAACAAATGAAGGTTTAGTATTAGCAGATTTCTGGGCTCCATGGTGCGGACCTTGCAAAATGATCGCACCGGTTCTTGAAGAACTGGATGAAGAAATGAACGATCAAGTGAAAATTGTTAAACTTGATGTAGATGAGAACCAGGAAACAGCTGGTAAGTATGGAGTTATGAGTATTCCGACATTATTGCTCTTTAAAGACGGCAAAGTCGTAGACCAGGTCATCGGCTTCCAGCCAAAAGAACAGTTGGCCGAACTCATCTCAAAACACGCGTAAGGAAAATCGTTGATAAGAACCGCGTTGCATAGCAGCGCGGTTCTTTTTATAGGAAGGGAATTCAAATGCACTCTCCTAAGGAAGAAAGCACATTGTAATCGTTTATTTTTGTATAATATTTCCTGCGTATGATACGTTTAATATAGATTTCTAATATATGGAGTGAAATCCTATGAATTCAACAATTAAAGAAAAGCTGGCTGTGTTACCAGACCAGCCGGGCTGCTACCTCATGAAAGATAAAAATGGAACGATTATTTACGTAGGTAAATCCAAAGTTTTAAAAAATCGCGTGCGTTCCTATTTTACTGGAGCACATGATGGAAAAACCCAGCGTCTAGTGAGAGAAATTGTAGACTTCGAATATATTGTTACGACATCTGAGATAGAAGCGCTAATTCTTGAAATGAATTTGATAAAAAAATATGATCCTAAATATAATGTTTTATTGAAAGATGATAAAACTTATCCTTATTTAAAAATCACTGCAGAACGGCATCCCCGTCTGATTGTGACCCGAAACGTAAAAAAAGATAATGGTAAATATTTTGGACCCTACCCGAACGTAATTGCTGCCAGGGAAACAAAAAAATTGCTGGATCGTTTATATCCCCTTAGAAAATGTAACACGATGCCTGATCGTGTTTGTTTATATTATCACATGCATCAGTGTCTAGGTCCTTGCGAATACCCTGTATCTAAGGAAACAAATCAGGAAATTGTACAGAACATTACCTCTTTTTTGAGCGGCGGCCATGCGGATATTAAAAAGGATCTTAAAAAGCGAATGTATGAAGCATCAGAATCTCTTGATTTTGAGCGAGCTAAGGAACTTCGTGATCAAATTGATCATATCGAGTCGGTTATGGAACAGCAGAAAATGACGATGAATGATCAAGTAGATAGAGATATTTTTGGATATTCATACGATAAAGGGTGGATGTGCGTACAGGTGTTCTTTGTACGAAGAGGTAAATTGATCGAACGAGATGTTGCTTTGTTTCCATTCTTTGATGATCCAGAGGAAACGTTCCTCAGTTATATTGGCCGGTTCTATCTCCATCAGAATCATCCTTATCCGAAGCAAGTACTTGTACCTGTGGCTACCAGCACAGAAGTTCTTGAAGGGGTGCTTGAAACCAAGGTTCACATCCCTATGAGAGGGCGTAAGAAAGAACTAGTCGAACTTGCTATGAAAAATGCAAGTATTGCTTTAGAGGAAAAGTTCGCGCTTATCGAAAGAGATGAAGAGCGTACTATTAAGGCTGTAGAGGCATTAGGGGAGCACATGAACATCGAAACTCCACATCGTATTGAGGCGTTTGATAACTCGAATATACAGGGGACAGACCCAGTATCTGCTATGGTAGTATTTATTGACGGAAAACCAAATAAGAAGGAATACCGAAAGTATAAAGTACGTGATGTAAGTGGACCGGATGATTATGACACGATGAGAGAAGTAATTCGAAGAAGGTATAAACGAGTTCTTAAAGAGGAATTGCCTCTACCAGACTTAATCGTGGTGGACGGTGGGAAAGGTCAAATGTCAGCTGCTATGGATGTGCTTGAGAATGAACTTGGACTCGATATTCCTTTATGTGGTCTGGCGAAAGACGATAAACATAAAACCAGTGAACTCCTCTATGGAGAACCACCGGTTATTATGAATCTTGATCGTAATTCTCAAGAATTTTATCTTGTTCAGAGGATTCAGGATGAAGTCCACCGATTCGCTATTTCGTTCCATCGTCAGCTTAGAGGAAAAGGAGCGATTCAGTCTGAATTAGATAAAATTCCAGGAGTCGGCCAAAAACGTCGACGATTACTGCTGAGGCATTTTAAGTCTGTACCTGAGATTAAAAGTGCTGGTCTTCAGGATCTGACTAAATTAGGGATTCCTGAGCCTGTAGCCAATACCATTCTTATCCATTTAAATCAGGAGGAAGCAGAGTCGGCTGAAGAATAGCTGGCTGGTTCTATATTACGTGATTATAGCTGTAAGTTCTATGTATTTCTCTTTTGTGTACTTTTCTTCCAGGCATTCATAGGTTTCACCTGTGAGTGTCTGGATGGTTTCAGCTAAAAATCCGCATTCTATTCTGTAATCAATGTGAAAGAGGTCCTGACATAATCGTTTCTCGATTATATGCCCGGTCAGCCTGAAAATCATTTCTTTTTTCTTTTCTTTGACCAATGAGAGGTCTCCCCACCCCATATATTGAAAAAATTCATAAAGTTCATCGTAATTATTAATCAATGTCTTGCGTGCCATGTTTTTACCCATAAGGTATAACAGGTAAGGGGCATCCTGGCCAAGGAAATCAGGTAAGGTTTGGTAGCGCATGATATCATAACCTGCACCTGTGGTGACAAGCGATGATATGATATTCTGGTCTATTTTTGTAGATTCTTCCAATACACTCATTCCTTTCTATATTATTATCACCCGAAATGCGACATGGCGCAATAATTATTGTTTCATTTTATGGAAAGGAAATAAATGTGTATTTTTGAGCATTTTATAGACTGGCTTTCTTGACGCTCCTAGTGGATAGAAGTACAATAAATATGTCACAAACTGTACATTTAACAGAGGATGAATGGATAAAGGGGATTTGTTTATTATTTTTGAGCGATTGTAAAGCGCTTAACTGTCTGAAAAATTTTCAAATTCATTCTTTCTGTTACTATTTTGAGGGGGGTAAACATGGCGGGAACACGCGGATATGTTAATCGAAGGCTACATTCATTATTAGGGGTAGTTCCCATCGGGATTTTTCTGCTTCAGCACTTAACTGTGAACTTTTTTGCAACACGTGGTCCAGAAGCATTCAATGCAGCAGCTCATTTTATGGAGAGCTTGCCATATCGATATGTTTTGGAAATATTTATTATTTTCTTACCACTATTATTCCATTCAATTTATGGAGTATATATCGCATTCACAGCTAAGAGTAATTTGTCGAACTTCGGGTATTTCAGAAACTGGATGTTTATGCTTCAGCGTATTACAGGTATTCTGACTTTAATTTTCGTAGCTTGGCACGTGTGGGAAACAAGGATTGCCATCGGCTTCGGCTGGGCAGAACTTAACTATTCTTTAATGGAAGGTATCCTTACGGAGCCATTCTTTTTCTGGTTCTACATAGTAGGGGTGATTTCAACTACTTTCCACTTTGCTAACGGTCTTTGGTCTTTCTGTGTAAGCTGGGGAATTACTGTTTCTCCACGTTCACAGCTAGTCATGACTTATGCAAGCATTGTAGTTTTTGTCGCTATATCTTATGTCGGTGTACGTACACTGATTCAATTCGCATACGGAATATAATTATACGCAGATATATAGTATTTAAGGGAGTGAGCTTCAATCATGACTAATCGAAATATTATTGTTGTCGGAGGGGGTCTAGCAGGCCTGATGGCAACAATTAAAGCAGCAGAGCAAGGGGTTCACGTGGATCTGCTCTCTATTGTACCTGTTAAACGCTCTCACTCTGTTTGTGCTCAGGGAGGAATTAACGGCGCAGTTAATACAAAAGGTGAAGGAGACTCTCCTTGGGAACACTTTGATGATACCGTTTATGGTGGAGATTTCTTAGCTAACCAGCCTCCAGTTAAGGCTATGTGTGATGCAGCACCTGGAATTATTCACTTGTTAGATCGTATGGGTGTCATGTTTAACCGTACTCCTGAAGGTCTTCTTGACTTCCGTCGTTTCGGAGGAACTCAGCACCACCGTACGGCTTTTGCTGGCGCTACGACCGGTCAACAGCTTTTATATGCTCTTGATGAACAAGTAAGAAGGCACGAAGTTAATGGACTCGTAACGAAGTATGAAAACTGGGAATTCCTGTCAGCCATTATTGACGATGATGGAGTCAGCCGCGGCGTCATGGGTCAGAATTTAAGTGACCATGAAATTAAAGCATTCCCTGCAGATGCTGTAATTATGGCAACTGGTGGTCCAGGAATCATCTTTGGTAAGTCAACAAACTCTGTCATCAATACAGGGTCAGCAGCAGGGGCGCTATACCAGCAAGGTGTAAGTTACGCTAATGGTGAATTTATTCAAATCCACCCAACAGCGATACCAGGTGATGATAAGCTTAGACTAATGAGTGAGTCAGCACGAGGAGAAGGTGGACGTGTCTGGACTTATAAAGACGGTGAACCGTGGTATTTCCTGGAAGAGAAATATCCAGCTTACGGTAACCTTGTACCAAGGGACATAGCAACTCGTGAAATATTCGATGTATGTGTAAACCAAAAACTTGGTATTAACGGTGAAAACATGGTGTACTTGGATCTTTCTCATAAAGACCCTAAAGAATTAGATGTAAAACTTGGAGGAATCATCGAAATCTACGAAAAATTCGTAGGAGATGATCCTAAGAAAGTACCAATGAAGATTTTCCCTGCGGTTCACTATTCTATGGGAGGCATGTGGGTTGACTTCGATCAAATGACTCATATTCCTGGGATATTTGCTGCTGGAGAATGTGATTATACTCAGCATGGCGGTAATCGCTTAGGCGCTAATTCCCTGTTATCTTCCATTTATGGCGGGATGGTAGCTGGTCCAAATGCAGTAAAATACACGGAAGGTTTGGAAACCATATCAGAGGATATGAATTCAACCCTATTCGAGAAGAAACTGAAAGAAGAACAAGCTAAATTTGATGAAATCATGAAGATGGACGGCGATGAAAACGCGTATCAAATCCACAAAGAGCTCGGGGAATGGATGACTGATAACGTAACAGTGGTTCGTGAGAATGAGAAATTACTTAAGACAGATGAAAAAATACTTGAGCTTATGGATCGTTACAAACGGATCAATATTAATGATACGTCCCGCTGGAGTAACCAGGGAGCAATGTTTACACGTCAGCTTTGGAATATGCTTCAGTTAGCGAGGGTAATTACACAGGGTGCTTATAACCGAAATGAAAGCCGCGGTGCCCATTATAAGCCTGAATACCCTGATCGTAATGACGAAGATTGGTTGAAAACAACGGTAGCGAGCTATGATAAAGAAAATAACAAACCAGTTTTCAATTACGAGGAAGTTGATACTTCATTAATCGAGCCTCGTAAACGTGACTACTCGAAGAGCAAATAAAGGAGGTCATTGATGATGAGCGAAAACAAAACGATTACGTTTATTATTACACGCCAGGATCATCCGGATGAATCTGCCTATGATGAAAAGTTCGAAATTCCTTATCGTGAAAATATGAATGTTATCTCAGCACTTATGGAAATCCGCCGAAATCCTGTGAATGCGGATGGTGAAGCCACCACTCCCGTTTATTGGGATATGGGATGTTTGGAAGAAGTATGCGGAGCATGTTCGATGGTTATTAACGGTACACCCAGGCAGTCCTGTACGGCTCTAGTCGATCAGTTGGAGCAGCCGATAAGGCTTGCGCCAATGACAACTTTCCCTGTAACACGCGACCTTGCGGTTGATCGAAGCCGCATGTTTGATTCACTGAAGAAAGTAAAAGCATGGGTGCCAATTGACGGAACTCATGACCTTGGACCAGGACCGAAAATGGCAGAAAGTAAGCGTCAGTGGGCATATGAGTTATCTAAATGTATGACATGCGGTGTGTGTCTGGAAGCATGTCCAAACGTTAATAGTAAAACTGATTTTATCGGCCCGGCTGCTTTGTCTCAAGTCCGTTTATTCAATTCTCATCCTACAGGTGCAATGAACAAAAGTGAACGATTGCAGACAATTATGGATGCAGAGGGACTTATGGGATGCGGAAATGCTCAAAACTGTGTCCAATCTTGTCCAAAAGGAATCCCTTTAACTACTTCTATTGCTGCTTTATATCGCGACACAGCTATTGAATCCTTTAAGAGTTTCTTTGGTAGTGACTCAAGAGTGTAAGATCATAAGGTAAGTAAAACCCCCTTCCTTTTAGTGGAAGGGGGTTTTGTTTTGGTATATTTAATGGTTTGAGAGGCTTGCCAGTCATAGTATAATAGATATAATTGATTTTGAGGTAAGGGTGATTTTATGCAGAAATTCAAGTGGAGTCACTTGATTGTATTAATGTTCTTTATTATATCCGCTGGTTACTTATCCGTACTTTCCATTACCCAGCCTTTCCTTGGAATCGATTTGGAAAAACAAGGGGACACCTGGGTAATTACACATGTTGACATGGGGAGCTGGGCTGATCGTGAAAATATACCTATAGGTTCAAGCATCTCTAGTATAGAAGGGAATGCACCAGAGGACCATTTTAGTGTTTCTATGTTTGAGGAAGTAGAGTTAGCCAACTCTTTTACAATTCAGACCTCCGAGCAACCACTCGTTTATGAGAACATTGAGCAGAAAGGTCCTCTGCACTGGACTCTTTTTATCATTATCCCAATTTTATTTTTTCTTTCTATACTGGCGATCGCTTATCTTGTTCATAAACGAGTTCCTAAAAGGTATTCTGCGAACCAATTAATTATTTTCTTTTTAACTATAGCGACAGGGTATTTAAGCAATAGTGGGGCTGTGCGGGATGATTTGTACAGCATATTTCTAAACACTTCTTTATTCTTAGTGGCTCCTGTTATCCTCATGCATTTTTTATACAATTATTTTCAAGAGCTAAATATTTATTGGTTTTCCAAGAAAATCGTCTATTCTTTATATGTTTTCGTTATTGCCGTTTCCAGTTTGGAAGGAATATTTTTATATAGCCATAATTATCCTGACGCTTTTGATTCTATCCCTGGATGGCTGCTTCTGGTACTTTACATTTTTTTATTTAGTGTCATTTACAAAGGTCTTTATATTCATAAAGAATCACCTGTGGGGTCCATTTTCAAATACATGAGTGTTGGTATGACTGTTGCTTTCTTCCCCTACATTTGGCTGTACCTTGTTCCTGCTTTACTGTTCGGTGTGAAAATTATATCAATTGAGGTAGGGGCTTTTTTCTTAGTAGCCTTACCAGTAACATTTATGTATCTAATTACTCGCGAACGTCTAATTGATATAAATTTTGTTATCAGCCGCGTTCGTTACTATGCTTTATTATCTATTATCCCGAGTGTTCTATTAACGCTGGGAATCACCTGGCTGATGGAAACAATATCATCTGAAGTTACTTATGTTCAGATTTACTTACTCATTCATATAGGCTTTATTATGTTTCTTTCTATAAAGGAAGTATTGGATTTCCGTTTACAAAGGTATTTGTTTTCGGCTCGGTACAGCTATCAGGAAAGTATGCACCGAATGTCTAAGGACATGAAAGATCAGTCGAACGCCGTTGATTTGATGAAGGTCATGCGAGATGAAATTAAAAATGTAATGAATGTTAAAGAAATTTATATCTATTCTAAGCATAATAAGAAGAATATGTATTGTGTGTACGATCAAATTCCCGATGATATTTTGCAACACTTTGACCGCGAGCTTATCAGTTATAATTATGATATAGGCTCCATTATAGAAACTGAAAAAGGGTTTGGCGTTATTGTAGGATATTCTTTAGAGAAATTAACAATGCTCTGGTGTAAAGGAAAAAAAGATTATACTAACTTGAACCGTGACGAAAAGACCTATCTTCAGACGATATCCCATAACGCAAACATTGCCATTGAAAATATGAATCTTATTGAAGATCTAGTAAAAGAATTGCAAACTCTAAAAAGTGATAATACTCAAAAGTATCCCACATGGTTATCCCGTCTGCTTTTCACGATTGCCGAAAATCAGCGGAAGCAATTGTCTATTGATCTTCATGATACCGTTTTACAGGAACAACTGTATTTATACCGTAAGATGGATGATTTGATCGCGCACCGTCATGCTTTGGAGCCAACCCTTCAAGCAGAATTAAATATGTACAAAGAATCACTGCTTGATAGTATTCACTTAATTAGAGAAACCTGTAATGAACTAAGACCTGCTTTCATAGAAGAGCTAGGATTGGTGCAATCATTAAAAAACTTAATTCATCAATATCAATTACGCTCAAATTTCACGGTATATTTTAGAAGTGATGAATTTAAGGCTGGCTTAGACCAGGAACGTATTCTTGCTATCTTTCGTGTTGTGCAGGAATTACTTACCAATGCTATGAAACATTCTGAAGCTAAAATAGTAAAACTATCATTATCGAATGATGAGGAACTAGTCCACTTATTTTACTCAGATAATGGTCTGGGGATGGATTATTCTTTTAAGCGTGATCTTTTTTCACACATCGGGTTGTCTGGGATTGAACAGCGAGTAAACGGGCTGAATGGAAATCTTGAAATTGACACAGCACCCGGTGCTGGATTTAGAATGACGATAACTTTTCCTTATGCAGCTAAGAAGGAGGTCCATGTATGACTAGAGTATTAATTGTAGATGATCACCCGGCAGTTGGAGCAGGAACTAAAGCTATGCTGGAGCAAGAAAGTGATATGAAGGTAGATGTTATTGACCATTGGGATAAAGTAGAAGGCCTTCTCGAGCAGTACTTGTACGACATTTTGTTACTTGATTTATATATGCCTGGCATGAATGGAATTGAACTTGCCAAGCAAATACGTAAACACTATCCGGATCTCACCTTATTAATTTATACAGGGTTTGATCTCAGTACTCACTTTAATATGCTTGTGGAAGCAGATATTAATGGTTTCGTAAGTAAAACAGCTGCGAGTGAACAACTCGTCACTGCTATTCGTTGTGCACTTAGGGATGAAGTGGTTATTCCGCTCCACCTCTTTAAACAGTTAAGGCGTTCTGAGGCAAGTGTCAGCCAAACGAATGAATCCCAGGAAGGTTCAGGGCTTTCTTTAAATGAAAAGGAACAGTCGATTCTCAAGGAGGTAGCTTCAGGGTTTACCAACCGAGAAATTGCTCAAGCGCTTCATATGTCTCAAAGGAGTGTAGAATACACACTTACTGGTATTTTTAATAAACTTAATGTACGATCAAGAACAGAAGCTCTTTTCAAAGCCCAGGAACTCGGGCTTGTGTCTAAATCATAATAGGTTGACACAACGCAGCCTGTAAAGTCATACGATAAATTGACTAAATAATTCCCCTCGATCCTCATGCTCAAGGACAACAAGGAGGGGTACGCTTGTGAAGGAGGAGGGCTATCGGCCAACACAAATTCTAACCAAGCGGGAGCGAGAAGTTTTTGAGCTTCTGGTCCAAGACAAGACAACGAAGGAAATCGCAAAAGAGCTCTTTATTTCAGAGAAGACTGTGCGGAATCACATTTCAAACGCCATGCAAAAGCTAGGGGTGAAAGGACGCTCACAGGCAGTTGTAGAACTGCTACGTATGGGTGAACTGGAACTTTAAGTCTCCATAGAACAGCAAAGATATGGCTTGTTTGTAATGGGAGGACCTTTCAGGTATTGCTATCTATAGCAATACCTGAAAGGGTTTTTAATAAGGAAGAATTTTTATCTTGAATTTTTGTTTATAAACCACGAGAATGAGACATACAGAGAATTTCGTTAGGAGTGCTGAATGTGTCCAATCAATTACAAGCGTCCATTATAGCGGATGTGGAAAAAGAGCTCAGATACATATCTGGAATTATCAAACAAAGAGGACGAGTAATTCTAAATCACTATCTTATTACCGCTCCGCAATTTGTTGCTTTGCAGTGGCTACTTGAAAAGGGGGATATGACCATTGGTGAATTATCCGATTATATCCACCTTGCATGCAGTACCACTACTGATTTAGTGGATCGCATGGAAAAAAATAAACTGGTTGAAAGAGTTAGGGATTTAAAAGATCGCAGAGTTGTAAGGATTCATGTTCTTCAAAAAGGTGAACAAATTATCCATGAGGTAATTGAAAAGCGTCAAGATTATTTAAAAGAAGTGTTGAAGGATGTTCCCACAGATGATGTGGAAACCTTAAATAACTTATTGCATGTCCTTCATGAAAAAATGCGTGACGCTGATCAGGAGCAATTTGATTAAGGATTAAAAGAGGGATGTTACGTGAAGCAGCAGTCAATTGGTGTAATTGATTCAGGTGTAGGTGGATTGACAGTAGCTCGTGAGCTAATGCGTCAATTGCCAAAAGAATCGTTCGTTTATTTAGGAGATACGCGAAGATGCCCGTATGGACCTAGATCTGAAGAAGAAGTCCGGGCCTTTACATGGCAAATGGTCAATTATTTGCTGGCAAAAAATATAAAAATGCTTGTGGTAGCTTGCAACACGGCTACTGCTTATACACTCGCAGAACTGCAGGATGAACTTGATATACCAGTGGTTGGTGTTATTGAACCGGGAGCAAGAGCAGCTATTAAATTTAGTAATAATAAACGTATTGGAGTTATTGGCACAGAAGGAACAATAAAAAGCAAGGCTTATCCTGAAGCGTTAATGTCCATTGATCAGTCTATCAGGGTCAATGATTTAGCTTGCCCATCATTTGTGCCTATGGTTGAGGAAGGCATTCTTTCTGGACCTGAAGCAGAAGGAATTGTCGCTCGCACTTTGCAGCCTTTAAAAGCTATGAATCATATTGATACGTTAATCTTAGGCTGCACTCACTATCCTTTGATTAAAGATCTCGTTCAAAATGAAATGGGAGATCATATTCAAGTAATAAGTTCCGGAGAAGAGACAGCAAGAGAAGCGAGTTTCATGCTTGCCTATCATAAAATGCTGGAAAAAGGAAAAGAGCCGCCTGTCTATGAATTTTATACCACAGGGGACGTAGAGAAGTTCCGTATCATTGCAAACAGCTGGTTCGATGATCCGGTGGAGATCGTAAGACTGGTAGAATTAGAACACCTACAAAGCACTGCTTATTAAGGATAAGCGGTGTTTTTTTCTGGATTTAGAAAATAGGAGCAGCAAAAAAATCTGTGGTCTATTCCTTTCTTGGGCTCGTATATATGGTAGTACAATCAATCTCAGGAGGGGAAACGATGAAGAAGTCTGGTTACAAACCCTATTTAATTGCGGTTTTGTTATTAATAAGCTCAGGACTTTTAAGCGGCTGCTTATTTGAGGGAGAGCAAACTTTAGAAAAAATGGATCCACCGGAGGAGACTACCGTCACTGAACCAGAAATGGATAGTGAAGCTGCATCACCGGAAGGAGAGACGAAAGAAGAGGGAGAAACTACTGAAGAGGAACCGGCATCCGGTACGGTAGAGAGGGAGCTTTATCTATTGGATGCGAGCGGCATGGTCGTGCCTCAGACGCTAGAACTGCCTGCATCCGAAGAAGCGGCGACTCAGGTACTTGAATATTTAGTTAAGGATGGTCCAGTTACGAATTTACTGCCTAATGGATTTCAAGCTGTACTGCCAGCAGGTACTGAAATTTTAGGGCTTAATCCGGAAGCCGATGGCACAATGGTGGTAGATGTTTCAACAGAATTCAAAAATTATGAGGAGAAGGATGAACAGAAAATCCTTCAAGCCATGACCTACACATTGACGCAATTTGACAACGTAAAACGAATAAAGCTTTGGATCAACGGTCATGAACAAGATGTTATGCCCGTCGGCGGAACCCCGATAACGGATGGGGTTTCTCGTTCCGACGGAATCAATGTTCATGTAGGAGACCAAACAGATGTAGTGGATAGTGAAGCGGTAACCGTCTATTTTCCAACTCAGAATGGCGATCAGATTTATCAAGTTCCTGTTACCACACGAGTTAAAAAGAATGACGATAACTACTCCTCTGTGGTCCAAGCTCTTCTAAACGGACCTGAACTTGGATCGTCACTTCTTCACCCTTTTAATGAAGGTGCACAGGTGATAGGTACAGACTTAAAGAATGGGGTTTTGAAGCTATCCTTTAACGAAGCAATATTATCTGGTGAAGAACAAAAGTCTCTATCTGATGAAGCGTTAGCCAGCCTGGTCATGAGTTTAACCGATCTTTCCGACGTTGAATCCGTAGAAGTGCAGGTGGAGGGTACGGAGCAGGTTATCAAAGAATCAGGGGAACCTCTGGTAGAACCAGTAAGTCGATCAGATATCAATAAATCTGAAGAATTCTAAAATGGAAACGGGTGCCTGCAAAGGTGCCCTTTTTCTTTCTAAAAGCGGAGAAGAACAGACTTACTACCGAGCAGCTATAAATTGTGTTAAGATGGGCTAGGATAATGGAGTAGAAGAAGGAGGCGGCTTTAATGAGAAACGACCAAAGAAAAGTAAATCAATTAAGAAAAGTGACGATAGAAACTGATTATGTTAAACATCCGGAAGGTTCGGTATTAATAAGTTTTGGAGATACAAAAGTAATTTGTAATGCCAGTATTGAGGACCGTGTCCCGCCATTTTTACGAAACCAAGGAAAAGGCTGGATCACGGCTGAATATGCCATGCTCCCGAGAGCGACGGAGAATAGAAACATCCGGGAGTCTTCAAAAGGAAAAGTTTCAGGACGTACGATGGAAATACAACGCTTAATAGGACGTGCGCTCCGGGCAGTAGTGGATTTAGATAAAATTGGCGAGCGCACACTATGGGTAGACTGTGATGTTATTCAAGCAGATGGAGGCACACGAACAGCTTCTATTACAGGGGCATTTGTTGCTGTGGTTCTTGCATTAGGTAAATTAGTCCATAACAAATCCATTAAAGAGCTGCCGATTAGTGATTATTTAACCGCTATATCTGTAGGTGTACTTCCAGAAGGAGAAGAAGTACTGGATTTATGTTATGAAGAAGATAGCAAAGCACAAGTAGATATGAACGTCGTCATGACAGGAAATGGGGAATTTGTAGAACTTCAGGGTACGGGAGAAGAAGCGACGTTCTCTATGCCTCAGCTCCAGGCGATGCTTTCATTGGCTCAAGAAGGAGTTACTGAACTTGTGGAACTTCAGCGGGAAGCAATTGGAGAATGGGCAGAGGTTATTTCTGCTAAACAAGCAGCACAAACGGGGGGTCAATCGTGAAAGAGGTTTTAATTGCAACAAAAAACGCCGGAAAAGTCGGCGAGTTTCAGGAGCTTTTTGCTGCTTATAATATAGCAGTTAAGTCTTTACTTGATTTTGATGAAGAGATAACGGATATTGAAGAGACCGGTACCACCTTTGCTGAAAATGCAGCTATCAAAGCAGAGGCTGCAATGGATCACTATCAAATTCCAGTGATCGCAGATGATTCAGGTCTTGAAATTGATGCATTGGATGGAGCACCGGGTGTTTATTCGGCCCGGTATGCCGGGAAAGAGAAAGATGACGATAAGAACATGGAAAAAGTGCTTGATGAGCTAATAGATACGCCATTAGAAAAGAGAACGGCCCGTTTTGTCTGCGCCATAGCCGTAGCCCGACCGAATGAAGATACCTTCGTGAAAACCGGGGTATGTGAAGGCAGTATTGCTTTAATGTCCAGAGGAACGAATGGTTTTGGATATGACCCGATTTTCATACCAAAAGGGTCTGATCGAACGATGGCTGAGCATACTTCAGAAGAAAAGAATTCCATCAGTCATCGACATTATGCTATCCTGCAAATAGAGGAATGGTTAAAAGATCAATCGTAAAGAGGTGGTCCAGATGCCAAAAGTATTAATCATTAGTGACAGCCACGGGCTGGAACAAGAGTTAATGGACGTGAAGAAACGTCATCAGCATGAAGTAGACGCCATGCTTCACTGTGGTGATTCTGAACTTAGTTATGATTCAAAGGAATTAGAAGGCTTTTATTATGCAAAAGGGAATTGTGATTTTGAGTCTGAAATGGAAAATGATCAGGTGGTTACAGTCGGTGATATTACTTTTATTGTGACTCATGGTCATCTTTATCAAATTAAATCTACATTGATGCCGCTTTCCTACAAAGCTGAAGAAGCAGGAGCTCAAATAGCATGTTTTGGTCATTCCCACATTGCAGGGACTGAAAAAGTGAATGAAAAACTGTTTATTAACCCAGGGAGCTGCCGTCTTCCAAGAGATCGTGAGGAGCCAACGTACGCCATCCTTGAATGGACGTCCCTTGATCAATTGAAGTTGCAATTCTTTCATATCAATGGGGATGTTATGCCGGACTTATATCTGGAAACATCACTTGCAGCAAAGGAATAATTCTTTGCTGCAATCCTGTTGACAAATACAAGAGTTCTTATTATAATAGTTTTTGTCCGCTTAAACGATATAGAAAAATTCGAGTTAATAATTTTTATCAATGCGGGTGTAGTTTAGTGGTAAAACCTCAGCCTTCCAAGCTGATGATGAGGGTTCGATTCCCTTCACCCGCTCCATAACATACTTGATTTTTAGAATACTTAATCTTGTCCCAGTAGCTCAGCAGGATAGAGCAACAGCCTTCTAAGCTGTGGGTCGGGAGTTCGAATCTCTCCTGGGACACTAACTTAAAACAGCTGATTCCTTTTTATAATGAAGGAATCAGCTGTTTTTTTTTTTTAGGTTATACCATCGGTTTAAATTATCCTACTATAAGATGCAACCATTTTTTAAGTATAAAAAGTTAAAAGAATACCATTAGGTAGTATATAAAAGTCCAGTTTTGAAAAAAACCTGGTGCACTTCCATTTAATGGAGAAGGTTATGGAGTTAAAAGAAGCCATAAATGCTCTAAGAGCATTTATGGTCGTGGTAATTTATTCAAGACTACGGATTTTCTAGGATGACAATTTAAATGAATCTAAGCTGCTTTCGGTCAGATCGAATTTCAAGCAACTTTGGTCATAAAAGACTTCCAGGTATGGTTGTGTTTCGAGGGGATAATATCGGATGAAGAATAGGTGATGTCCCGTTAGGTTTCTTAAGTACGAATCAGTAAGTAATTCTTTTAATGAAATCAATTCTTGATTGGGTGTGTTGGCATTCCCTTCTACTGAGCTGAAACCATCGCTTTCAAGTCTATGCAACAAATTCAATAGTAAAACCCTCCTTTTATAAGATAAATAGATCTATACCACTATTATTTGCTTACTGAAGGTTTAACGCAATCAGAGTTTTTGTCGGATTAGACAGAATAAAGTCTCATAGGGGTGGCTGCTTGCTACATTTTGGAGGATTCAGAGAAGTGTAAATTAAGATGGGATCAGAGCTATATATTTATATTTATATTTATATTTACTTTAACCACTACTCTAATTCGATTCTAACTTTTTAATTAATAAAAGCGCTGAAATCTTATGTAAGCTTTCAGCGCTTTAGTTATGAAATTGGAATAGACCGGCTACTGCTTCTAAAGAGGTCGGTCATCAAACTCATAATGAACGGGACTAGGCGCAACCCGTGCTTTTTCAAGCGCTGGAGTATCTGGACGTGCAATTTGATAGACAGCAGCTCCAACAATTTCTGCGGTTTCTTTCAACTTATCTTTACTAATTTTATCCACTGTATCTTCAGGAGAATGATACCATGGCTCAAGGGGGGCATGAATGAATAAAGCAGACGGGATGCCGCGTTCAAAGAATGGGACGTGGTCACTGCGGCCGAGCTGCCCGTATTCCACGACTTCTGCTACCCTGGCTCCCGCAGCTGCTCCTAAATCTGTTGCCAGATTCTTTTCTCCATCAGGTGTAAACATAATTAAATCTCCTGAATCACGACTTCCTATCATATCCATCTGAAAATGGGCGACTGTTCGATGAACTTCATCTTCACTTAATGTGCCTGCATAGTAGTAAGAGCCAATTAGCCCCTTTTCCTCAGCACCGAATGTCATAAATCGCAATTCAGTATCTGTTGGAGTATTGGCCATTATTTTGGCTAGTTCCAGCACTCCGGACACACCTGATGCGTCATCGTTAGCACCTGGACCCCCTGCTACAGAATCATGGTGAGCACCAACCGTAATAATTTGACCATTATCTTTGTTTTTATGAGGTTTCATTGTAGCTATGACATTGTATGAAGTTTTATCAATTACTCCCGCATCTTGAACGGATATTTCTGCATTTACTTCTTCTGATTTGAGTTGGTTCACAAAGGATAAACCTGTTTCGCGGTCTATAGCTACAGCTGGTATATCCTGTCCCTCGTATGTATAACCAAAATCATTGCCTTGTTCTCCTTCTCGGTTAAACATGATCACTCCTATAGCGCCTTTATTTAAAACATTTTGGACTTTTTCATAAAAACTAATAGAGCCTCGTTCAATTAAGGCGATTTTACCTTTAACAGAGTCCGTTACTTCTTCTGAAGATGCTAAACCAACAAATTGAAGTTTGGATTTTACTGTCCCGTTTACTGACCCATTAAAGGTGCGAACGTCTTCGCGAAAAACCGTGTCATTAATAAAGAGGGAAGAAATACCTCCGTACCAGTCTTGAAAAGTAAAAGGCTGTAATTCCGTATCATATCCATAACTTTCAAACTTTTCTTTAATATACTGAACCGCGAGATACTCGCCTTCTGTTCCAGCTTCTCTTGGTTTTTTTGACAGGAAATCTACTCGTTCATAGAGGCGGTCAGCACTAATTTTTTTAATAATCTTGTTATCGAATGCATGATCACACTTGCTGTTAAAAACAGGGGGGGGCAGCATCAACTGTGGCTGGAGCAGAGCTTAAAATTAATCCAGCTGCTAACATCATGTTTATTGCTTTTTTTAGCATTTACTTATTCCTCCTTAATGTGGCTTGTAGTACTCTAACTATATTCCATTTCATAAAAAATGGAAATAGAGTTTCATATAAGATTAATAGAAGGTTATATTTTTGTGCCAACTAAGGACCTATACCAAGAATGGAAGTTTCTGAAGCAAGCTGTCGAATGTATGATTACAAGTGTCTGTTTTATTAATTACGGGTAATAGTAGAACAGGCGAATGATACGTAAGAATCAATTTCCTGAAAAATTTCAGGAAGTGGTATTTTACCATGTATTAAATACCGTTCTGGCGTTTAGAGGAGGGAAAAAATTATTTATGGAACAAATGAATTTGTTTAACGATGACCAGCTGGATATACCGGAAACGGTTCTTTCTCCAATTGAGTGTAATAAAAAATTAAATTCTCAGGACTTTGCAGCGAACCAGAAATTGTTTTCAGAATATGTAAAGTTGATCCAAAGACAACATAAATGTTCATGGTTTGAAGCAAGGCAGCTTTTTTTTAAGATCAGGGATATATCATAGAACGTCCTGAATAATAGCTTAACCAGAGAATGATCCATCTTCCGACAAACAGTATGTAGCCTTATCAATTGGATAATCGCTGAATAACTGTAATGAAGGGGCTTAAATTACAAGCCAATAAACGAATGTCAAATCATAGGATGCCAACTAGAAAATTTATTGTAAAGTGTGAGAGATCAATGACAATTTTATTAACTTGAGCTATTATTCTACAATTTTTGCTATAATACAGGCAGTTGGCACTAAAAATAGAATGTACCTAATTAGATAGAATAATAGAAAAGGAGTGTACTTCTCAGTGAAAAACATAAACAGGTTGTTTAAAAAGGGATTGGCTTTATTGCCGCTCAGTCTGGTCTTGCTGTTAAGCGGCTGTGAGTTAGCTGTTTTCGATCCGAAGGGTCCTGTTGCACAGTTACAAAAAGATCTTATTTTATACTCCGTCTATTTTATGTTGTTCATTGTAGTCGTGGTTTTTGCAGCCTTTACGTATATGGTCGTGAAATATAGAGAGAACAGACCAGGTCGTAAGGAGACTGATTATGACCCCGATATGCACGGAAACAACAAAATTGAAGTGATTTGGACGGTTATTCCATTTATTATCGTTATTGCCTTAAGTATTCCAACTGTGAATTCATTGTTTACATTGGAAAAACCACCAGAGGCAGAGGCAAACGAAGAAGAACAGGAACCACTAGTCATTCACGCAACCACAGCGGACTGGAAATGGTTCTTCAGTTATCCGGAAGAAAACATAGAGACGGTGAATTATTTGCATATTCCTACAGATCGGCCGATTGAGTTTAAATTATCTTCTGCTGATGCTATGACTGCTCTATGGATTCCGCGACTTGGCGGTCAAAAGTACAATATGGCAGGAATGATGAACACTCATTATCTTGAAGCAGATGAAGAGGGTGTCTATAAAGGCAGGAACTCAAACTTCAATGGAGAAGGTTTTACGAAGCAAACATTTGAAGTTTATGCAGAAAGCCCTGAAGCGTATGAGCAATGGGTGAGTGAGACCCAAAACCAGGCGCCAAAATTAACTCAGGAAAGGTATGATGAATTACTCGCGCCCGGTTTGACGGAAGAACATGAGTTTTCCTCTACTCACTTAGCCTGGGTTAATCACGGAAACCCTGAGGGGATGGATTATGCCATTAATCGTCATTTTGAAAAATATGGTGAATTGATGCATTTAGAAAGTCATCAGGATGCTGGAGACTTTATGGATGAAGAAAATAATGACGATCACGAAAGCGACAGAGATCATTAGGAAGCAGGTGAGTAATTTTGCAACTAGACGAATTTTTTGTAACCGGTGAACCGCTCATTTACGCGGGAATGGTTTCCATTGCCCTCGTGACGATCTCCCTTTTATTTTTCCTAACGTATTATAAGAAATGGGGATGGCTCTGGCGTGAGTGGCTTACGACGGTTGACCATAAAAAAATAGGAATTATGTATATTTTAAGTGCTCTTGCGATGTTATTCCGCGGGGGCGTAGACGCTATGATGATGAGGACGCAGCTGGCGTTTCCGAATATGAACTTTTTAAACGCCCAGCATTATGACGAAATTTTTACCACGCACGGTACCGTTATGATTATCTTTATGGCCATGCCGTTTTTGATTGGGCTTATGAACTTTGTTGTTCCTTTGCAGATTGGAGCAAGGGACGTAGCCTTTCCTTATTTAAATGCTTTAAGCTTCTGGTCCTTTTTGTTCGGGGCTATGCTGTTTAACATATCGTTTGTTATTGGTGGCTCTCCAGATGCCGGATGGACAAGTTACACGCCTCTGGCGGGAGCTGCCATGAGTCCGGGACCAGGACAAAACTTTTACCTCCTGGGCTTACAGCTATCAGGTATTGGTACATTAGCAACTGGTATTAACTTTATGGTAACCATCTTAAAAATGAGAGCTCCAAAAATGAGAATGTTTCAGATGCCGATCTTTACCTGGTCCACTTTGATTACATCTTTCATTATTGTATTTGCTTTCCCTATTTTAACGGTTGCTTTAGCTCTAATGACGCTCGACCGTATATTCGGAGCTCAATTCTTTACCTTAACAGGTGAAGGTATGCCGATGATGTGGGCGAACTTGTTCTGGATGTGGGGACATCCTGAAGTTTATATTGTGATACTTCCTGCATTCGGTATATTTTCTGAGGTCATTTCAGCATTTGCCCGTAAGCAATTATTCGGTTACAAAGCTATGGTGTGGGCGATCATATTAATCGCTGGATTGAGTTTCCTTGTATGGGTCCACCACTTCTTTACCATGGGTGCTGGTGCTTTTGTAAACTCGGTCTTCTCTATATCGACCATGCTTATTGCTGTGCCCACCGGGGTGAAAATATTCAACTGGCTGGGGACATTGTATAAGTCTAAGATTAATAACACAGTAGCTATGATGTGGGCGCTTGCTTTCATACCAAGTTTCGTAATTGGTGGTGTTACCGGAGTTATGCTTGGTATGGCATCTGCGGACTATCAATTCCATAACACCTACTTCCTGGTCGCACACTTCCACTATGTATTAATTGCTGGCACGGTATTTGCCTGCTTCTCAGGTCTTGTGTTCTGGTATCCGAAAATGTTCGGTCACAAGCTAAATGAAAGACTCGGAAGATGGAGTTTCTGGTTCTTTGTTATTGGATTCCATGTCTGTTTCTTCCCGCAATACTTTGTAGGTTTAGATGGAATGCCACGTCGTGTCTTTACCATCATTCCGGAGTGGATGCCACTGAACATTATTTCTACAGTAGGTGCATTTGGGATGGGTGTTGGCTTTGCCATTTTCGTATTCACCATTCTTTACAGCTACCGTTATAGTGAACGCGAGAAAACGGGAGATAGTTGGGATAATGGAAGAACGCTTGAATGGGCCACTCCTACTCCTGTACCTTTTTACAACTTTGCAACGCTTCCGCATATCGACAGTCAGGATGCTTACGTGAAGTTAAAACAAGAAGGTAAAACGACGTTTGAAGAAGATAAAGTAGAGCCTATTCATATGCCGAGTAACACGGGACAACCGTTTATTATGATGGCTTTCATGTTTGTATCTGGATTTGGACTTGTATTTGAATGGATGTGGATGGCTATTGGCGGCTTACTTGCCGTATTCGTCATGATGATCATTCGTTCCTTCGACTACGATGAAGGTTTCCATGTTGATGTTGATGAAATCAAGCGTACGGAACGCTCGGCAAGGAGGTTATAATATGAGTTCTCATGAACTGAAAACAGGACCACTTGAATATAGAAGCGAAGAAGGCCGACTGAGCATTCTTGGCTTCTGGATATTCTTAGGTGCAGAAATTGTATTGTTTGCTACACTCTTTGCCACTTATGCAGTTTTATTCGGAAGAACAGCTGATGCTCCTCCTCCAGGGGAACTCTTTGGAGCAGAGATTGTACTGATCATGACGTTTATGCTTTTGACAAGTAGTTTCACTTGTGGAATAGCTATTCACGAAATGAGAAGAGGATCTGCGAAAGGTTTGAGGAACTGGATTATAGTGACCTTGCTTTTAGGGCTTGGATTCTTAGGTTTTGAGATCTATGAGTTTATTCATTATGTGCATGAGGGGGCTACCCTTCAATCCAGTGCCTACTGGTCAGCTTTCTTTACACTAGCAGGAACCCACGGACTCCACGTAAGCCTGGGTATCGGCTGGATTATACTTCTTCTTATTCAATTAAGACAGAGAGGTTTAACACCTAAGACAAGTCGTAAATTCTTTATTATTGGTCTCTACTGGCACTTTTTAGATGTAGTATGGATTTTTATCTTTACAGGTGTTTACCTGATAGGGATGGTGGACTAAATGGCAAATAATAAGAAACGTATTCCTACTCAACACCTTGTCGGGTTTCTGGTTTCAATTACTTTAACTCTAGTTGCTGCTTGGACTGCTCTACAATCAGATTTATCAGCTGTTTGGATTATCACAGGAATAATGGCTTTGGCCATTATTCAGGCAGGTATCCAATTGTTCATGTTTATGCACATGACAGAACGTGAGAGTCAGGGAGGACACGTACCTTGGAATATGATGTTTCATGGAGGCGTTCTGGCTACCATTATCGTAGCCGGTTCATTGTTTACCATGTCCTTTGGCTTTTCTCATGACCATGATGGTGGAGATCATAACCAGCATGAGCAGCAGGAAAACCACAGTGAAAATGGAGAATCTACAGAGCATTCTGGCCATTAAGCCTAAAATGTAATTTAATAATCTGGTGGTGATGTATATGAAATTAAATGAAAAAGTCCATGAATTCGAAAATAATGAAGCCACGGAAATATTATCTCAAAAACATGTTATTGGTTTTATGCTCTGTATTTTACTGACGGCTATCTCTTTATGGGGAGCCTTATATACAGCTTACTCGCCTAAGTTTGTTCTCTACTCCGTTTCAGGACTTGCATTCGCTCAAGCGATTTTCCAACTGTTCCATGTTCAGCTTCAAAAACAAAAAAACGTATAAATAAAATAAACCCTCTACTTATAAAAGTAGAGGGTTTATTTTATTGGAATTCTTTCTGATACTTACCATGGCTGCTGACTACATAAATGATAAACATAATCCAGCCTACCTGTGACAACAGGAGACCAGCGTAAAATATAATCCATAATGGAGAGAAAGTGGCAGGCGCCACACTAAACGCAGCCTGGAAGTAGTAAACCCACATTCCGACCAGCATCAGAGACTGAATAACCGCGAGAGATAACCTTCTTACTTTCAGAAATAGAAAAGGGGTTAGCGTTGATAGCAGTAAGAAAATCATGACAATATCCATTTAGAAACAACTCCTTTTAAGGAAGAATTTAATGTAAGCGCATTCTTATTGTTTCTTTTATTGTAACAAAAAATTCTTAAAAAAGACACATAATGTTCACAAGTTTCTTGAAATGAGTCAGATTCACTAAAAACCTGTGGTTGATACTTTATTTAAACCATTTCTTAAAGATAATCATATTCTAATAAAAAGGAGTGGTTCCACATGTTCTTTTTATTTTATATTCTGCCCGGATTCATCCTTTGTATGATACAAAAGGAACCTGCGCATGAAACGAAAGAGGATCAATCATTTTTTATTTTCTATTTATTGTTTATTCTATTGTTATGGCCCGTTTTTTTTGCATTAAAAGTTTGGAAAATGTATGTTAAGAAATTTTTCACGCAAAAATAAGTATAGTTGGGAAAAGTTATCAAGGATACAGCGTGACTTTTTTTCACACAATAGGACTGCCTATCCGGCTATTTGAGCTAAGGAGTGTGGAAGTCAGATGAAACGACAGAACGTACAATGGTTACCAGTAATTGCTTCCATAGGGGTAGGTGCAGCTACTTACAGTTTAATGACTGGCCAATCAGGACAATTGCAAAACGTACTTCCTGGGTTAGCGAAGGTTGCAGCACCTCAACAGAAAAATCAATCAACAGACCAATTTCCGTTCAGCGGATAATAAAACAGACTGGCTTCTTGTACAAGAGGCCAGTCTGTTTTAAACCATCTAAAAAACGCTACGGCAGTCACCTGTAACGTTTGATGTAGTGAAAGATATGTGTTAGTTAGGTTGTGGAATTTCAATTGCTCTTTTATCAATTTCCTTGGTCAAAAGATATACAAAATCATCATCTAACTGAAGCTTGACGGACTCCAGATAAGTTTCAAGTAGCGTTTGATCATCTAGAAGTGACAAAACGATGCAGCTCCTTAGAAATTTTTAATTGGTGAATTATGATTCACAACTACTTTATTTTAACAAAAAAGAAGACTTGCACATGAGACTAAAGACTCATTTTAGGTGGGCTTGCCAGATAAAGACATAATTCGATTTTCTGGAACATAAAAGAAAGAATGATTCCTATCGAATGACGAGAGAAAATTGCGAATCACGACAACACTTTCAGTATAGGAAGGAAAGCAATTCCATTGTGTTTCAGTAATAACTGCTTTAATATAGCCACATAAGTATAAGGTTTGGGAATCAAATAGAAGGGACTGGGAGTAGGTTTTATTTTTACTATTTTGGTCATAATAGAATATGCTAGAACTCCAATGCTATAGGAAGGGTGTCTTATGGAAAATAATAAAGGGAACATTGTGATGTTCCCCAAATGGAAAACGAACTTGGAAAAGGAAGGTCTTCAGGCGCTTAAAGAAAAACGGTATCAAGACGCTGTTCAATCTCTTCAGCCTCTTCTCGACTATGATGCTGCCAATCATGATGTTTATACGGGCTTATTAATGAGCTGGATTGAGTTGGGCGAGTTCGATGAAGCTGAGGATTTATGTAAGAAACAGATGAAAATAGAAATCGATCATTATTATCACTATTTACATATATACATAACGATTTTATTTCAGACAAACCGGTATCAGGATATCGTGGATCTACTTGACGAAGTCTTCGAAGCAGAAGATGTTCCTCACCAAAGTCGAACTCAATTATGGCAGATGTATGAAGTGAGCCGTAAGCTGCTAGAGGATTACCAGCGAGAACAGGGCGAAAAACTGATTAATGATTTTCTGGCTGCATTGGAAAAAAATAATATTCAAAAGCAATGGTCAATGGTAAACCAGTTTAAGAAACAGCCGGCTTTACCGCATGTAGAGACATTCAGACCAATTCTCAAGGATAATTCAGTTCATCCAATTATCAAATCAGCAGTAATTGAATGGTTCAGAGATAGTCATATAGAAGATCAAATGCAGGTTCAAAAATTCGGTCAGATAATGGAAGTGGTACCCGGGAAACTAAATCAATTACAGTCTGATTACATTATAAAACAAATTCAGATGAGACTTGGGGGAATCGAACAGAATAATCCAAGTATGTATGTCATTCTGGACCGTCTTTTATATAGGTACTGTTATGTACGCTTTCCATTGTTTCCTAATGAGAATGAAGTTGCAATTATTGTTGAAGCCCTCAAACAAATTGGACATCAGTATTTGCAGCTGCCTTACCATGAAAAGACGGATATAGAGGATGTTCAGAAATATATAGAAGAAATTGAATTGTGTGAACAACATTATGCTTTGATCATTGGAGAATAACAAACGAAGGTGAGATTATTCCACTTATATGTACATATCTTGAAAGCCCGTTTGTTTATGTTATAATATAATGGTTGCAAATGAGATTCGTATGTATAAAGAGTCATAGAATCAATGAACAATCGTCCATTGACGAAATTGAATGAATAGATGTTGGAGGGAATTTTTTATGTCAGCAAAATGGGAAAAGCAAGAAGGTAATCAAGGTACTTTAACAGTAGAAGTACCAGCAAGTGAGTTCGACCAAGCACTTGATCAAGCCTTCAAAAAAGTAGTAAAAGATGTACAAGTACCTGGATTCCGTAAGGGTAAAGTACCTAGGAAATTATTTGAGCAACGTTTCGGGGTGGAATCTCTTTATCAGGATGCTCTTGACATTGTGCTTCCTCAGGCGTACTCAAATGCTGTAGAAGAAACTGGGATCGAGCCGGTAGATCGTCCGGAAGTAGATGTTAAGCAGATTGAGAAAGGTGAAGACCTGGTATTTACAGCTGAAGTAACCGTTAAGCCCGAAGTTAATCTTGGAGAATACAAAGGCTTAGAAGTTGAAGAGCAAAGCACAGAAGTTACAGAAGAAGATGTGCAGAATGAACTGAAACAACTTCAGGAGAAACAAGCTGAACTTGTGGTTAAAGAAGATGGTCAAGTTGAAGACGGCGACACTGTAGTTATGGACTTTGAAGGCTTTGTTGATGGAGAGGCTTTTGAAGGTGGACAAGCTGAAAACTATTCTCTAGAAGTAGGATCAGGTTCATTTATTCCAGGTTTCGAAGAGCAACTGGTAGGTAAGAAAGCAGGAGAAGAAACAGAAGTGACTGTAACTTTCCCTGAAGAATACCATGCAGAAGATCTTGCCGGAAAAGAAGCTACATTCAAAGTAACCATTCATGAAATTAAAGGAAAAGAATTCCCAGAGCTTGATGATGAATTTGCTAAAGATGTTGATGAAGAGGTTGAATCTCTTGATGAACTTACTAAGAAAACACGTGAACGTTTGGAAGAGCAAAAGAAAACGGATGCTGAAAACCAAAAACGTGACACACTTGTAACAAAAGCTTCTGAGAATGCAGAAGTAGAAATTCCAGAATCTATGGTTGATACTGAGCTTGATCGCATGGTTCAAGAGTTTGAACAGCGCCTTCAAATGCAGGGTATGACCAAAGATATGTACTTCCAGTTCACAGGGCAAGATGAAGACGCACTTCGTGAACAAATGAAGGAAGATGCAGGCAAGAGAGTTAAAACCAACTTGACTCTTGAAGCAATTGCTGAAGCTGAAGATGTAAATGTTGCAGATGAAGATGTTAATGCAGAGCTTGAGAACATGGCATCCATGTATCAAACAGATGTAGCTCAGTTAACTCAGATGCTTGGCGGAAATACAGACATGATCAAAGAAGATCTTAAGGTACGTAAAGCAATTGACGTATTAGTTGAAAACAGCAAAACTAAATCTGAATAAGATGAGCTGGAGACAAGGGGCGGGATTGCTCCTTGTCTCCTCCTATATTTCCTCATAGTAGAGTATAGGTTAAAGAATTAGTGGATATTATGAATGATACTTCCTGTGTTTTACATACACTATAGAGGTATCCTTTTGTTTGACTTATCCATTACATATCTACATAATGAGGTTGGTGCAATAGAGATTCGCACACCTCTAATAGGTATTGCTTTTTTGTTAGGAGTTATTTTGGTATGATGAGCAAAAGAAACTGAATCGTTTAAGGTCATATCTTAAAGCTTCAGTCGCAACTATTGCGTCATTTTATTAAGGGGTGAAATGTATGTTTAAATTCAATGAGGAAAAAGGACAGCTAAAGTGTTCTTTCTGCGGTAAAAGTCAAGAGCAGGTTCGCAAGCTCGTGGCAGGACCAGGGGTATATATATGTGATGAATGTATTGAACTTTGTACAGAAATTGTTGAAGAGGAACTTGGAAATGAAGAAGAAGTAGAATTCAAAGAGGTACCAAAACCACAAGAAATCCGTGAAATTCTTAACGATTATGTCATTGGTCAAGAACAGGCTAAGAAAAATTTATCCGTGGCTGTTTACAATCATTACAAGCGTATTAACGCAGGGACGAAAAATGATGATGTAGAGCTTGCCAAGAGTAACATCCTAATGCTTGGGCCTACAGGAAGCGGTAAAACACTTCTTGCTCAAACACTTGCCCGTATATTAAATGTTCCATTTGCCATTGCAGATGCTACTTCACTAACGGAAGCTGGTTATGTAGGAGAAGATGTGGAAAACATTCTTCTTAAATTAATACAAGCAGCCGACTATGATGTAGAAAAAGCTGAAAAAGGTATAATTTACATTGATGAAATTGATAAAGTGGCTCGTAAGTCTGAAAATCCTTCTATAACACGCGATGTATCAGGTGAAGGCGTACAACAGGCTTTACTGAAGATTCTTGAGGGTACGCAGGCTAGTGTTCCTCCACAAGGAGGCCGCAAACATCCTCATCAAGAATTTATTCAGATCGACACGACCAATGTACTGTTCATCGTTGGAGGAGCGTTCGATGGAATTGACCAAATTATCAAACGTCGCTTGGGACGAAAAGTAATAGGATTTGGCTCGGAACAAAATGTTGATGAGAATGAAAAGAAAGAGTTGCTTACAAAAGTACTCCCTGAGGACTTGCTTAGTTATGGTTTGATTCCTGAATTTATCGGCCGTTTGCCGGTAATTGGAAGCCTTGAGCAATTAGATGAAGATGCACTTGTAGAGATTCTTACAAAGCCTAAGAATGCACTTGTTAAGCAATATCAGAAATTGTTCCAAATAGACCATGTAGAGCTGGAAATTGAAGAAGAAGGTCTTCGTGAAATTTCACGCCTGGCCATTGAACGTAAAACAGGTGCCCGCGGCCTGCGTTCTATAATTGAAGGCATCATGCTTGATGTTATGTATGAATTACCTTCACGTGATGATATTGAAAAATGCATCATTACTAAAGAAACAGTTACAGCGGAAAATGGCCGTCCTAAGCTTATTTTGACTGATGGAACGGTCGAGGATGAGAATAAAGAGTCTCCTAAAGAAAGTGCTTAAGTAAAACTTTGGAGAGGTATTTTCTCTTTAACTTCAAGCCGCGCTACGCCTAGCTGTAGCGCGGCTTCATTTTATACTTTGCGAAAAGAGAAAGGTCGATCATTAGACACCGCACATTTCATTGGATACCTTGCAGCTATCCTGATTAGAAACTCTTGCGATAAAGCTTGGTACATAAAGGATGAAAGAAGCACTTCTTGCTCATAATATGGGTATCATTTGAAGAGGCTGCCCCCTTCACGCTTCAATGTGAAGGGGGTTCGGCATTGGAAACTAATAGTTTTCCTGCGTTTACTTTCCAAAAAGTTTTATATATGATTAGAATACGTATTGGCATTATACGGAGGTGCAAAGAATATGACAGACAAACAGAAAAATCAAATCCCCCTCCTTCCTCTTAGAGGATTGTTAGTGTACCCATCTATGGTACTGCACCTGGATGTTGGAAGAGAAAAATCGGTTAATGCATTAGAACAAGCCATGATGGAAGATAATGAAATCTTCCTTGTGTCACAAAAAGAAGTGAATATTGATGACCCGTCTTCTGATGATATGTACTCTGTTGGTACAGTGGCACGAGTGAAGCAGATGGTGAAACTGCCTAATGGTACAAATCGTGTACTCGTAGAAGGACTTTATCGTGCAACAATTGATGAAGTAAGTGAAGGTGACGAGTTTTATCAAGCAAATATTCACAGACTTGAGGATGAACACGAGGATAAAAACGAAGAAGAAGCTTTGATGCGCACGTTAATGAGTCAATTTGAACAATACGTAAAAGTATCAAAAAAGGTAAGCCAGGAGACCTACAATACGGTATCAGACATAGATGAACCAAGTCATCTGGCAGATATCGTAACATCTCACTTGCCCGTAAAACTAAAAGATAAGCAGTCCATTTTAGAAACTGAGAATGTGAAAGCGCGTCTTCAGAAATTAATAGAACTTATAGGGAACGAACGTGATGTCCTGCAAATCGAACAAAAGATCGGGCAGCGTGTTAAGAAATCTATGGAAAAAACACAAAAAGAATACTACTTACGTGAACAGATGAAAGCGATACAGAATGAGCTGGGTGATAAAGACGGCAAGACGGGCGAAGTTGCTCAATTGAAAGAAAAGATTGAAGAAGCTAAGATGCCTGAACGAGTAGAGAAAATAGCATATAAGGAACTAGGCCGCTATGAAAAAGTTCCACAAAGCAGTGCGGAAAGTTCCGTTATCCGTAATTATATTGAGTGGCTTGTTTCTCTTCCGTGGACCGCTGAAACAGAAGATAATCTGGACGTTAAGCATGCAGAGAAGATTTTGGATGAAGACCACTATGGATTAGAAAAGGTAAAAGAGCGCGTGCTTGAATATCTAGCTGTGCAAAAACTTACTCAATCCATTAAAGGCCCAATTCTATGTCTAGTCGGTCCTCCAGGGGTAGGTAAAACATCACTTGCAAAATCCATAGCACGTGCTATAAATCGTAATTTTGTCCGAATCTCACTTGGTGGAGTGAGAGATGAAGCTGAAATAAGAGGACACCGGAGAACGTATATCGGGGCGATGCCGGGTAGAATTATTCAAGGAATGAAGAGGGCAGAGACCGTCAATCCTGTATTTCTTATGGATGAGATCGATAAAATGGCCAGTGATTTTAGGGGAGATCCTTCATCTGCCATGCTGGAAGTACTTGATCCTGAACAGAATAGTACTTTTAGTGACCACTTTATTGAAGAACACTATGATTTATCAAAAGTTATGTTTGTAGCTACAGCCAATACTATGTCTTCTATACCGGGACCATTACAGGACCGTATGGAAGTAATTAACATAGCTGGTTATACGGAGGTAGAGAAACTTCATATCGCAAAAGAGCATTTGCTTTCTAAACAAATAAAAGAAAATGGTTTAAGTAAAGGACAAATTCAAATCAGAGAAGATGCTTTACTTAAATTGATCAGAACTTATACACGTGAAGCTGGAGTACGCGGATTAGAACGCGAACTGGCAAGTATATGCAGAAAAGCTGCTAAAATTATTGTGTCTGGCGAAAAGCAGCGTGTTGTGGTTACAGAGAAGCAATTGGAAGAACTGCTGGGACGTCCTAAATTCAGATATGGCCAAGCTGAGCTTGAGGACCAGGTTGGAACAGCTACAGGCCTTGCGTACACTGCTGCAGGAGGCGATACGCTCTCCATTGAAGTATCTATTTACCCAGGGAAAGGAAATCTTACGCTTACAGGTAAACTCGGAGACGTTATGAAGGAATCCGCACAAGCGGCTTTCAGTTACATTCGCTCCCGTGCACAAGAGCTGAATATCGATGCTGACTTTGTAGAAAAGAATGATATTCATATTCATGTTCCAGAAGGAGCAACACCTAAAGATGGACCTTCTGCAGGGATCACAATTGCTACTGCTCTGGTCTCTGCACTTACCGGACGGCCTGTTCGGAAAGAGGTGGGTATGACGGGAGAAATAACGCTGCGAGGACGAGTGCTGCCAATAGGTGGATTAAAGCAGAAATCATTAAGTGCCCACAGGGCTGGTCTTTCTAAAATTATTATTCCTGCTGAAAACGAAAAAGATTTAGAAGATATTCCGGAAAGTGTTCGTGAAGGGTTAACGTTTATATCGGTTAAGCACTTAGATGAAGTCTTAAACCAAGCGCTGGTGGAGGAAGTCCATGAAGGTTAATTATGCAGATATTGTAATTAGCGCAGCAAGTAAAAAACAGTATCCTAAAGCTCCGATTCCAGAAATTGCCTTGGCAGGAAGATCAAATGTAGGGAAATCTTCGTTTATAAACAAGATGATTCAAAGGAAGAATCTGGCTCGAACTTCATCTAAACCCGGAAAAACGCAGACATTAAATTTTTATATAATTAATGATCTGTTTCATTTCGTAGATGTTCCAGGATATGGCTATGCTAAAGTATCTAAAAAAGAGCGTGCCAAATGGGGAGAAATGATGGAAGAGTACTTTTCAGAAAGAGAGCAGCTGCGCGCAACTGCTCTGATCATTGACTCCCGCCATAAACCTACGGAAGATGATGTTATCATGTATAACTATTTAAAACATTTTGGATTACCGGTAATGGTTATTGCGACAAAGCTGGACAAACTTAAGAAAAGTCAAAAACACAAACAGCTAAAAACGATTCAGCAGGTTTTGGAAATGGAAGAAGAGGATACTTTGATTCCTTTTTCCTCTGAAACCGGAGAGGGAAAAGAACTTGCGTGGAAAACTATGCTGGGACACTTGAATATGTAAGGAAAGCCACTCCTTTAATTAGGAGTGGCTTTTTTAACGTATAACGATTATGCCCTTTTGTAAGGTCATTGCTATCTTCATTTATGATTTATTTCTTTAAGGAGTTCTAAGGAAGTGGAGATCGTTTATAGATGGCTAATTCTGATGAAATTACAACTTTAAGAATTCAAGATAATTTCAAGCAATTCCATGCATTTATAAGGAATTAACTGTAATTACATAACCCAATCCTTCATTTCCGATATTTTGGGGGGATATGCATTATTTTAAATTTTGGGAAAACTTTGAATGATAGATATAATTAACATTATTGCCAATATAACAATTAGATAACAATTTAATGAAGGGATGGATTGGGATAATATGAAAAAGTACTTATTTATGTTACCTCTTACTATTATTATGATCTTTGCTTTGGCTGCTTGCGGAAGCAGTGAAGAGGGCGGAGAAACTTCGGGTGATTCAGAAGAAGGCCCGGAGGAATCGAGCGGATCTAATACAGATTACGGTTTAGTCGAAGAAGGTAAATTTACTTTCGCCTCTTCTGGAGAATTCCGTCCATTTAGCATGACAGATGCGAGCGGGGAGATGTCAGGTTTTGATATCGATGTGGCAAATGCAATAGCTGAGGAACTGGACCTTGAACCAAATCCTCAAAAACAGAAATTTGCCTCTATTGTAGAAGGTGTTAAAACAGGCCGCTTTGATGCTGCCGTAGCAAGCCATACGATCACAGATGCTCGTGCAGAACAAGTAGCTTTCTCAACACCGTATTATTATTCTGGAGCTCAAATTTTCACACGCCCTGGAAGTGATATTGAAACCCTTGAAGATTTAGAAGGGAAAGAGATTGCCGTTTCCAAAGGTTCAACTTACAGTAAATTTGCTGAGGAGGCAACGGAAAATATTAAGACATATGATAGTGATGTTGTGGCCTTACAATCACTTGCAAAGGGCCGTCATGACGCAGTTATCACGGACTTCTTAACAGGTAAAGAAGCTATGCAGCAAGATCTTGAAATTGAGGCTAAAAAAATGATTGAACGCAGTGAACAGGCGGTAGCCGTAGCAAAAGATAACGATAAGCTATTAGAAGACATCAATGCAGCTCTCGAAAAACTTCGTGAAGATGGTACCCTTGCTGAAATTAGTAATGAATACTTTGGTGACGATATTACCACTAAACCTGAGTAATTGATGATTTTAGTTATACGGAAGTCTAAAGAGTGCGCGTGTGCGTACTCTTTTTTGACATTAAAAAGGAGTTGAGGTTATGTACTTACAGTTTATTTCTTTTTGGGGAGGGTTTTGGGAAGCTCTTGTAAACAGCCGGGAGTTATTTTTTGAAGCTTCTCAGCTTACCCTTGCATTAACAGCCGTTTCCATATTTATTGCAATATTTGTCGGTTTATTCTTTGCCTTATTAAAAATTTCTAATATTAAGCCTCTGGAATGGATCGCGAATGCTTATATTTACATCGTAAGGGGAACACCGCTTATTGTGCAGATTTTTGTATTCTACTATGGCTTGACCAACGTATGGATGATTAGTGGATTCTGGTCGGTTTCCTTGGGGCTTGCATTCCATAATGGTGCCTATATTGCTGAAATATTCCGGGGGTCTATACAATCCATAGGTAAAGGTCAAACAGAAGCAGGACGTTCTCTTGGGATGAGTCAAGCATTAACGATGAGAAGAATCATTCTCCCTCAGGCATTCCGGCGGGCGTTGCCCCCGCTCGGTAATCAGTTTATTATTGGGTTAAAAGATTCATCTCTAGCTGCGTTTATAGGAGTTTCAGAGATATTCGCTGTTGCTACCACACAAGGGGCAAATACTTTTGATTATATGACATGGCTGCTTGTAAGTGCTGTGTATTATTTAATTCTTGTCTTCCTTCTAACCCTTGTGGTTAGCTTGATTGAGAAGAAAATGGCTGTTAGTGGCGATGAGTAACTATAGAGGAGGGGTGCAGTTTGGCTAAGCAAATGATAGAAGTTAATAAATTAAATAAATATTTCGGGGACAACCATGTTCTGAAGGATATTGATTTTCATGTAGAAGAGAGTGAAGTGGTCGTTTTAATTGGTGCCAGTGGCTCGGGAAAGAGTACAATGCTTCGCTGCTTAAACTTTTTAGAAATGAAAAACAGTGGAGAGATCTTTATCAAAGGAAATGAAGTTAACCCGAAAAAAGACAACGTTAATGAAGTACGACAAAAGGTAGGTATGGTTTTCCAGCACTTTAATCTTTTCCCTCATAAGACTGTACTTGGAAACGTTATGGAAGCTCCTACCCAAGTGAAGGGACTGTCCAAATCTCAAGCTAAAAAAGAAGGAAAAGAATTGCTTGAAAAGGTAGGGCTTGCTGAAAAAGCAAATGATTATCCCTCTCGTTTGTCTGGGGGACAGAAGCAGCGCGTAGCTATTGCGCGTGCCCTGGCTATGAAGCCAGAGATCATGCTATTTGACGAACCTACCTCAGCTCTTGATCCAGAGCTTGTAGGTGAAGTATTGCAAACGATGAAGGATCTGGCTAAAGAGGGGATGACAATGGTTGTAGTTACCCACGAGATGGGCTTTGCTCGCGAGGTAGCAGATCGTGTAGTTTATATGCACGAAGGTAAAATTGTTGAAACAGGCGCACCAAAAGAAATTTTTGAAAACCCGAAGGAAGAAAGAACACAAGCTTTTTTAAGCTCTATTCTATAATAAAAAGCCGCTGGGGCTTAAACCACAGCGGCTTTTTGCAACTATTTTTTTAATATATATATCCCGGAAATAATCAGGACCAGCGGCCAGTACCTAATAATAGTTTGAAAACCAGTATGAATCCATTGAAACCACCCAGGATTAACTGGCCATAATAAAGCAAAAAAACCGAACCCAAGGAATAATAACGCAGGTATCAGTCCTTTTCTGGCACCAGCATACCTGATAAGAAAAGCCGTACCTATAACCAGAAAGTAAAAGGGCCAATCATCTGTCCAGAACTCTACATGTCGGATCGCGTGGAAATGAATGCCGAATCCCAGTAGTAAGGCCCCGGTAAAAAGACTCGAATGATCTTTTATTATATAATAATGTAATAAAAAGGAAGTTCCAATAATAATGAGTAGAGTAGGCCATGAGTAAAACTCAGATAAGTAGGGGATATTTAGTTGGCTGACCAGGAAATATAATCCAAAACCAATGAGTAAAAAACCAACTAAAGAATTCTGTTTAGTCATCTAGCGATCCCATCCATTCCTATAATAGTAATTTTGTTTACTTGCGCAATGAGCCTGGGTTTGATATATTACAAACGGATTATAATTTAAATTTATTCTAAAGAAATAGTAAAAATATTCTTTACCAACGTATCTATATCCTATCACATCATTTTCGAATTCTGTTCATATTTTTGCGGGAAAATAGGTGCGGATTTATGTTATACTAGTTCATATGTGAAAGTCTGGAACGTTTAATGGGGGTAGATGAAATGCATATTTTAGCTGTTGGTCTCAACTATAAAACGGCCCCTGTGGAAATTAGGGAAAAACTCACTTTTTCGGATAAACACTTAACGGAGGCTATGCAGGAGCTAAACAACCGTAAAAGTGTACTGGAAAATGTGATTATTTCTACATGCAATCGTACGGAAATCTATGCAGTGGTAGATCAACTGCACACAGGACGCTATTATATTAAACAATTCTTAGCAGATTGGTTTAATGCAGATAAAGATGAATTCTCTCCATTCCTATCCTTTTATGAAACAGATGGGGCAATTGAACATTTGCTTCGAGTGACCTCTGGTCTTGATTCAATGGTGCTGGGAGAAACCCAAATATTGGGTCAAATGAAACAAGCTTTCATAAATGGTCAGGGAGCAGGAACCACCGGGACGATCTTTAATCAATTGTTTAAGCAGGCAGTAACGATGGCTAAAAAAGCCCATAAAGATACTGAAATCAGTGAAAATGCTGTTTCGGTGAGTTACGCTGCGGTTGAGCTTGCCCGAAAAATATTCGGGGATCTTGTTCATAAGCATATTGTGATTCTGGGTGCGGGTAAGATGGGAGAGCTTGCTGCTAAAAACCTGCACGGATCCGGAGTACGTAAAGTAACCGTTATTAACCGTACCCTTTCTAAGGCACAGGTAGTAGCTGACCAGTTTAATGGACAAGCACGGACCATGGAAGATCTGGACTCTGTTCTTACAGACGCTGACATCGTAATAAGTTCCACAGGAGCTACAGATTATGTAGTGACTAAAGAGAGAATGGAGCCTATTCACCGTAAGAGAAAAGGAAAACCTCTCTTCTTTGTAGACATTGCGGTACCAAGAGATTTAGATCCAGCCATGGAAAATCTGGAGAGCGTATTCTTATATGATATTGATGATCTTCAAGGCATTGTTGACGCTAATTTGGCTATACGCAAGCAAGCAGCTGAAGAAATTGAAATCATGGTGGAAGCTGAAATTGTAGAATTTAAAGAATGGCTTCAGACTATTGGAGTCGTGCCTGTAATCTCCGCTTTGCGCTCTAAAGCCCTTGGCATTCAAGCAGAGACGATGAAAAGCATTGAACGAAAAATGCCTGAACTTACGGATCGTGAAAGAAAAGTCCTTAGTAAACATACGAAAAGCATTATTAACCAAATGTTAAAGGAACCTATCCTGCAGGCTAAAGAATTAGCGGCTCAGCCTGATTCAGAAGAAACATTGCGCTTGTTCACTCAAATATTTGGGATCGAAGCTCAGGTTGAGGAAGAAGTAAAAGAGCAGACGAAAAAAAACCAATCAGCTGTGAAGCAAGAAGATGAGACAGGCCAATTTTTTCCTGTCGCCAACTCTATTGTTAATCCGTAAGGGTGGATGTCCATATGTTCGAGCTTAAATGGGTGTACGAACTCATCCTATTACTTTATGGACTTAGTTTAATTGGATATTTCATTGACTTTGTGCAGACGAACCGGAAGGCTAACCGAGCAGCCTTCTGGTTACTTAGTATGGTTTGGGTTTTACAAACCTTTTTTTTATTGACACAAGTTTTGATAGACGAGAATTTACCCATAATGACCGTATATGATGGTTTATATTTTTATGCCTGGATTTTAGTAACGTTCTCCTTAATTATTAATCGACTGTTTAGAGTGGATTTTCTAGTATTCTTTACGAATGTGGTTGGGTTTCTTGTTGTACTCATCCATTTATCCACCAGAGCCCAGAATGATTTAAAGGACCGGGGAGTGGAGCTCGTAAATGAGATGCTTGTGGTTCATATCAGCTTAGCCATTATTTCTTATGGTTTTTTTACACTATCATTTATATTTTCAATTATGTACTTGCTGCAGTACCGTCTTTTAAAGAAAAAAAAGTGGAATGCTAAACTGTTTCGTTTAGGTGACTTAACAAAACTGGATCACTTTTCTTATATATCGGTTATACTGGGAGTTCCTCTGTTGTTAATTGCTATAATCTTAGGCGTTACCTGGGGATATATATCACCTGATACATTTTACTGGTATGACTCAAAAACATTAGGCTCGTTCCTTGTACTTTTCGTGTATATCGTTTACCTGGTTTTAAGGGTGGTAAAAGGTTATCAGGGACGGTCCATTTCTATATTCAACTCGGGCGCTTTTTTATTTCTATTAATTAATTTCTTTTTATTTGGTTCATTATCGAATTTTCATTTTTAAGGAGGTAGTCACATGAAGAAAATAGTGATCGGTTCAAGAAAAAGCAATCTAGCTATCACTCAGACGGAGTGGGTAATCGAACAACTAAAAAATATAGATCCCAGTTATGAATTTGAAATTAAGAGAATTTCTACAAAAGGGGATAAAATTCTGGATGTGACATTATCTAAAGTTGGAGGGAAAGGGTTATTTATTAAAGAGATAGAACAAGCCATGTATGATGGTGAAATTGATATGGCTGTTCACTCGATGAAGGATATGCCCTCAGAGGTAGCTTCTGGTTTAACTGTTGCTTCCGTGCCAATTAGAGAAGATCATAGAGATGCATTTGTATCGAATGGTAATGTTGCGCTTAAAGACTTGCACGAAGGAGCCATTGTGGGAACCAGCAGTCTGCGGAGAAGTGCTCAGATCAAAGCTGTGAGACCAGACGTTGAGGTGAAATGGATTCGCGGCAACATTGATACACGTCTTCGAAAATTGAAAGAGGAAGATTTTGATGCGATTGTCTTAGCAGCCGCAGGATTAAAACGTATGGGATGGGATGATAATCTTGTAACCGAATATTTAGAACCGGAAGTGTGTGTGCCTGCCGTAGGGCAAGGAGCGCTAGCGATACAGTGCCGGGAAAATGATTCTTCGTTACGGGATTTCCTTATGCAGATTAATCATGAATATACAGCTACAACCGTATCGGCTGAACGTAAGTTTCTCCATGATCTTAATGGCGGTTGTCAAGTTCCAATCGGAGGATATGCATATAGAAAGGGCAGCGAGATTGTATTGAGTGCGTTGGTAGGTACTCCTGATGGTAAAACCATTCTTCACGAAACTGTGAGTGGAGAAGACCCGCTGGCTGTAGGAAAAGAAGCTGCTGATCGTCTCAAAGCTCAAGGAGCTCAGGAAATTGTAGATCAGGCTAAAGAGGAGTATGACCAGTAATGAAGCCTCTTGCGGGGAAAACGATTCTTGTCACAAGAGGCGCATCCCAGGCAAGGCCTTTTGTAGACCGGATAAATAAGGAGGGGGGAGAAGCTTTACAAACCCCTCTCCTTCATTTTCAATTAAATGACTCGAAGGAGAATCAAGAGATCCTCAAGAAACTTCACAACTATGTATGGGTTTTTATTACAAGCTCTAATGGTGTGAAGTTTTTTTTCGAGCTGGTAAATCAATCCGGGATTTGTATTCCGGATACATTACGATTTGCTATTATTGGAGAAAAGACAGCGCGTACACTTAAGACTTATGGATACGATGCTGATTTTATGCCATCCAGCTTCCAGGCTGATACAATGGCTGAAGAGTTTTTCAGAGAAAAAAGTACTCCAGGCATGATCCTATACGTCAGGGGAAACCGCTCGAGGGATGTTCTCCCAGAAAAATTCGCAGAACAGCAGGTCTTTTTTCAAACAATCACGGTCTATGATACGCTACTATTGAAAGAGCATCAGAAACAGATTCGTCAATTGATCTGTAATCATGAGATTGACGCACTAACGTTTACAAGCCCATCCACCGTCCAGGCCTATTTTGCTATCATGAGAGACATGCCTGAAACAGGTCGGGACCTTCCTTGTTTTTGCATAGGACCCACGACCGCCAGTCAGGCAGAGCATTTCGGTTTTCAAAAAGTCTTTTTACCCGAGCATTATACAATGGAAGATATGGTTGAGAAGATGGTGCAATTTTTTTCATAAGAAGGGAATCGATACTATGGCAGAGTTAGATTTTAAACGCCATCGCCGTCTGCGGCGGACAGAGTCAATGAGAGCGTTAGTTCGGGAAACGCATTTACGTAAGGACGATTTGATCTTCCCCATATTCGTAGTTGAAGGGGAAGGGGTTAAGAATGAAGTAGCTTCCATGCCTGGGGTTTATCAAGTGTCGCTTGAGTATTTAACAGAAGAGATGAATGAATTAACCCGTGTGGGTGTTCGTTCTGTTATTGTTTTCGGAGTGCCGAATGAGAAAGATGAAGTAGGCAGCCAGGCTTATCACGAAGAAGGAATCGTTCAAAGGTCCATCCGACTGATTAAGGAAGAGGTTCCTTCATTAACTGTAATTGCAGATACGTGTTTATGTCAGTACACAGATCACGGGCATTGTGGTATCGTTCGTGAAGGCGATATTGACAATGATGAATCGCTTCAATATATTACTCGGACAGCAGTTACTCAAGCTGAAGCAGGGGCGGACATAATCGCACCTTCCAATATGATGGATGGTTTTGTCACCGCTATTCGAAAAGGACTGGATGAGGCCGGGTACAGCCAGATTCCGATCATGTCCTATGCAGTGAAATATGCTTCTTCATTTTATGGTCCTTTCCGGGATGCAGCTCATAGTTCTCCGCAATTCGGTGATCGAAGAGCATATCAGATGGATCCATCGAACCGATTGGAAGCCATTCGGGAAGCAGAATCGGATGTAGAGGAAGGTGCAGACTTTCTTATTGTGAAGCCTGCTCTTGCTTATTTAGATGTTATGAGAGAAGTTAAGGACCGCTTTAATCTTCCACTCGTTGCTTACAATGTGAGCGGAGAGTACTCTATGATTAAAGCTGCCGCTCAAAATGGCTGGGTGAATGAGCAGGAAATTGTTCTCGAAAAGCTTACCTCTATGAAGCGGGCAGGTGCTGATCTCATTGTTACTTACTTTGCCAAAAATGCAGCTAAATGGTTGGACGAATAAACCACTGATTTTAGAAAGGATGAGTCGCTATGAAACAATTTGACCGCTCTTCAGCTGCTTATAATAAAGCGGTGGATTTAATGCCGGGCGGAGTTAACTCTCCGGTGAGGGCATTTAATTCTGTAAACATGGATCCTATATTTATGGAAAAAGGAAAAGGGTCTAAACTGTATGACCTGGATGGTAACGAATTCATCGATTATGTACTTAGTTTTGGACCTTTAATCTTAGGGCATGCGGATGAAAAGGTAGTAGAGTCTTTGAAAAAAGTAACCGAGCAAGGTACGAGCTTTGGTACTCCTACCGAAATTGAAAACCATCTTGCAGAGTTAGTTATTGAACGTGTTCCATCCATTGAAATGTTAAGGATGGTCAATTCAGGTACAGAAGCCACAATGAGCGCACTGCGTGTTGCCCGTGGGTACACTGGTCGTGACAAAATTCTCAAATTCGAAGGGAATTATCACGGGCATGGTGACTCACTCCTTATCAAGGCAGGCTCCGGTGTTGCCACTTTAGGGCTGCCTGATTCTCCGGGAGTTCCAGCATCCATTGCTCAAAATACGATCACGGTTCCTTATAATGATTTAGAAAGCGTGCGCTATGTTTTTGAAGAATATGGAGAGGACTTGGCTGCGGTCATTATTGAACCAGTATCCGGAAATATGGGTGTCGTCCCTCCTCAGGAGGGTTTCCTGCAGGAACTTCGCGAATTAACAGAGAATAATGGAACTGTACTGATTTTTGATGAAGTAATGACCGGATTTCGAGTCGGCTATCATAGTGCACAAGGTCATTTTGGTGTTACACCGGATATGACCTGTCTTGGGAAAGTGATCGGCGGCGGCTTACCTGTCGGAGCATATGGAGGTAAGCGTCATATTATGGAACGAGTGGCCCCGGTTGGAGACATCTATCAAGCTGGTACTTTGTCAGGAAATCCATTAGCTATGACAGCTGGTTACGAAACGGTTTCGTCGATGACAGAAGAAGCTTATGAAGGAATTAATAAAAAAGTGGACCGGCTGGTAGAAGGATATGAAAAAGCGGCCAAAGCAAATAATATTCCGTTAACGGTTAACCGGGCAGGATCTATGGTAGGATTCTTCTTTTCAAATGATCCTGTAATCGATTTTGAAACAGCGAATGCATCTGATCTCGAAATGTTTACACGTTATTATCAAGGGATGATTGAAGAAGGAATCTATCTTCCCCCTTCCCAATTCGAGGGACTCTTCCTATCAACGAAGCATACAGAGGAAGATATAGAGAAAACAATCAGGGCAGTAGAAAAAGTATTTGCATCCCTGTAAATGAGAAATGTACTAGGCATGGCCGTATTCGGTCATGCCTTTTTCTGCACCCTCCATGTATATAAACTCAGTTACCGCATAAGGTGGTAATAGAGGCTTGGGTTTATTATATTCTGGGAGGGGCAAATCCATTGAAAAATAAACAAAACGTATTTTCTTTTTATTTAGACGAAGCGATATGGTTTAAGGAAGGACAGGGAGTCAGGGAACTAATTGGAATCTCACTGGAGCCTGAAATCGTAATTGAGGAATATGGAGATGAAGTGCGTTTAAAAGGAACGGTTGATCTGGCGGGAGAATATGTACCCCACCAATCTGATCATAAATATGAAGAGGCTGCCCCGCTGCAGTCGGTAAGGACAATGGATCATGTGGAATCAGGCGAAGAAGGGGTCTATTATTTTTCTCATTCATTCCCTGTAGAAATTACAGTACCGCTCGAACGGATTTCCAGTCTGGAAGATGTCCTCATTGATATAGAAAGTTTCGATTATGAACTTCCAGCGAATAATCAGCTAAGGCTGCATGCTCAGTTAAATATAAACGGAGTCGAGCAAAAAGCAAATGCCGCGGATAACTCGGAGACGTTTGATGAGTCGGCGACGCTTGGCCCGGTGGATTACAAAGAAGAACGTAAGGAAAAAGAGAATCCTGTAGTTCCTGAAAGGGAAGCCCCTGTGGTTCAGCTGACGAATCGGAATGATCTGTCGGCTCAGGAGATAGAAGCACATGAAGAAGGACGATGGCCTCATAAAAAATCACAGAATTTCGCAGAATTTTTTGGTCATGATAAAAAAGAAGAAACGCTTGAGGTCTCATCTGAAAGTACTAGTGTGTGGCATGAAAATATCGCGGAAGAAAATGTGAGCGCTTCTTCATCTTATATGGAATCCTCGACTAAAGGCTCTGAGGAAAAAGAGGAAGCTCCAGGCGGACTTGATGGAATCAAGCAGATATTTAAACACCTGTTTCCTAACCGGGAAGAGACTTATACTCAAATGAAAATGTATATCGCTCAAGAAGATGAAACGCTAGCTTCTATTGCTGAAAAATATGAAGTATCCATCCACCAGTTGGAAAAAGTAAATGAACATAGAGATGAAGTTTCCCCTGGTCAAATTGTATATATCCCTAGTTAAATCCATTTATAACGAAAAGCGAGAAAAACTCCGACAATAATTCCTAATAAGAAGACATCAAATGTTGTAGGAAAAAAGATTGTCCGGATACATTGGAAAACCAGAATTGGTAATAAAGCTTTTTCGATAACGAATAAACAAGTACGGCACCATGGTGGAAGACGATATCTGTATAAGCGGCTCAACGACCATCAACCTCCTTTCATTGCATATTTACGTTTTTTTCACAAATAGTTGACTAACATAATCATTTCTATATACAATATGTAATAGAAGTATTATACGTGAAATGCCATGACAGGGAAGAGTACATGGACATATCCTTCAGAGAGGAAAACGGATGGTGAGAGTTTTCCAGGATCTATGTTGGTGGAAGGTCGCCCTTGGAGCAGCTTCTTTGAACGAAAAGTAGAAGGAGCCGGTTAGAAGCCGTTATTTTTTTAAGTGTACAGATATGCACAGCATGTCTGTAAATTAAGGTGGTACCACGGAATTAGATCTCTTTCGTCCTTTTGAGGACGAAAGAGATTTTTTTATTTTATTAAAATAGATGATATAAGGAGGAAGATCCATATGAGTCAAACAGATCTTTCAATGCCCACTAAGTATGATCCGGCATCCGTTGAAAAGGATCGCTATCAGTACTGGGTGGACGGTAAGTTTTTCGAAGCGTCAGGAGATAAGAATAAGGAACCTTATACCATTGTTATTCCTCCTCCGAACGTTACAGGTAAATTACATTTAGGTCACGCATGGGATACGACTCTTCAGGATATTTTAAGTCGTGTGAAGCGGATGCAGGGATACGACGTTCTCTGGCTGCCTGGGATGGATCATGCCGGTATTGCCACACAAGCCAAAGTAGAAGCAAAACTGAGAGAATCCGGAACTTCCCGCCATGAATTAGGAAGAGAAAAATTCCTTGAGAAATCATGGGAATGGAAGAAAGAATATGCCCAATTTATCCGGACTCAATGGGAAAAGCTGGGTCTTGGTCTCGATTATTCGCGCGAACGGTTTACACTGGATGACGGGTTGTCCGAAGCGGTTAAAGAAGTGTTTGTTAAGCTTTATGAAAAAGGTTTAATTTATCGAGGCGAATATATTATTAACTGGGATCCAGCTACTCGTACCGCTCTTTCTGATATTGAAGTAGAGTATGAAGATGTCCAGGGAGCCTTTTATCATATGCGCTACCCTCTGAAGGATGAAGAAGGCGGAATTGAGATCGCAACAACTCGCCCCGAAACGATGCTTGGAGACACGGCTATTGCTGTTCATCCAGAAGACGAACGCTACCAGCAATTAATTGGAAAGAAAGCTATACTACCTATTGTGGGAAGAGAAATTGAGATTGTGGCAGATGATTATGTAGATATGGAATTTGGTTCAGGGGCTGTTAAAATCACTCCTGCTCATGATCCGAATGATTTTGAAATTGGAAATCGCCACAATCTGGAGCGTGTCCTCATTATGAATGAGGATGGCAGTATGAATGAGAATGCAGGAAAATATCAGGGTATGGATCGATTTGATTGCCGTAAGCAGATCGTCAAAGATCTTCAGGCAGAAGGAGTTCTTTTTGATATTGAAGAACATCTTCATTCAGTTGGTCACTCCGAACGCAGTGGGGCTGTTGTGGAACCTTATCTGTCTACTCAATGGTTTGTGGATATGAATCCCCTGGCTGAAGCTTCTGTAGATTTACAAAAAGGGGAAGACAAAGTGCAATTTGTGCCCGACCGCTTTGAAAAACCTTATTTACACTGGATGGAGAACACGCGTGACTGGTGTATTTCGCGTCAGCTTTGGTGGGGCCACCGAATTCCTGCCTGGTACCACAAAGAGTCAGGTGAGATATATGTAGGCAAAGAAGAACCGAAAGATCCGGAAAAGTGGATACAGGATGAAGATGTTCTTGATACGTGGTTCTCCTCTGCTCTTTGGCCATTCTCCACTATGGGTTGGCCGGATGAAAAAAGCGATGATTATAACCGCTACTTCCCGACTAATGTATTGGTTACCGGCTATGACATTATTGGGTTCTGGGTAAGCCGAATGATTTTCCAATCCATTGAATTTACAGGACGTCGTCCATTTGAAGATGTTCTTATCCACGGACTGGTTCGGGATGCGGATGGTCGTAAGATGAGTAAGTCCCTTGGTAACGGTGTAGATCCAATGGATGTAATCGACCAGTACGGTGCGGACTCGCTTCGATACTTCCTATCGACAGGGTCTTCACCTGGTCAGGATTTACGCTTTCATTGGGAAAAAGTAGAATCCACATGGAATTTTGCTAATAAAATTTGGAATGCTTCCAGATTTGCATTAATGAATATGGGCGATTTGAAGTATGAGGATATTGATTTATCTGGTGAAAAGTCTGTAGCTGATCAGTGGATTCTGACTCGATTAAACCAAACAATTCAGCAAGTTACACAAAATATTGATAAATATGAGTTTGGTGAAGCCGGAAGACAGCTGTACAACTTCATTTGGGATGATTTTTGCGATTGGTATATTGAAATGGCTAAGCTTCCTTTATACGGGGAGGACACGGCAAGAATTCATACCACAAGGTCTATTTTAGCTTACACGCTTGATCAGATCATGCGTATGCTGCATCCATTTATGCCCTTCATCACTGAAGAAATCTGGCAGCATCTGCCTCATCAGGGGGAATCCATCACCCAGGCTTCATGGCCTGAGGTACGAGATGAATTCCATAACGAGCAAGCCGTGCAAGAAATGGATCGTCTCGTTTCCATTATCCGGTCAGTTCGTAACATCCGAGCAGAAGTAGATACTCCGATGTCTAAAGAAATTCAGTTAATGATTCAGGCGAAGGACGAGGACGTAGTAAGTGAACTTGAAAAGAACCGTGACTATCTGGAGAAGTTCTGTAATCCAAGCGAATTGACGATTGCGACTGATCTTCAGGCTCCTGAAAAGGCTATGTCATCTGTTGTTACAGGAGCGGAGCTATACCTTCCGTTAGCAGGTTTAATCAATATTGAAGATGAAATCAAACGACTGGAGAAAGAATGGAAAAAATGGGACCAGGAAGTTAGTCGTGTTCAGAAGAAACTGTCTAATGAAGGGTTTGTAAAAAAAGCTCCAGAACATGTTGTAGAAGAAGAACGAGAAAAAGAGAACGATTATTTAGATAAGCGTGCCAAAGTAGAAGCGCGTATCGAGGAACTAAAAGCATAAATGAAGCTGGAGGGTATTCTTAGGAGTACTCTCCTCTTTTTGAAAAGAGGGAATGATATGCCAAACTACCAGGAAGCCATCCAATGGATACATTCTAGAGAAAAATTTAAAGTCAAACCTGGATTAAAGCGGATGGAGTGGATGATGGAAGAACTGGGTCACCCAGAGAAAAAGCTGAACGCTATTCACATCGCGGGCACAAATGGAAAAGGCTCGACAGTAACTTTTTTAAGTAATTTACTCCAAACGCAAGGTTACGATGTAGGAACATTCACATCCCCCTACATTATAAGATTTAATGAAAGAATCAGTATGAATGGGGAAGCCATTCCTGATGCTGAACTTGCTGCTTTAACAGAAGCAATCAAACCTTTGGCAGAAAAATTGAAAGACACGTCTCTTGGTGAACCAACAGAATTTGAAATTATTACGGCCATGGCTGTGCTTTATTTTTCTCAAAAACATCTAGACTTCATTTTGTTTGAAGTCGGTCTAGGTGGTCGGTATGATTCCACGAATATCATTCAGCCGCTTTTAACAGTAATTACAAATATCGGACTTGACCACATAAATATTTTAGGGAATACACGTGAACAGATTGCTTACGAAAAAGCAGGGATAATCAAACCCAATACTCCATTGATTACTGGCGCTAAAGAAGAGTCTGTCTTAAGTGTTTTGAAAGAGCAGGCTTCTTTGTATAAGGCTCCTGTGTCAATCTTAGGGAAAGATTTTCAAGTGGAACATAAAAAAAGCTCACTTGAAGGGGAATCCTTTGAATTTATTAATTCATCATTTCATTCCGGAGATCTGCTTAGTCCTATGAAAGGCCGGCATCAGGTAGATAACGCAGCTCTCGCCCTCCAGACGATGGAGCAACTGAAACAAAGGGGGGCAGATATAAATCGTACTCAATACAGCAGAGGTTTGCTTAGAACTTACTGGCCGGCCCGTTTTGAAACCATTTGTACAAATCCTGTAACCATTATTGATGGCGCTCATAATGAAGAAGGGACACGGGCTCTTGTGGATACTATGAAACGACATTTTAGCGGAAAACGTGTCCATCTTATTTATTCTGCTTTAGAAGACAAACCAGTGGTAACTATGCTTGAAATTCTAAAAGAGATAGTCGATGTCGCCTATATGACTACCTTTGAGTTCCCAAGAGCTATGACAGGAAGTGAGCTAACTGAGCTCTCCCCTATAGCTGATACTATAACTGTCTCTGATTATGTTCAGGCAATCAGGCAGGCTATGTCCACGATGAAAACAGGAGAAGTTTTACTCGTCACGGGATCCCTCTATTTCATATCAGAAATAAGGAAATATTTTGAATATTAACTCCTTGTATGGTAACATTTTAGTTACTTAATTTTTCCTATAATAGGAAAATGTGATCAAGGATGGGGTGCAAAGATGGAAAGGGACAAAAGAATCAAGATATGGGTACTTTGGGCTTGTCTATGGCCTTCGAGCATCTACTTGCTGTATCGTTGGCTGGATCCGCCCCTCCACGTAAATATATGGGAAATTGGGGCTTTTGTCATACTTGCCTCCATCGTAGCCCTCTTTCCTCTGCGAATTGGGGATAACCCTGTATTCTTTACTCAGGGAATTGCATTTGCGGCTTTTTTACAATATGGATTATTTGTAGAAATTATCATCTCCCAAGTATCTTTGCTCTTTTTACTTTTGAAGGTTCGCGTGGACCGTACTTCCTCTCATCGAATTCCTATCAATTTCCTGATGTTTCTTGCTATATCCGTCCTATCAGCTCAAGTATATTATGCTTTGGGCGGAGAGCATGCGGGAGAAGCCGTTTCCTCTATAACGAATGCCATCCCGATCATTACATACGCGTTATCACAAATTGTTCTCAATCAGCTTTCGTTGAAAATAATTACAAAGATCCTCTATAAGCAGAAAATTGTTTGGTGGGACAGCGGTTTTGTCTGGGACATAGCCACTGCAGGTATTGTGCTCCCTGTTGGGTTTGTCCTTTATATTGTTTTCCTTGAATTTGGGATAAGTGCAATGTTTTTTGTTGGAATTCCTTTTATCTTTATTTCCGGAATGCTAATGCTCTTTCATAATAGCAATGAGATTAATTCCTACTTAAAGAGAACTAGTAAGATTGGACATGAACTTACGGGGAAACTTGGGGTTAAAGATGTTCTTGACTTATTTGTAGACCGTCTCAGCGAATTGCTGCCTCTTGATTATATTTATGTTTATGATGTATTATCTGAAAATCAATTAAAGCTAATCCGCTTCTTTGATTGTTCCGGGGGAATGAATTTTTCAGAGGTGCAGATGAACAGTAGTGAAGGCGTTAGCAGGGCAACATGGAAAAAATCGGGAAGCTTCCATTATAAAAAGAGAGCTGAGTGGAAGCATATGACGAATTCATCTACTCCTAAGAATGCGGAAAGTGTCCTTTCTGTACCTGTAGAAAGAAATAACGAGATTGTAGGCATTATAACTATTTACTCTAAAAAGAAGCGAGCATTTGTACAATTTCAGTTTATGATTCTTAGGATTCTTAGCAATTACCTTGGGGTTGCTATCGATAATGCGAGGCACTATGAGCAGCGCAAAGAAGAAAGTGAACGATGCCCTCTTACGGGCCTTTACAATTATCGTTACTTTGAAAATTATTTGCAGGATTTATTTTTGCAATGGGAAACTGATGATATAAAGAAGCCAATTGCTCTTATTCTTTTAGACATTGATCATTTTAAGCAAGTTAATGATACCTATGGACATGAAAGTGGCAATGAAATTCTTTGTCTGCTTTCTGAAAGACTTCGAATGGTTTTAAGTAATAGAGGAGTTCTTGCTCGTTATGGCGGAGAAGAATTTGTGATTCTTCTCCCCGGATATGCGGCTGGTCAATCCATTAATTTAGCTGAAGAAATTAAACACGCCATATCTTCAGAATCTTTCTATTCTCACGATCACATATTAAAATGGGAGAAGGTACAGGAGATTAACATTACGGCCAGTATAGGAGTCGCGGTTTATCCAGATGATTGTGAAGAGCCCTTAGAATTAATTCGCCATGCTGATCGAGCAATGTATGTAGGTGCGAAGCAGCAAGGAAGAAATAAGGTAGCAAATTATAGTCAAATGAACACAAACGTCCAATAATCGTTATTGGGCGTTTTTAATATAGTATTAAACACTGGCTGTTCTTTTTTATTAAGAATTTATTATACAATCGAGCCGGATAGTTGAAAACTCAGTTTCGAGATGTTGTGTGGAAAAGGGGTTCCAGGGACCGGCTCGCTTTCCGCGGCCCTGCACGACACAGGGTCGATCGACCCTACTTCATGTAGGGTCGTAGGAAAGCGAGTTGTTTCTGTAGCCGACCTCCTTCTTTTTTTTGGAAACGGACCCGAGTTATCTCGAAACTAAATCTTACACGAACGGGAGTTTATCTGTAATAAACTCACTATAAGTTTTAACAAAATTGGTATAATGAGACAGGACAGACTGAGCTTCTTATTTTATAATTGAATGTAGTTAAAGAGAAAGGAGGAAATAGTCAGTTAAAAAAGAATAAACCCACTCCTATGGATCCCACACAGTACTCCACAACAAAGGCGATAAGCTAACTTAACAAAAACATCCTTCTAGTATTACCATCTCCCCCCCCGAAAATTATCGATCCGAAAGGAGAAATTGATGAACACTTTGCTCTCACTCTATATATTTACAACTGGGCTGATCCTAGGCTCTTTTTACCATGTAGTCGGAATTCGCCTGCCAGTAAGAACTCCCTTTCTTACTGGCCGCTCCCAATGTCCTCATTGTCAAACTAAGTTGCAGCCTATTGATCTGATCCCTCTTTTCTCTTATCTTCTCACCAAAGGTGCATGCAGGCATTGCTGTACTCACATATCCCTCTCTTATCCACTTGTAGAAACCTTAACAGGAGTTTTGTTTTTATTTTCATACATCGTTTATGGATGGACCCCTTCCTTTTTTGGTGCCTGTTTACTCATTAGTTTAAGTATCATGGTAACTGTCAGTGATCTTAGATACATGCTAATTCCAGACCGTCTCCTTATATGGTTTACAGCTTTATTTACTATCTATAGATTCGTATATCCACTTCACCCCTGGTATTCCTCAGTTAGCGGAGCGTTTATTTCCCTTCTTTTGATTGCTTTTATCATTATTCTTAGCAAAGGAGGGATGGGTGCTGGAGATATGAAACTTTTAGGAGTGCTTGGAATTCTCCTTGGAACTCAACATGTACTGGTGACGTTTTTTATAGCTGTATTCATCGGTACGGTGACTAGTCTGCTCATGGTCAGTTTGAAACGCAGTGGTCGTAAAGACCCCGTGCCATTTGGTCCTTCAATTGTTTCTGCGGCAGTTATTGTGTATTTTTATGGAGAAAATTTAGTTGTTTTATACCTGTCATCCTTTTAGGCCTGGGTACCTCAAATCGTATATTTGTTAAGAAGCTTACTGGACGGAATAGGTAACAAGTGAAATTGTCGAAACAATCCTGACAAATTTCAACGTTGTTTTTGTGGTTGCTGTGATAGGGTTGGGACAAACCTTGCAGGAGTGATTAAACGATGGAATCGAATAAAAAAATAACCATATCTTTCCGAAATGAAAAGGAAAAAGTTCCTGAAAATGAAATAATTCAGGCCAAAGAGGAGGTTGCGGCTTCAGATCCACGACCAAATCAGATAGAAGAGATACCGGTATTAGAAATTCGAAAACCAAACCAATCACCCCCTAAGAAAAAGAGGTATGAGAAGAATTCAGTAAAGTATCTGGTCATTGCTGCTTCATCAGCACTCTTATTAAGCTTAGGACTTGGCTTTCTACTCCTGCGTATGTTTGTTAGCCTGACAGACGAAACTACAGCGGGTAAAGAAATGGTACCGGCCTCAGCCCCTTCTGAAGAAGCCGTTACAGAGCAAGTTGCTGCTGTAAATCCCAACGCTGTTGAAGCCTACTTGGTTCAGGCAGGAGTGTTTACAACAGAAGAGAAAGCTGTCCAGTGGAAAAGTAAATTGACTGCTCTTTCAGTTTCTTCTATGGTTTGGGAAAGGGACCATCAGTTTTATTTATTTGCAGGAAGCGCGCAGACAGAGACTGAAGCTTCTCAAATAGCTGCGGAGTTATCTGCACGTAATATCGAAACGTACGTAAAACCCTGGTCTGTATTGAAGGGAGAGGGCTCTTTTAAAGGAGAAGAAGCTAAAACGTTTGAGATTATGATCGATCACTTGGAGAATTTTTCGATTGATCAGCTATCTGATGCAGATCGTCAGAAGCTGCTTAGCACCCTGGAGAAAAAGGATCCTAACTCTCCGTTACTCTCCCCACTACAAGAATGGGATCAACGAGACGATTATCATTTAAATTGGCTGAAGGTAGCTTATTCTCTTGAAAAAATGATGGAATAAAAAATAAAGGTATCTCAATGTAACGAATTTTTAAGAAATTCACTATTGGATTCTTCTTTTTTACTTGTTTTTAGTAACTGGAAATTCGGTTTAAGTAAATCAAAGACTAACAAAGATTCCTGTAAAATAAGAATACCTCATGTAGAGTAAGGAGCTTAGTTAATGCCAACACTTATACTTGGATCGCAATCACCCAGAAGAAAAGAATTACTTAAAGAAGCCGGGTACGAGTTTTTACTGCGAGTCTCCGGAACAAACGAAGAATTAGAAAAAGGTGTACTGCCAGAACTAGCGGTCAGTTATTTATCTAAGCAAAAAAGCTTGGCTATCCCTATTGAGGAAAATGAAGTACTGCTTACAGCCGATACCCTCGTATCCATAGATGGAGAAATCCTTGGAAAACCCGCTGATGAGAGTGAAGCTATTCGTTTTCTTACGAATTTAAGCGGTCGCACACACCAAGTGCATACAGGAGTCACAGTGCGTTCTAAGGAACACATCCAAACATTTGTTGTCAGAACAGATGTTACGTTCTTTTCCCTATCGGATAAGGAAATTCATAAGTATATGGAGTCTGGGGAAGCTTGGGATAAAGCAGGTGGTTATGGCATACAGGGGAAAGGAGCGCTTTTTGTAAAGTATATTCAAGGAGATTACTACAGTGTAGTAGGCTTACCTATAGCTAGAGTTGTAAGGGAGCTTGAAGCTTTTGGAGTGCTGCTGGACTAACGTTCTCTACATGAGGAATGAGTTGTAAGGGAGCGAAGAGGGTGACAAATGCAAGTATTATGATTAAGGATGTACCCAAGGAGGATCGTCCCAGAGAAAGACTTTTGGAAATAGGCGCTTCTCATCTTTCCAACCAGGAGCTACTTGCCATTCTTTTAGGAAGCGGCACCAAAAGAGAGTCGGTAATGGATTTGGCTCAGCGTCTTCTTATTCACTTTGAAGGCATTTTATTACTAAAAGATGCGACTTTTGAAGAATTGACCGCTATCAGGGGGATCGGTGTAGCGAAGGCCGTTTTGATCATGTCGGCTATTGAAATAGGGAAGCGGATGCAGCAAATGAAGCCAGTGGAAAGATATATGATTCGCAGCCCTGAAGACGGAGCCGATTTCGTTATGGAAGAAATGCGTGACTTAAAACAGGAGCACTTTATTTGTTTATTTCTGAATACTAAAAACCAGGTACTCCATCGCCAAACCATCTTCATCGGAAGCTTGAACGCTTCGATTGTTCATCCTCGTGAGGTTTTTAAAGAAGCCGTGAAACGCTCGGCTGCCTCTATTATATGTGCCCATAACCATCCTTCCGGAGATCCTACTCCTTCTCAAGAGGACATTCAGGTAACAAGACGATTGCAGGAATGCGGAAAGATGATCGGTATCGAATTACTGGATCATCTTGTTATAGGAGATCGAAAGTTTATATCTTTAAAAGAAAAAGGATACCTGTAACACTATCTATTTTATCTAATTTTTCGTATAATTGAATAGATGGAGATAAAAGGCGCCATTTATAGGAACTTCTTATAAATAGGCGCTTCTTCTAATCCACGAAAAGGCTTATGCCTGACCCCGCCTGAGCAATGCGGGCACTTAGAAAGGAAGATTGAATTGGGTCTATTTGGTTTTTCTCAAGACTTAGGGATTGATTTAGGTACTGCGAATACACTTGTTTATCTAAAAGATAAAGGGGTTATTGTAAGGGAACCTTCTGTTGTAGCCAAAAATAATCAAACAGGTGAAATTCTGGCCGTAGGGAATGAAGCTCGTAAAATGATCGGCCGTACTCCTGCGTACATAACTGTCATTCGTCCAATGAAGGACGGAGTCATAGCGGATTATGAAACCACAGCTCAAATGATGAAATACTACATTCAAAAAGCGCTGAAAACCAGATCTTCATTTGCGAGTAAGCCCAACATTATGGTCTGTGTTCCATCCGGTATAACTATGGTGGAAGAACGTGCAGTCATTGATGCTACTAAACAAGCAGGTGCTAAAGAAGCATTTCCAATAGCAGAACCTTTTGCAGCAGCGATCGGAGCTGGACTTCCTGTATGGGAGCCTACAGGGAGCATGATTGTAGACATTGGCGGAGGTACCACGGAAGTAGCCATCCTTTCCATGGGTGGAATCGTAACCAGTCAATCGATACGTGTAGCCGGCGACGAAATGGATGATTCTATCATTCAGCACGTCAGGAAAAAGTATAACCTTATGATTGGGGAAAGAACGGCAGAAGAAGTAAAAATGGAACTCAGCGGTGCGGGCAGTATTCAGGGAAATGATGAAATGGATATTCGCGGCCGTGACCTGCTTACAGGTCTTCCTAAAACGATTACGGTTCATTCGGAAGAAATTATTAATGTCGTGAAGGATACAGTGGATACGATTATTGAAACGATTATTAATACGTTGGAAAAGACTCCTCCTGAACTTGCTTCAGACATTATGGAACGCGGCATTGTCTTAACAGGTGGTGGAGCATTACTTAAGAATTTGGATACTGTCATCAGTGAACGTACAGAGATGCCTGTCTTCATTGCAGAAGAACCATTGGATTGTGTAGTCATTGGAACTGGAAAGTCTCTCGAAAATATCCACCACTTCAGAGCCCAGCCTAATGTAGCAAGCCGAGCGAAAATGGAGTAGGCGGTCAAGATATGCCAAGCTTATTCCGACGAAAAAGATTAATGGCAGTATTAATCGGCTTCATTGTATTGGTTGCTTTGATCGGATTTTCGATTCGGGATCGTGACTCTTTAACTACGCCTGAGAAATTTTTAAAAGATACGGTAGGATGGATGCAGAGTATTATCCATAAACCTGTTAGTCTAGTTGACAACTCCGTGGACAATATTCAAAATATGTTTGAAGTATATGAACAGAATCAGGTTTTAAAAGCACGTCTTTCCGAGTACAAGGGTGTTATCAAAGATAATCAGCGGTTAAAGAATGACAATGCGGAGCTGCGAAAAACGATGGGGAAAACAAAAGCATTGAGTGATTATTCACCTATCCAGGCGACAGTTATAGCCAGAAGCTCGGACAGGTGGTTCGAGCAGATGACCATTAACCGAGGTGAAGAACATGGAGTGGCCAAGGATATGGCTGTATTGACCAGTGAAGGAATGGTAGGGAAAATTAAATCCGCTGGAGCCTTTCACTCGACTGTTCAGCTATTGAGCGGGTTTGATCGTTCGAATAAGATTTCATCCTGGGTGGTAAGAAAAGATAAAAACGAGGCATTTGGTTTAATAGAAGGTTACGATGGAGAAAGCGGCAGGTTACTGCTGAAAGGGATTAAGCTGGACGAAGAATTGAAAAAAGGGGATACAGTTATCTCTTCAGGTCTCGGCGGTGTTTTCCCTAGTAATCTGCGAATTGGTACAGTGGAAGAGGTTGTTAACGATCAGTTCGGTTTAACGAAAACCGCATACGTAAAACCTTTTGCTGATCTATTTAATATCAACCATGTTATCGTGGTTGACCGCTCGATGCAGACCGTTGAAAATGAGGATCAGAAAGAGGATGGAGATTCATGAAAAGGTATTACATCGCTCTGATCTGTCTGCTTCTTCTGGTTATGCAGGGGATGGCTATGAGTTTATTACCCTCTAAGCTTGTATATTCAAATCTATTAATGACCCCCCACTGGGTACTTCTTTTCTTATTAATAGTTGCTATATTTTTTGACCGGGACAAAACTTATTTTGCCGTCTGGTACGGGATGGCGTTTGGTCTATTGCTCGATATTGTATATACTGGCATACTTGGAGTTTACATGGTAACTTATGCACTGGTTATCTACGTGATCCACGGTATTAATAAGACGATTCATTCGAATTTTATCGGAGCTTCACTATTAGTGATCCTGGGGATCATTTTATCCGATACATTACTATACGTAATCTATTCATTTGTACAAATCACTTCCATGCCATGGGGTACTTACCTTATCCTGCGACTGCTGCCTACTGTGGCAGCTAATATGATCTTTTTTATTATTTTATATCCTGTCGTGAAGGATCGGGTTACACAGTGGTCAGAAGTAATAAATAACGCTTAGAATTTTGTAAAATGTCTAAGGTCTGAGGTGACAGCCTGTGACGGCAAACGATCAGAAAGTATTAATTAAAGGGACTAGAGATGGATTGACACTTAGTTTAGACGATCAGTGTGCTTACAAGGATATTCTAAAGGAATTACAAAGTAAGCTGTCTATGAAAGGCATTACTGATGAAGAACCTATGATTCATGTGACAATTCAATTAGGTAAACGTTTTGTGACAAACGAACAGAAAGAGGAACTTGTCGACCTTATTAAAGAAAAGCAAAAGCTTGTGGTTGATCGTATTGAATCTGATGTTATAACGAAAAAAGAAGCTCTTGAATGGAAAGAGAATACAGAAATTACTCCCATCGCCAAAACCATTCGTTCTGGACAATTGGTTGAGGTGCGCGGGGATTTGCTGTTAATTGGAGATGTTAATCCAGGTGGTAGTATATCGGCGACTGGCAATGTATATGTGCTTGGCAGCCTCAAAGGTGTGGCTCATGCCGGGGTTGAAGGTGACACAGAGACGGTGATTGCTGCCTCTTATATGCAGCCGAGCCAATTGCGAATTGCCGACCAGGTGAGCCGTGCTCCTGATTATGAAACGGAAGGTGTATATATGGAGTGCGGATTTATTGATGAAGAAGAAGGGAAGATTCGCATCGACCGATTACAGGAAGTTGTGAAGAAGAAACCCGAGCTTGCGAGTTTTGAAAGGAGAATGACGAATGGGTGAAGCGATAGTAATTACCTCCGGAAAGGGAGGGGTTGGAAAGACCACAACTACCGCCAATCTGGGGACCGCTTTGGCCTTACAGAACAAAAAAGTTTGTCTGGTGGATACTGATATTGGTCTCAGAAATTTAGATGTTGTGATGGGGCTTGAGAATCGTATTATCTACGATATTGTAGATGTAGTAAATGAGCGTTGTAAAACGAAACAAGCTCTTGTAACCGATAAACGTTTTGACTGTCTGCATCTATTGCCGGCAGCCCAGACATCTGATAAATCCGAGGTATCTCCGGAAGGAATTAAAGAAATTGTAGAAGAGCTAAAGCAAGACTATGACTACATTATTATCGATTGCCCTGCCGGAATTGAGCAAGGGTATAAAAATGCTGTGGCCGGCGCTGATAAAGCTGTGGTGGTTACAACTCCTGAAAAATCAAGTGTTAGGGACGCAGATCGCATAATCGGACTTCTTGAACAAGAAGAAATAGAAGCTCCGAAACTTATTATTAATCGTATAAGAAATCACATGATGAAAAGCGGAGACATGCTGGATGTGGACGAAATCGTTTCGGTCCTATCCATCGATTTGCTTGGTATCGTGGTAGATGATGACTCAGTCATTACCGCATCTAATAGCGGAGAGCCAGTAGCAATGAAGCCAAATTCCAGAGCTTCGATAGCTTATCGGAATATCGCCCGGAGAATATTGGGTGAAGCGGTGCCGCTAATGAATTTAGATGAAGATAATGGAATGTTCTCAAAAGTAAAACGCTTCTTTGGAATGCGCACTTAAAGTTTGGAAAGAGCGGCCTGTTTTTGATAAAACGGGCCGCTCTTTTCTTTGGGCAGCGGACAAGCTTTTACACATATATCCCTCTCTATCTCCATAGAATGTAAAAAAAGGTGGCGGAAAGAGAGGGATTATTTTGAGGAAAGACATTGAACATGTCCGTAAAAATATATCAGCTCGTAAGAAAAAAAAGGTTCAGGGCAGCTATGAGTTTCCTAAAAAATCGTTTGTTCCACCTCAGGATGAAGAAATGCATGGCTATCCACCTTTGGTCACAAGTAGTGATCATGAAAAAAAGCGACCTCTTCCTGAGTTCCGAAAAGAGACAAGTCGTCTGGGGGTTCAGTTGTTTTTTTCTGTCCTATTATTTGCTGCTGTAGCATTAGGTAAACAGACAGACATTGCTTTCCTTGACGGTCCTGAGGAATGGGTAACTTCTCAACTTCAGGAGGACTTTCCATTTGCTACAGTGACGGCCTGGTATAGTGACCGCTTTGGAGAGCCTTTACAGGTGGTTGCTCCAAAACAATCCTCCACGGAGGAAAACCTCGCCATGCCTGTGAATGGAACCGTCACCACATCTTTTCAGAATGATGGAAAGGGAATAGTGTTAACAACGGAAAATAATTCTGAGATTAAGGCTGTCAGAGAAGGAACCGTTATTTTTGCAGGAAATGATAAAGATACTCAAAAAACAGTGATTGTGCAGCACGAAGATGGCTCGAAAAGCATTTATGGATATTTATCCTCCATTGATGTTCATCTTTATGAACATGTACAAGCCCAAAGGAATGTAGGTTCTGTTAAATCGGAAGAAGGGAAATCAGCGGAGTTCTTCTTTGCCATTGAGAAAGATGAAAGATATTTAGATCCTGTAGAGGTAATAAAAGTGGATGAAAGTTCTTAATTTGCTTCCAAGCATTCATATTCATCCTCTCTTCTTTCTATTAGCTATTTCTGCATTCCTGACTGGGGCTATTTATGAATTTGTTATCCTGTTTTCTATTGTAATGATCCATGAACTGGGGCACTTTTTTACCGCTAAGCATTTTGGATGGAGAGTTACGAAAATAGAGTTCTGGCTGTTCGGGGGCGCTGTGGTCAGTGAAGAACATAATACACGTCCTTTTCGTGAGCAAGTAACCGTGATTATGGCAGGACCGCTGCAGCACATTTGGATATTTGCTGTACTTACGATCTTGCAAATAACTATGGGACCTCATCCGCTCTTAAGTGTAGCTGGTTTTTATAATGGAGTTATACTCCTGTTCAACCTTCTTCCGATCTGGCCATTAGATGGAGGGAAAATAATATTTTATATGATGAATCAGGCAGCAAGCTTCAGAAGAAGTCTCATGCTTACTTTATTCTTTTCATTTCTTGCTATACTTCTGATTGGCAGTTGGCTTACGCTGGACGAACGATGGACGTTTGCGGGTATTCTTCTGGCTGCTTTTTTAATTGTGGAAAATGTTCTGGAATGGAGAAGACGATCTTACACACTAATGAGGTATTTAATGCATTGTGCTCTTGAGGACCGCCGTCATTTAAGACCTATATATATAAATGTCCCCAAAGAAATGCTGGTACGAGATGCACTGAAAAATATTAGAAGCAACCGAAATCATCTTTATGTATTGAAAGAGTCTCCCCTTTTCTATATAGTAGATGAGCAAGAATGCCTGCAAGCGTATTTTGAAAAGAAAGATTCTGATTTACGTTTAAGGGATCTACCTAAAATTGCATTATGAAGAGGGATGACATGAGGGAAATCGTTTTCCATACACTAACTTCTGAGAAAACAGGAGTTGTCATAGAGAACAATCATATCAATGAATATGTGATAGACCGCCCCGGAGTAAAGGCACTTACTGGGGCTGTTTTTGTTGGCAAAGTGCAGAACATTGATTATGGACTTCAGGCGGCCTTTGTTGATATTGGAGAAGATAAGCATGCTTTTCTCGGGATGCCTGCTATTCCATGGGCTAATGAATCGATTCATACCACTTTAAAAGAAGGAGAGTATTTATTTCTTCAGGTAATAAAGGAATCTAAGGGTAATAAAGGCCCGCAGGTTAGTGCAGATATCACTCTTCCAGGCCTTTATACAATCTATCAGCCCTATGGTGGGAAAACTTCTATTTCGAAGAAACTAACGCCTGCTTCAACAACTCACCTTCAATCTGAACTTGAGGAAAAGCTGAGCACTGTAGAAGGCTGTATTATCCGTACGGCTGCCGCTGATGTTAACCCTGCTCAAGTGCTCAAGGAGTTGGAAGTGTTAAAGGGGCAGTGGTCGCAAATAACAACTCAGCAGCTTAGAAAACCTCCGCGTCTTATATGGAAAGATGAGGTTATTCCTAACCAGTTAATTAGAAAGTTCCCACTAAATTCCTTGGAAGCTATCATCGTAGATGAGGTTGAGGAAAGCGAACGATTAAAAAATACATATCCATCAATTAAGGATAAGATTAGCTGGAACCCTAAACGAACAAATGAAGTAGCGCGTAGGTTACAGGATGTGCAAATGGAGCTTATCGACTCTCACTTGGAGATTGATGGCGGAATCGAGATTGTAATAGAAAGAACGGAAGCGATGACAGTTATTGATGTAAATAGTTACAAATATAAAGGAAAAGCTTTTTCCAACTCACAAACTTTAGATGTGAACAGGCGGGCAGGGAAAGAAATTCTCAGGCAGCTTCGGTTAAGAAATATCTCTGGAATAATAATGGTTGATTTTATATCTATGAAGGAGACTTCTGCTGCAGAACATCTCCTAAAAGAGATGAAGAATCTGGCGAAAAAAGATTTAGTAAGAACGCAGATTTTAGGGATTACACGCTTAGGTATCATGGAAATTACTCGGAAAAACGAATGGATGAGTCCCCTCCAATTATTACAGGAAAATCCAGAACCTGTGCTTACGATCGAAACGGCCGTTTTCCGTCTTGAACGAGAGCTTCTTTTTGGGGTTGGAAAAAACCAGGAAGCTATTCTGTTATCTATAAATCCTCAACTTAAAATCGTAAAAAAACAATTGCTTTCAGGCAGTATATCTAGTAAAATTCCACAGGAGCTGTTTGTTAGGGAGGATCCAAGCGTTTCTCACTATCAAATTGAGCTTGAAGGGTCCGTAGACATGATTCGTGAAATGATTCATAAGCGCGGTTATCATGTTGACAACGTGTTTTGAACTGTGGTAACATTGTTTTGTTATTCTAGTAGCACTCCGATGCTACAACCGCACAGAACAGGTTTAAAAAAACCGTTTCCGGTACCTGAATGGCGAGTCTGAGTAAATCGAGGAGGTGCAAGTATGTACGCAATTATTGAAACTGGTGGTAAACAAGTTAAAGTTGAAAAAGGCCAGGAGATCTATGTAGAGAAAGTAAACGTAGAATCTGGTGACACTGTAACTTTTGACAAAGTTTTATTTGTAGGTGGAGAAGATTCTAAAATCGGTGCTCCTTACGTTGATGGGGCTTCTGTAACGGCTAAAGTTGAGAAACAAGGTCGTCAGAAAAAGCTTACCGTCTTCAAATATAAGCCTAAAAAGAACTATAAGCGCAAACAAGGTCACCGTCAGCCGTACACGAAGCTTATCGTTGAAGATATCAACGCGTAAGGGTCGGACGGTATGATTAACGTGGCGTTGTTTCGTTCACAGGGAGATATCACAGGTTTTGAGATTTCTGGACACGCTGAGAGCGGACCTTATGGTCACGATCTAGTATGTGCAGCAGTATCAGCTGTTTCCTTTGGAGCAGTCAATTCACTGGTGAGCCTTTGTGAATTTGAACCACATGTCGAGCAGGGCGGAGAAGGCGGTTTTCTTAAAATTATTCTTCCTGAAGGACTGAATAAAGAATCTTATGCTAAATCCCAGTTGCTTCTTGAAGGCATGCTGGTTTCGCTTCAGACAATTGAACATGAATACAACCAATATATTACAATATCAAACCAATAAGGAGGTGGAGACCCATGCTACGTCTTGATTTGCAGTTTTTTGCCCAGAAAAAGGGTGTAGGTAGTACAAAAAACGGCCGTGACTCTGAGTCTAAGCGTCTTGGAGCTAAGCGTGCAGACGGACAAACGGTAACTGGTGGTTCTATCCTTTACCGTCAACGCGGTACAAAAGTTTACCCTGGAGCTAACGTTGGCCGCGGCGGCGATGACACATTGTTCGCTAAAGTGGACGGAGTTGTTAAATTCGAACGTTACGGACGCGACCGCAAAAAAGTCAGCGTTTATCCTGTTGCTCAGGAAGCGTAAACTGAATAGTGTACGGGTTCATACGTAAATTGAAGCCGCGCTGTGCCTTTTGCATAAGCGTGGCTTTTTTTGTTATATAAATTCGGAGATCGTTTTAGTTTCCTGCCTATATTTGCTATACTTTTTATTATTATGGATGACCGAAGGAGCTGATCCCCGTTGGATGACAAAGAGATCATTACGCTGCTCAGACATAAGCGTCATGACTGGATGAATCAAATTCAGCTGCTTCAGGGATACGCATCTCTGGGGAAGCAGGAGCGTTTATTAGAGCAAATCGACGACATAAGAGAAGAAGCAGAAAATGAAAGAAGGATATTGAATAGTGATGCCGTTGTTTTTCCTATTTGGCTGATATCGTTCAATTGGAAGTACGACTCTTACAGAATAAAATACTCTTTGAGTGAAGAAGTTGATTTATCCCGTCATGATCAAAAGTTGACGGCTTATGGCAAGCGTATGATTGAGCTGATGAATGACTATCGAGTGGACGATGAACTATATGAGGGGACCGTCCAAATCTATAAGGGCATAGATGAGCATTCGCTAGGGGTAAGCTGGGAGTGGGAAGGTCGCTTTCAGCAAACAGAGGCCTTTATTAAAGAGTTGAATCAAGCAGGGTTTATAGCCACCATTTTAGAAGAAAAAGAACTATCTATCGATATGACGATAGGTTGAAGAGGTGAAGAGTATGTTTGTAGATCAGGTTAAAGTATTTGTTAAAGCTGGAGATGGAGGGAACGGTTTAGTTGCTTACCGTCGTGAGAAATATGTTCCAAAAGGCGGACCAGCCGGTGGAGACGGTGGAAATGGTGGGAACGTTATCTTTGAAGTAGATGAAGGGCTGAACACCCTAATGGATTTTCGTTACCAGCATCATTTCAAGGCGGCTCGTGGAGAAAATGGTATGAACCAGAAGCAGCATGGTAAAAATGCGGATCCTCTAGTGGTCAGCGTTCCTCCTGGAACAACCGTAAAGGACGCGGACACAGATAAGGTCATTGCTGACTTAACTGAACATAAACAGCGCGCCGTAATAGCAAAAGGCGGAAGAGGCGGCCGTGGCAATGCCAGGTTTGCTACAGCAAGAAATCCTGCACCAGAAATTGCTGAGAATGGTGAACCTGGAGAAGAACTAGATGTGGTCGTGGAATTAAAATTGTTGGCTGACGTAGGGTTAGTAGGATTTCCTAGTGTAGGGAAGTCAACATTTCTTTCTGTGGTAACTGCAGCAAAACCTAAAATTGCAGATTATCACTTTACAACTTTATCACCCAATCTAGGGGTGGTGGAAAGTCAGGATCACCGCAGTTTTGTAATGGCGGACCTCCCTGGGCTGATTGAAGGCGCCCATGAAGGCGTCGGGCTTGGTCATCAGTTTTTACGGCACGTGGAGCGAACGCGTTTGCTGATTCATGTCGTGGATATGTCGGGTCTGGAAGGGCGCGATCCTTATGAAGATTATGTCACGATCAATAATGAGCTATCTTCTTATGACAAGAGACTTGAAAATCGACCTCAAATCATTGTTGCCAATAAGATGGATATGCCGGATTCGGCAGAGAATCTGAGGGCATTTAAAGAGCATCTAGATAAAGATGTTATGGTTTTTCCTATATCTACAATAACTCGTGAAGGGCTTGATGAGCTTCTTTATACAGTAGCTGACAAACTTGATCAAATACCGAAGCAGGAAGAATCTGTTGAAGAAGTCGATGAGCGAGTCGTTTATAAATTTGAAAAGGAAGAAGCTCCTTTCCAATTGACAAGAGCAGACGATGGAGCTTATGTATTATATGGTGAAAAAATTGAATCTTTATTCAGACGAACGGATTTCTCCAGAGATCAGTCCATTAACCGGTTTGCCAGACAAATGCGCAGTATGGGTGTGGATGATGCTTTAAGAGAACGAGGAGCGAAAGATGGGGACACAGTCAGGGTACTTGATTATGAATTCGAATTTGTAGATTAATGAGGGGAGAGGATTGGATGGCGGATTATAACGAAAAATTTTATTTAGTCCGTAGCGACATTCTCCCTGAAGCCATGAAAAAAACCATAGAGGCTAAAGCGCTGTTAGAACGTGGTAAAGCTGAATCTATATTTGAAGCTGTTCAGCATGTAGGACTGTCCAGGAGTGCTTTTTATAAATATAGAGATGCAGTATTTCCTTTTCAGGCAATGGTAAAAGAGCAGATGATTACTCTCTTCTTTCATTTAGAAGACCGAGCGGGTACGTTATCCAATTTATTGCGCACGGTGGCACAGTCCGGGTGCAATGTTCTTACCATTCACCAGACAATTCCATTACAGGGAAAAGCGAATGTTACTTTGTCGCTGAACACGACTGGAATGGTTGGTACAATAGAACGGATGCTGCAGCAGCTTCATAAACTCGACTTTGTGGATCGAGTAGAAATTCTAAGTACGGGAGCTTAATTGGAGGGGAAGATATGGCCGAACAACGGATTGGGTATTTAGGACCTAAAGGAACATTTACAAAAATGGCTGTCGATGGCTTGTTCGATGGTGGTACTTATATTGGATATGAAAGCATACCAGCCTGCCTGGATGCAGTGGAAAACGGCGAAGTAGATACGGGAGTTGTTCCCCTTGAAAATGCTATAGAGGGCTCTGTCCACTTGACCATAGATTATTTGGTTCATCAGGTGAATCAATCCATTATTGCTGAATTGACAGTACCGATCAAACAGCATTTGCTTGTGCATCCGGATCATCATGACCATGAGCTTAAGAAAATTTACTCTCATAGTCATGCGATTGCTCAGTGTCATCAGTATTTGCACAAGAATTATCCGCAGGCAGACCTGGAATATACTGCTTCCACTGGAAGGGCTGCTGAAATTGTAGCGGATACAGGGACGGGAGCAGCAGCCATTGGAAATCATCTGGCTGCAGAAGAAAATGGGTTAAAGATTCTTGCTGAAAACATTCATGACTACGATAATAACCATACGCGTTTCGCAGTCGTCCAAAAGAATCCGATGACACTAAAGGTAAAAGACCAATTCGTAACAAAGCAGAAGACCACAGTAATGGTAACGCTGCCTAAAGACTATGTGGGGGCTCTTCACCAGGTCCTTGCAGCCTTCGCCTGGAGAAAGATGAACTTATCTAAAATTGAATCAAGACCAATGAAAACCGGACTTGGCAACTACTTTTTCTTAATAGACGTTGATCAGCCGTACGACCAGATTCTCTTTCCTGGAGTGCAGGCCGAACTAGAAGCTTTAGGGTGTCAGTTAAAAATTCTCGGAACTTATCCAAGTTACCAATTAGATATTCCTTCTCCTATTCGGAGAGCTTAATTTATGCCTCGTCGAAACCTTGTTTATATCAAGGTTTTGGCGAGGTTCTTTTTATTATTCAAAAGAAATATAGGCTTTTTCATCAATCTTTTGTCTTGAACTGCATAGAGTGTTATGAAGCTATTATTGCCTTTTTAGTTTTTAGATTCACAGGAAGGGAGTTGCAATGGTGAGAATTCACATTGTGCAAAAAGGGGATACACTCTGGAAGATTGCCAAAAAGTATGGGGTAGATTTTGAAGAATTGAAATCAGTTAATACCCAGCTTTCTAATCCTGATATGATCATGCCGGGTATGAAGATTAAGGTTCCACAAGGCACGAAGCAAGTCAAGAAAGAAGCTCCTAAGCAGATGATGCCGAAGAAAGAAATGCCTTCCATGCCACCTTATAAAGACACATCACCTAAACCGATTCCTGTCATCAAAGAGGACGAGAAAAAGCCTGTCAAAAAAGGTGTTATGGATAAACCGATGATGCCTGTACAGCCTATTCAAATGAATATGCCGATTCAAATGCCAAGTATTGACCAGCAAATGCAAAATTATTACACGACTTTTCACTTACCTCAAATGCCAATGCCGCAAGCTCCTAAAGAAGAAGAAATGCCTTCAGAGGAGTCGCCAAAGGAGGAGGGGAAATCACAGTATCAGGAGCCTGTTCAACAGCCTTACTTCCAGCCGATGCAGCAGCCGATGCAGCAGCCAATGCAGCAGCCGATGCAACAGCCAATGCAGCAACCGATGCAGCCGCAACTGGTGCATACTGACTTTTATTGCTGCCCCCCTCATCCTGTAATGATGCCAGCTTACATGCCTATGCAGATGCCATCTCAGCATAACATGCCTATGTACCCTCACCAGCAAGACTATATGGGAGCAGAATATGAGGAAAGTTCCTCACCTATGGTCCAGGGAGCTCAATCAGGAGGGGACTGCGGATGCGGCGTGGATGGTGCTGGGGGACCTCAGGATTGGTCTCCGGCAATGGGATATGGAGGTCAGCCTATGTATCCGGGTTATCACCATCATGGCTACCCTCAAGCCTATGGTCCTATGCAATACCCAATGGGCGGTTGGGGCCCGCAGCAGGGCGGAGGCCCCTATGGAATGGGTCCGTACAACATGCCACAATCGATGGGGAGTGGTGGTTACTCGCAGGCAGGGCCAATGGGACCGTATCAGGGTCCTTGGCGGGACGATGATGTAGATGAAAGTTGAGCATACAGAAGGCGATTCATATACGGATCGCCTTTTTCAATGGCTCTTGCAAGAAGAGAAATTACCAATTAGATTAGAGAAGGTAATTAAGCCTAAAGTTTATAAAGTTCGCTATAATGGTCAGCCTATGATATTAAAAGGATACAGGAGAGCGCAAACGTTAGAACAGCAGATCAGCTTCTTTCAGGATTGGAACTATGCCTCAATAGCAGCTGCTCGTCCTCTGCCTTTTCAAGATAATATCTACACAAAAAGTAAGCTTGGGTGCGCGTGGGGCCTTTTTGAATGGATCCAAGGTAAACATGCAGATTTTGACAACCATTACGACAGAGAAAAGGCTGTGCAAGTGCTGCATCAATTTCATCGCACTACCAAAGGGATCGCTACTTTAGCTATCCCACGAGATCCCCTCTATATTAAATGGGAAAGACGTTTGGAGCAATTTGAGGAAACTCAGGATATCTTTTCAGAGTACAGAAAAAGAAGTGTCTATCAAGAGCTTCGTTTAAACATGATCATCCAACTTGAACGCTTTTCGAATCATCCATGGGGAGAAGTAGAAGAAAAGGCATGGGAAAATAACGAATGGCTGCACGGAGATGTCGCTCATCATAACTTTATTATTAATAATAAAAATGAAATTAAATTAATTGACTTTGATTTGTTGCACACTGGGCCTCACCTATATGACCATATTCAATTGGGGCAGAGGTTTCTTCCTTATCTGGAGAATCAGCGAGCTTTGCTTCTTCAGTATTTCAAGCACACTCCTGACCCTGAAATTTGGTTAAAAGGAGTATTGGTTCCTGCTGATATTCTCCGGGAATGGCTGTACGGTTATAGGCGATGTCTCAGGGGTGAAGTATCTCTTTCCAAGCATATAAAAAAATTAGAAAAAGCGTGGGAGGGCCGGAAGAAGTTTGTCCGATATGCTGAACATATGCTAAGATAAAGTATCATATGTGTGAGAGGATGAACAATCCGGTGGAACATAAAGTTAATGAATTAGTTACATGGTTAAGAGAACAAGTGGAACAGGCAAATGTAGAAGGCTTACTTGTAGGAGTGAGTGGGGGAATTGACTCTGCGGTAGTCGCAAACTTAATCAAGCGCGCTTTCCCGAATCAATCGCTTGGAGTTATTATGCCTTGTAAAAGTCAGGGGAGCGACCAAAAACACGCTGAATTAGTGACTAACGCATGTGGCTTATCCTCTATAAAAGTAGATTTGACTGAAACTCATGATGTTATGTTTCAAACAATCAAAAACCAACTGGAAGCAGATGGAACTTTTGACGAAGATCAGGAGAAACTGGCAGACGCAAATTTACGTGCAAGGTTGCGTATGAGCACACTATATACCATCGCTCAGAACCATAAATATTTAGTAGTAGGTACAGATAATGCTGCTGAATGGTACACCGGATATTTTACTAAATACGGGGATGGAGGAGTTGATCTCGTACCATTAGTTCACCTGCCTAAAGGTGAAGTGCGCGAGATGGCTGCTTATTTAGATGTACCTGATGCTATTATTAATAAACAACCAAGTGCAGGGCTTTGGGAAGGCCAGACGGACGAGAATGAAATGGGAACAAGTTATAATAAAATTGATGCCTTCCTACGCGGGGAAGAAATTCCTGAAAAAGATAGAAAGATTATAGAGGCCATGCATAAAAAAACGGTTCACAAACGGACTCTTCCGCCTTCACCGCCGCAATAAAGGGTTGGGTAAAATTAACTGTTTAAAACGTTCTTCTTAAACCATAGTAATGGTAAAAGGAGAATGTTTTTTTATGAGGAAATACTTTATGGTTCTAATGTTTACGATTTTACTAACAGCTGGGTGTGGCGCACAGCCTGAAAAAAAGGCTGGAGACGATACCACTTACTATGAACCCATCACCTATGGAGGGGACCCTGGCATTAAACGAAGAGGGCAGATTCCTACTGGAGAAGACAGCTGGTTCAAACGTACAGCAGAAGAAGAATTCCGTAACTCCAAATTTAAAGAGACCAACAGAGGGCATGATAATGCGTTTAACAACGAAGAATCAATGGTGATTATGGAGAAGGTCAATGAATTAGAAGAAGTCACTATGACTCAGGCATTTACGGATGATAAGAAAGTGTACCTCGCGGTAATGATTAATCCATATGACCGCAGGGATCAGTCCATTCCTAAGAAGGTTGAGGCAAAAGTCAAAGAAATCACAGATAAACCAATCATCATCTATACCAATAATAATAATTGGGATCACATGAAGGATTTGAACGCCAGGTTAAAAGCTTCACAGGCTCCAGCTCAACTAAAAAGTCAGATCACAGATTTCTTTCAGCAAAACCAGACCGGTAAGTAAGTTGCTTTATTCTCACCGGGAAATTGTGGTATATTGATGAAGGAAAAGATTTGCTTTGGAGAGGAGAATGTCCATGGCTGGTCATTCAAAATGGAGTAATATAAAACGCCGAAAAGGTGCTCAAGACGCCAAACGGGGTAAGCTTTTTATGAAGCTGGCAAGAGAGATATTCATGGCTGCCAGGCAAGGCGGCGGGGATCCAGAGATGAATCCCAATCTCCGCTTAGCTGTAGATAAAGCTAAATCAAATAACATGCCAAATGAAAATATCGATCGTGCGATTAAGAAGGCAACAGGTGATCTTGAAGGAGTTAACTACGAAGAGTACACGTATGAAGGATATGGTCCTGGTGGAGTAGCTGTGATGGTAAAGGTGTTAACAGATAATAAAAACCGAACCGCTGCAGATGTGCGACATGCCTTTAATAAAAACGATGGAAATCTGGGTGAAAATGGCTGCGTCTCCTTTATGTTTGACCGCAAAGGCTACTTAGTGGTGGATCGCGGGGAAACAGAGGTGGACGAAGAAGAGTTGATGCTTGAGGCAATTGAAGCCGGAGCGGAAGAAATGGAAACAACAGAGGATCAATTCGAAATTTATGCTGAACCTGAAACCTTTTCTGAAGTGAAGGCTGAGCTTGAAAAAAGCGGGTATTCATTTGTGACGAGTGAAGTTACGATGATTCCGGAAACGTACACTCCTCTGGATGAAGAGGGCGTAGAAAAGATGCTTAAATTAATTGATATGCTTGAGGATAATGATGATGTGCAAGAGGTATATCATAACTTAGACGCAGATGAAGCCATCTTAGAGAAATTATCTTAATCGCTGTCTTTCTATTATAATAACTTCTGTTCCTGGACATACTAGGGGCAGAAGTTATTTTTTAGTTAGGGGGAACCTGCGATGAATCGATGGTTATGGATTATACCGGCCAGTTTAATTTTTGCAGGATGGCAATGGTTTGCTGCGGAAGAAGAAGTCTCTCTTAGAGCAGAGGATTTATCTTATCAAAGAACGGTAATTAATAAAACAGAAGAAAATGCTGTGGAAACTCTAGTTAATCCGGAACCTTTAACGATAAAGGTAATATTAAAGCAGCATTATCTCGATGGTGTAACGGAGACCATTAATAAGGAAGAAACAATATGGTCTATGGTGGATTTCTGGTCCACTTATGAAGGATGGTCCATAGAATCTCAGGAGCTGGATCAGATCGTTTTCAAAAGACAAGTGGAAGATATCTCACCACTGACTAAACAACAGGGGTATTTCGGACTTACGGAAGATGGAGAATTGGCCGTATTTGAAGGGGCTCCCTCCCAGGGGAAGGTTATAGAGTCCTTTAAACCTATCCCTATAGAACCATTAGAATCGAAGAGGAAGTCAGAATTGAAAGATGGCATTAAAATCAAAGATGCCTCTCATTTCGAGCAAGTCGTTAAGAAGTATGCTGGAGAAGAACAGCCGCTATGAATAGTCATAGACGGCTGTTTTATTTTGTGAGCTGGCAGCCGAGATTATTTGTGAAACAAGTCATTAAAGCTTCAGAAACATGGCAGGAATCTACATTCTTCTTGCGGTTCTGTCATGGGCGAACATGTGCTTGTGTGTTACAATAGAGAGTGCTAAGCAATACAGGTAAGAGAGGAATTCCAACTATGATCACTTATGTAAAAGGACAATTAAGCTTAATTGAAGATGCGTCTATAACTCTTGAAACAGGCGGTATCGGTTATGAGATTCTATGTGCTAACCCTTACAACTTTCAAGATTATTTAAACCACGAGATAAAAATTCATACATACCACTATATACGAGAGGATCAACAAATATTATTTGGCTTCAGAAAGAAGGAAGATAAACAGCTGTTCGCCCAGCTTTTAAATGTTTCAGGGATCGGTCCAAAGGGTGCTTTAGCTATACTTGGTACGGTTAGTGTACCCGAATTTGTTTCAGCTATTGAACAGGAAGACGATAAGTACTTAACTAAATTCCCTGGTGTCGGGAAGAAGACCGCTAGACAGATGATATTGGACTTAAAAGGGAAATTGATTGTATGGCTGCCTGATGAGCAGAATGAAGATACAATTTTCTATCAAGAGGAACTGACTTCAAAAGAGAAAAGAGAGCGTATAGAAGATGCACTTGAAGCATTAAAGGCTTTGGGTTATACAGAAAAAGAAATTAAATTGGCACGAACAGAACTTCAAAAAACTAACGAAGGCAGTGTTGATGATTATGTAAGACAAGGGTTACAAATACTGATGAAGTCATAATTGAAAGGGGGAACTAACGTGGAAGATCGAATGATTTCCGGCGAGTTGCAGGAGACAGATCAGGACATTGAACTTAGTTTGAGACCAGAAACGCTCAAACAGTATATTGGTCAGGACCAGACTAAACGAAATCTGCATATTTTTATTGAAGCAGCAAAGATGAGAGAGGAACCTCTGGACCACGCACTTCTCTACGGCCCTCCGGGGCTTGGGAAAACGACGCTTGCTTCTATTATTGCCAATGAAATGGGTGTGCAGTTCAGGACAACGGCTGGACCTGCCATTGAGAGGGCCGGAGATCTGGCCGCAATTTTATCTTCACTAGAGCCTGGGGATGTTCTTTTTATAGATGAAATTCATCGATTACCAAGATCAGTAGAAGAGGTGCTCTATCCTGCGATGGAAGACTTTTGTCTGGATATTGTTGTAGGCAGCGGGCCCAGTGCGAGATCGATGCGCCTTGATCTCCCTCCCTTTACTCTGGTGGGAGCCACCACAAGGGCCGGATTATTATCTGCGCCGCTTCGTGATCGGTTCGGAGTCCACAGCAGGCTGGAATATTACGAAACAGAGGCATTGTGCTCAATAGTAGAGAGGACAGCTGATATTTTTCATGTAGAAATTGATTTTAATGCTGCTGTGGAAATTGCCCGTCGTTCTAGGGGAACACCGCGGATTGCCAACCGCTTATTTAAACGGGTACGGGATATAGCTCAGGTCAAAGGTGAATCCGTGATCTCTCTCGAAACGACCCAAGAAGCGTTAGAAATGCTTCAAGTAGACGCTGAAGGCCTGGATTATATAGACCACAAGCTTTTAAAAGGCATTATGGATGGATTTCGAGGGGGACCAGTAGGGCTTGATACTATTTCGGCTACAATTGGAGAAGAGTCTCAGACGATTGAAGATGTGTACGAGCCGTTTCTTCTACAAATTGGCTTTATACAAAGAACTCCTCGTGGGCGAGTCGTAACACCTAAAGCATACGCTCACTTCCATAGGGAGGTGCCCGGAACTTGACTGGGTTCGGAAAAATATTTATTGTTATAGGGATTGTGTTTATTGTGATAGGACTTTTATGGAGTTTTGTTGGCAGACTTCCAGGGGATTTGTCTTTTAAAAAAGGGAATACCACCTTTTATTTTCCAATTATGACGTCCATTGTTGCGAGTATTGTTCTATCACTTATATTTTATATTATTGGTAAAATACGCTAAGGAAGAATAGGGGATTTAAATGGATATTAAGCAGTATGATTTTGAACTGCCCGAAGAGCTTATTGCTCAGGTACCGCTTCAGGATCGTTCTTCTTCACGCCTCATGGTTTGCGACCGGAGTGCTGAAACAATAGAACATTACCATTTTTCAGATATTGAAAGGCTATTAAAGCCAGGCGACTGCCTCGTTTTAAATGATACACGTGTACTTCCGGCCAGGCTATTTGGTGCTAAAGAAGACACGGGAGGAAAAGTAGAGGTTCTTCTCCTCCATCAAGATACGAAAGACGAGTGGGATGTACTTATCAAACCTGCTAAAAAAGTAAAACCAGGTACCCGTATTGTGTTTGGGGATGGACAGTTAATAGCTGAATGCACGGAGATGCAGGAACATGGAGGAAGAAAAGTCAGGTTCTCTTATGAAGGGATTTTTATGGAAGTGTTGGAATCCCTTGGTGAGATGCCGCTTCCCCCATATATTAAGGAGCAGCTGTCGGACAGGGAACGTTACCAGACTGTGTACGCGAAGGAAGAAGGGTCTGCAGCAGCACCTACTGCCGGTCTTCATTTTACGAACGAACTACTTGAAAACCTTCAAGCTTCCGGTGTAACGATAGCCTATCTCACCCTTCATGTCGGACTTGGAACCTTTCGTCCTGTTAGTGTCGATAAGGTGGAAGACCACGATATGCATGCTGAGTTCTACCAGGTATCTCAAGAAACGGCTGACCAATTGAATCAGGTGAAAAAACAGGGAGGTCGAATAATCTCTGTAGGTACTACCTCCACAAGGACTTTGGAAACCATCATCCGTGATTACGGAACTTTTCAGGAAGCTAGCGGCTGGACGGATATATTTATCTACCCACCCCAAAAGCTGAAAGCGATTGACGGACTGATTACGAATTTTCATCTGCCTAAATCCACGCTGATTATGCTGGTCAGTGCCTTTGCAGGTCGTGAATTTGTTCTGGAAGCATATGCTAGAGCTGTGGAGAATAAGTATCGATTCTTCAGCTTTGGAGATGCGATGTTAATTGTTTAGTTAGATTATTGCTTGAAGTGGAGAAAGGACAGAAATAATGGCAATCACATATGAATTAATTAAAACATGTAAACAAACGGGTGCACGTCTCGGAAAAGTTCATACACCTCACGGATCATTTGAAACTCCAATGTTCATGCCTGTAGGCACGCTTGCAACGGTAAAAACGATGAGCCCTGAGGAACTTGAGCAGATGGGGGCTCCAATTATACTTTCCAACACGTATCATCTTTGGCTGCGCCCCGGGGAAGATATCGTTGAAGAAGCAGGAGGTCTTCATTCTTTCATGAATTGGAATGGATCCATCCTGACAGATTCAGGAGGATTTCAAGTATTCAGCTTAAGTGACTTGAGACAGATTGAAGAAGAGGGTGTTCACTTCCGTAACCATATTAGCGGAGAAAAATTATTTCTCTCACCTGAGAAAGCTATGCACATCCAAAATTCACTGGGTGCTGATATTATGATGGCTTTTGATGAGTGCCCTCCTTATCCTGCTGAGCATGACTATATGAAAAAGTCAGTGGAGCGGACAAGCCGGTGGGCGGAGCGATGCCTGGAAGGCCATCAGAGACCTCATGATCAGGGACTATTTGGGATTATCCAAGGTGGAGAATATGAAGATTTACGCCGGCAAAGCGCAAGAGATCTTACATCATTGGATTTCCCTGGCTATGCCATTGGAGGACTTTCCGTTGGGGAGCCAAAGGATGTTATGAACCGGGTGCTTGATTTTACTGCGCCTCTTTTGCCTGATGAAAAACCACGCTACTTAATGGGAGTAGGTTCGCCTGATTCTCTAATTGATGGCAGCATGCGGGGCATTGATATGTTTGATTGTGTTCTGCCTACCCGTATTGCACGTAATGGTACATGTATGACATCTAATGGACGTCTGGTTGTCCGAAATGCAAAATTTGCCCGTGATTTTCGTCCCATTGATGAAAATTGTGAGTGTCATACATGCCGCAATTACAGCCGGGCATACATCAGACACCTGGTTAAGTCGAGTGAAACGTTTGGCTTTAGATTAACTACTTATCATAACCTTTATTTTCTGTTAAAATTAATGAGGCAAGTGCGTGAAGCCATTAAAGAAGATCGACTCGGAGACTTTAGAGAAGAATTCTTTGAACAATATGGTTTCAATAAACCAAATGCGAAGAACTTTTAGAAGGGGGGAAATTAAATGGATACATTAGTCGGTTTATTACCAATTATTCTAATGTTTGTCATTTTCTATTTCCTATTAATTCGTCCGCAGCAAAAGAAACAGAAAAAAGTACAACAAATGCAGGCGGACTTGCAAAAAGGCGATAGAATCATCACAATCGGAGGTCTCCATGGTACGGTCCATGCTATAGATGAAGGATCTCTAGTTATTACGGTACAGGATGGAACGCAAATGAAATTCGATCGTTCATCTGTTCGTGAGAAACTAAATCAGGACTAAAGATTACAATCCCGCTGTATTTGCAGCGGGATTTCTCATGTTCAATTACCTTTTTGCCGTTCGTCTTGGCAAATTTACCCCAATCATTCCTCCGAGCCAGGCTGCTAGAACCAATCCTCCGAAATAACTGAGCTGTGGCAGAGATATAAATTGATTTTCAAAAATGATTTGGAATAAAGCCATAGCCGTAACGAAAATAAGACCTGTCATAACCCCGGAAAGCCACCCTTTCTGCTCACCTTTATAAGCAGCCATCATTCCACCAAATGCTAGAATACTCAAACCGGTGATCAGCGCAGCTTGATTGAGCGTTTGATATTCCATAGATGTAAAACGAAGGAAAATAGCCAGTACAGCCGCGGAAATAATCATCAGCAGAAGGATAGAGCCAATTCCATATCCAAGGACGCCTTGCGTGAATTTTTTCATAATAAAAATCTCCCTTCTTAAGCTTGTCATTATCACTATATGCATGTTTAAGCCTTAGATAGAAGTAGATATTTTCTCTCTTCCTTGAATACGTATAGAGTAAAGTCCTTATAAAAGGGGAAGGTGTATGGCAACTTTACTTGCATTACTCATATTCGTAGCGAGCTATGTATTAATCATGACGGAGAAATTGAACAGGGCCCTGGTTGCACTCGCAGGTGGAGTCCTCTTATTAATGACGCATGTGTATGAATGGAAAGAAGCATTCGGTTTTATCGATTGGGAAACGGTGGCTTTATTATTTTCGATGATGCTATTGGTTTCTATAACCCAGAAGACGGGAATTTTCACGTACATGGCCATTCGTCTAGCCCAAATGGTCAAAGGACGGCCTATCCCCTTGATGGCTGTAACAGCTACTTTCACAGCTGTCGGATCAGCTTTTTTGAATAACGTCACCATCGTTCTTTTATTAGTCCCTGTATTGCTCACACTTGTCGAAAGGTTGAAACTGCCAGCTTTTCCTTATTTATTGATTACCATATTTAGTTCAAACATAGGCGGCACAGCTACTCTTATAGGTGATCCTCCCAACATTATGATCGGACAGGCCGTCGAACACTTCACCTTTGCATCTTTTATTTATCATCTTGGACCAGTAGTGCTGTTGATTTTTGCTGTGGTGTTAATTATATTCATGCTTTTGTTTCGTAAACAGTTAACATATGATCGAGAGCTCGCTGGTGCGTTGATGCAAATGAACGCAAGGGAACACTTAAAGGTCTCCCCATTGTTATTTCAGTCCGTAAGTGTACTATTACTGACGATAACTGGATTTATGTTGTATCCATTTGTGCATATGGATATTACAACGATTGCGGTAAGCGGAGCCTTATTGCTATTATTTTTGACGGATAAAGAACTTGATGTTGAACACGTCTTTCAGGAGGTTGAATGGGTCACCTTATTTTTCTTTATGGGGTTATTTATGCTTGTAGGTGGCTTAGAAACCGTTGGAATTATCGATGAATTGGCACGTGGTATGGTATGGTTGTCCGGCGGAGATCTCCCAATTACTTCTATTGTTATGCTATGGAGCTCAGGCTTGCTTTCAGGAGTCGTGGACAATATTCCTTTTGTCGCTGCTATGATTCCTGTCGTGCATGAACTACAGGGGTATGGAATGATGAATGTCGATCCTGTTTGGTGGTCGCTTGCTTTAGGGGCTTGTCTAGGAGGAAATGGAACGCTGGTCGGTGCCTCCGCTAATGTCGTAGTTGCTGGTATAGCTGCGAGTCACCGTCAGCCTATATCATTTATTAAATTTTTGCTGTATGGAATACCAGTTCTAATACTGTCCCTAGTGATCGCATCCATTTATGTCTACTTCCGATATTTACAGCCTTTCTATTCATAAAAAAAGTGAGAATGGGTCATCTTATAAGAGAGTAAGCCTGTTGAAAGGTCGTGGGTTTTCATGGTGTATGTCTCTCTTATAGTAAGAACTCTTCTCACTTATTTAATTATACTTCTAGTTTTTCGTTTTATGGGTAAGAGAGAAATTGGTGAGTTAAGTGTTATGGATTTAGTTGTTTTTATTATGCTCGCAGAAATCGGGGTATTTATTATTGAACAACCCGATTCTTCGATTTGGAAAGCAGTTGTTCCTATGGCTGTATTATTAGCTATACAATTGGGCAGTGCCTGGGTTTCCCTGAAGAATCAAAGGTTTAGAAGCTGGTTCGATGGAAAACCTTCCGTTATTATTAAACATGGTAAAGTAGACGAGTATGAGATGAAAAGGCAGCGCTATAATTTCAACGATTTACTTATACAATTACGTGAGCATGGGATTCAACAAGTAAATGATGTAGCATATGCCATCCTCGAACCTTCTGGAAAACTATCGGTTTTTGAGAAAGATGACTCTGGTCATTCCTCATATGCTGTCGTCTTGATCGCGGACGGAGAAATCCAATATAGCGGTCTTAAGAATATACGTAAAAACAAGAACTGGCTGCTAAATGAACTTAAAAAGCAAGGGTATGAGTCTTTAGATCAAATTTCATTATGTACCATTAATGATGAAGGAGAGGTTTCTATTGACGAAAAAAATCAATACAAATAAAATAACCGCTTGCTTAAAAAGCGGTTATTTTTTATGAAGGATTTTTTTCCAAGGGATTAATCTCCACTCTTCTTTGCTTAATAGCTTAAACCAAAACAGGAGAATCAGGTAAATAAGCGTAAGTGTTATTCCCATCCATAATAACTGAGCGATCGGCTTGCTTTCATGAAGCAGATGCTGCTTCATTGTAAAACCAACATAGCCGGTGATGCCAACAACCAGTGCGAAACGGGTGAACATACCAAGCGGAAGAGTCATGACTTTGTATTTAATGAGTACTCCAAGATGTAAAAGAGTAACAACGACAACACCCACCACCATAGCTATGGCCACGCCATGAATGCCGAACTCGGGCCGGGAGCTTAAACTTACTAATACAATGAATTTAATAATTGATCCAATTAAGGTGTTCCACATGGCAGGCTGGGCTAGATCTAATGCTTGTAAAGTTGCCTGTAGAGGAGTCTGAATATAATGCAGCAAAAAGAATGGTGCCATAAACTGCAGCATAAAAGCTGCCTGACTAGTGCCGTAAACTGTCATAAGTATAACAGCGGGGAAAATCATAAAAACCACTGTAATGACGCCTCCAGAAGCTAAGGAGAGGCGGATGGACTGCATAATTCGGTACTGGATGGTTTCTTTTTTTCCTACTGCTGCTGCTTCACTAATAGAAGGTACAAGGGCTGTTGAGAGCGCATGAGTTAAAAAAGTAGGTAAGAAAAGTAAAGGAAGAACATATCCAGTAAGCTCCCCGTAAAGCTTAGTTGATTCTGCTGCAGCGAAACCAGCTATAGCAAGGCTTTGGGCAACAAGAATAGGCTCAAAGAAATAGGTAAGGGAACCGATAAAGCGGCTCCCCGTGGTAGGAAGCGCAATAGCCATTAACTCTTGAAAAGTTTTTTTACCTTGTCCGACATGTTTTTTCCAAGTCTTGCGCAGTTTAAACGATTTTTGCAGATTGAACTGTCTTAACATATAAATCAATGAAACGAATTCACCTAAAACCACGGCCGCCATAGCTCCTGCTGCCGCATATTCGACACCATAAGGGTAAAGGAGTTTGGTTAAAACAAGCACGCCACCAATACGAACTATCTGCTCAATAACCTGAGAAAGAGCCTGGGGCTTCATATTCTGTCTTCCTTGGAAATAACCTCGAATAACCGATGCAACAGCAATAATCGGTATAATCGGTGTGACGACTAATAAAGGGAATAGAGCACGCGGGTCAGTTAGAAAATAGGAAGCGATAACAGGGGCGAGTATAAATAATGCGCCTGTAAAGATAATACTTAAGGAACCTGTAATCGACAAAGAGACTATTAAGATACTTTTAATTTTCTTCTCATTGCCTGTGGCTTCGGCTTCCGATACGCGTTTTGATATAGCGACAGGGAGACCGAACTGTGTAATGGTAATCGCGAGAATTAGAGTAGGCAGGGCCATCATATAAAGCCCCACTCCTTCAGCTCCCATCACACGAGCAACCACAATCCGATTGATAAACCCAAGCAGACGAGTGACCAGCCCCGCAGCTACCAGGATGAGGGCACCGTGTAAAAAGGTTTGTTTAGACATAAAAACAATCCGCCTTCTCAAAGAATTAAAATTCCGCTACAATGAAGTATATGCTTAGCCTTGGACAAGGCATGACAAAGGTTTAGAATTATCGAGAAGAGGAGGCGGGAGGGCCAGCGAAATTAGCGGAAATCAATTATAATAGTTAGGTGTAATAGTAGCAGCCGAGAAATTGTGCGAAGTTGTTTAAAAACAGCTGGTCACTCTGGTGATACATAAATGATTAGCGGATACACAGGCTCTATCAAGAGCTTGGGTAGAGGATCGGATGTAGATGTAGCATGCAAAATTGGGTGGATAGATTCTCATGCGGTCTATAGAAAGGATTTTGCATGTTGTCAAATATAAAAATAATAGTAAAATTGGTACGGATGGATAAACAAAGGAAACCCTAATACTTAGGGGTGAGACACGTACTTACTGCGAGTACATAAGCTTTTCAATAATGAATAGGAACGGAAGATATAAAAGGAGGAAATGAACATTATGGTGAAACGGGGGCGTATCGTCGCCTTTTTTCTAGTGGTGCTTCTATTAGCAGCTACAATAGGGACGACTGTAACAGGTGTTACTAAAAATATAAACTTAGGACTGGATCTGCAGGGCGGATTTGAAATCCTGTATGATGTGGAGCCTTTGAACGAAGACCAGGAAGTTAACGAAAATGTCCTGGAAGCGACCGTTGAATCCCTGAACAGACGAGTGAATACACTAGGGATTAGTGAAACGAATATTTCCATTGAAGATGGCGGACGTATCCGCGTACAGCTTGCCGGTATTCAGGACCAGCAGGAGGCAAGAGATTTACTAGCTACTACAGCTGAACTTTCTTTCCGCGGCGCGAATGGAGAAGAATATTTAGATGGATCAGATTTGGTTGAGGGAAGCGCCCAGCAAACTTATGATCAGAACAATAGTCCGGCCGTTTCTCTTGGCGTAAAAGATCCTGGTAAGTTTTATGACGTTTCTGAAGAGATTGTTAATACACCTGATGACCCAAGCACACCTTACCCAGAAAATGTTCTGGTCATCTGGCTGGACTACAATGAAGAGACGTCCTTTGCTGAGGAGTATGGGAAGGCCGATCCGGCTTATCTTTCAGCACCAAGATTTCCAGATGGACCAGTCAGAAGTTCCACCGTGCAGATTACTGGAGATTTTACAGTAGAGTCGGCGAAAGAATTAGCGGATCTCTTAAACGCAGGTTCGCTTCCGGTAAATTTGGAAGAAACCTATTCTACCTCAGTAGGAGCACAATTTGGTGAGCAGGCAATGAATAAAACGATCGTTGCCGGGGCAATTGGTATAGCCACTATTTTCTTATTCATGATGGCGTATTACCGCTTTCCTGGAATTATAGCTGTTGTGACATTGACCGCATATGTGTATTTAATATTAGTGGTCTTTGAAGCCATGAATGGGGTGTTGACCCTGCCAGGTATAGCCGCACTCATTCTCGGTGTAGGTATGGCGGTTGATGCCAATATTATCACCTATGAAAGAATTAAAGAGGAATTAAAAGCCGGCAAATCAGTGATGTCAGCATTCAAAGCTGGTAATAAACGTTCTCTCGCTACCATTCTCGATGCGAATATTACCACACTGATTGCAGCTACCGTTCTTTTCATCTTTGGCACAAGTTCTGTAAAAGGCTTTGCTACGATGCTGATCGTAAGTATCTTAGTCAGTTTTATTACCGCTGTATATGGTACGCGTCTTCTTATGGGGTTATGGGTGAAGAGCCGCTTCTTAAATAAACGTCCGAAATGGTTCGGTGTGAAGCCGGAAGATATCCATTCTCTAGAAGAAGGCGAAGAAGTTGAAGCAACGGTTATGAACCGTAAGTTCGACTTTGTTGGCTTGAGGAAAAGATTCTTTACAATTTCTATTATCTTGATTACAGCCGGCATTCTGGCTCTTGCTGTTTTCCGACTGAACCTCGGTATTGATTTTACAAGCGGCTCAAGGGTCTCCATTTTATCCGATGGCAATATCAATGCTTCTCAAGTTGAGGAGACTATGGAAGAAGAGTTTAATGTTGCTCCTAAGAAAGTAGTAATCTCCGGAGACAATGATGAAATTGCTGTTGCTCGTTTTGACAGCGAGTTAAGTAAAGATAAAATTGGGGAAATTCAGAGCTACTATGAAGACGAATTTGGCAATACGCCAAACGTAAGCACGGTCTCCCCTGTAGTTGGTCAGGAATTAGCTAAGAATGCGGCATTGGCTGTTCTGTATGCTTCTATCGGGATTATTATTTATGTAACCATTCGATTTGAGTTCTTCTTTGCGATGACCGCTATCATCGCCCTGCTTCACGATGCTTTCTTTATCATTGCGCTGTTCAGTCTCACGAGACTTGAGTTTGATATTACCATTATAGCTGCGATATTAACGATTGTCGGTTATTCAGTTAACGATACCATTGTTACATTTGACCGGATTCGTGAAAACTTGAAGCTGAAGAAGAAGGTCAAGTCCTTTAAAGAACTCGCTAAAGTTGTAAACGACAGCTTGATGCAGACTTTAGCCAGAAGTATAAATACGGTTATCACTGTAATCTTTGCAGCGATTATGCTCCTCTTCTTCGGAGCTTCGTCGATTACAAACTTTGCATTCGCTCTTGTGGTAGGACTGCTTGCTGGTACGTATTCTTCCTTATTCATTGCCTCTCAGATATGGCTGATTTGGCGTGGGAAGAACATTAAAGATAATCCGATTCAGTTTGTTAAGAAGAAGAAAAACGATGGACCTCAAGTATAATTATATGAAACAGCCTCATCTCTTGGTGAGGCTGTTTTTTTGATTGAAAATTAGAGAATTTGGGTATAGATATATGAATGGTACTAGTTGATCTAACGAGTTGTATATTTGATTTTGGTAAAAGATCAAAGGCTAAACGGGTGATCTATGGTCTTTCATATGAAGATCAAAGTCCAATGGCTAAAGGAGGAAGAAACGTGAAAGGGCAATCTTATATTATTTTTGCATTTGTATTTGCTTTAATTATAGCTATTTTTGCTGTCATCAATGTGGACCCTGTTCAAGTTAATTATATGTTCGGTACAGGTGAAGCACCCCTGATCCTGGTTATCTTAATATCTGTATTATTAGGCGGGCTTGCTACAGCGTCTGTAGGAGCTGTCCGATACTTTAAGTTAAAGAGAGAAAATCGCTCTTTAAAGCAAAAAGTCGATCAATCTAACGAGCCGGTAACTTCCTCTGGTTTTGATGAAGCCCCGGATGAGTCGGTAGAGGCTAAAGAGGAAAACGAGAATAGAAATGTAACGTAAAAGTCGTTTGCCACCCCTGGTCCCCTCTTGTATAATAGATGGGTCAGGGGTGAACTTATGATACAAAGTAAGATGAAATGGCAGTTTACATATAATGAGAATGTCGAAGGATTCGAGATTCAGCAGGGACTAACTTCGCTAACCCAGCAAATGCTTGAGAAACGCGGAATTGTTGAGCCAGACGCTGTGGAACAGTTTTTGAACCCCTCTATTGATTATTTACATGATCCATTCCTTATGGAAGGTATGGAGAAGGCAGTAGAGCGGGTTAAAACCGCGATTTATCGGGAAGAATCCATTCTTGTCTTTGGAGACTATGATGCGGATGGTGTAAGTTCAACTACTTTAATGATTGAAGCCTTAAGAGCAGCTGGAGCGTATTGTGACTTCTATATACCGAACCGCTTTACAGAGGGATATGGACCAAATGAAGAAGCGTTCTTATTCGCAAAGGATTCTGGATATTCCGTTATCATTACAGTAGATACCGGAATTGCAGCCATCCATGAAGCTGAAGTAGCTAAACAGCTAGGAATAGATCTGATTATAACTGATCACCATGAAGTTCAAGAAGTATTACCAGATGCCTATAGCATCATTCACCCAAAAACGTCCAGCCAGTACCCATTTCAAGAATTGGCGGGGGTAGGTGTTGCTTTTAAATTTGCGGAAGCTTTACTGGGAAGATTTCCTAAGGATTATCTGGATCTGGTCGTCATTGGAACCATTGCTGACCTGGTTCCGCTTCAGGGAGAGAACCGAGTACTTGCTTCAATGGGACTTGCAGCTATTTCCCGATCAAAACGCCCGGGGGTACTGGCTTTGCGTGAAGTTTGCGGCATCGAGGGTGAGATGAATGAAGAAACGATTGGATTTACCATCGGCCCTCGTATGAATGCTGTAGGACGTTTGCAAGATGCTACGCCGGCAGTAGAATTGCTTCTATCTAAAGACAGGGAGGAAGCTCAGCAGATTGCTTCATTTATTAATCAGATTAACCAGGAACGCCAGAAAATAGTGGCTGAGATTGCCAAAGAGGCTGAAGAACTGCTATCTTCAAGGTCTGAGAATCTTGAAAACGTAATTGTGGTTGCTAAGGAAGGTTGGAACCCGGGAGTATTAGGGATTGTTGCATCTAAACTTGTACGTCAATTCGACCGACCTGCTATTGTTCTCGGAATTGACCCTGAAAAGGGAGAAGCAAAAGGGTCTGCTCGAAGTATCGATGCGTTTGATCTCTTTGCTAATTGTATGGAAGTCAGGGACCGTTTTCTACATTTCGGAGGTCATGCCCAAGCGGCAGGAATGACTTTAGAGGTAGAGAAAATTGACGAACTAAGAACAGCTTTGAACGATCTCGCAGAGCAAAAATTAACGGAGGATGACTACCAGCAAGTATTGGATATTGAAGCCACTCTTGAACTGGGGGACATCTCTATCAAACAAATTGAAGAAATCGATCAGCTCCGGCCTTTTGGGATGGGAAATCCTAAACCGCTATTTCATTTAATGCATACTCCTAAAGAGCTCAGGCTGATCGGAAGTAAAAAAAATCATTTGAAATTACAATTTCAAAAAGAACAGTCACGAGTGGATGGTATTGCCTTCGGTATGGGAGATGTTTATCCGCACCTGACTCCTTCAGACCCTTTAGAGGTAGTCGGTGAATTGGGAATTAACGAATGGAATGGTCGAAAAAATCTTCAGATTATGGTGAAAGATTTACGTGTGAATGACTGGCAGTTATTTGATCTGAGGGGATCAAAGCATGTGGAGAAAAAACTTGTAATACCTGCAAATGAGTATTATGCAGCGGTATCATTTCAGGGAGAATCGAATGCACCTCACAACATTCCTGTGTCCACCCCGGAAGGATTTACAGAGGGTGAGATGGTTGATGGACTATTGTTATTAGATTTACCTGAGCGGATAAGTCAATTAGAGGAACTTCTCAGTCGTGTTTCTGTAAGTAAAGTTTTTGCCTGTTACCGTCTGGAAGAAAGCACCTTTTTAAAAACCTGGCCGACCCGTGATCATTTCAAATGGTTTTATGGTATGCTGTTGAAGCGTAAGGAATTCAATCTTAGACAGGAAGGTGAACAGCTGGCTAAGAGAAAAGGCTGGGATCACTCTATGGTTGAATTTATTTCGAAGGTGTTTTTTGAACTTGAATTTGTTAGAATAAAAGATGGAATTGTAACGATAAATTCAAAACCTTCGCAGAAAGATTTAAAAGAGTCTACCTTATATAAAGAGCGTGAAGAGCGTATATACATGGAACAAACCTTGTATTATTCCACTTACAAGGAGTTAAAAGAATGGTTCAATAAGTATCTGAACCAGAGTTCCAAGCATTCCAAGGAGGAAGTAGTTAATGGATTATAAAGAACATATCGCTATTGTAGAAAACTGGCCTAAAGAAGGCATTCAATTCAAGGATATTACTCCTTTGATGGACAACGGTCCAGCATTTAAATCGGCGGTGGACGATATCGTTGATTATGCAAAAGATAAAGAAATAGATATCGTAGTTGGACCTGAGGCACGCGGATTTATTGTCGGCTGTCCTGTTTCCTATGCTTTAGAAATTGGTTTTGCTCCTGTCCGTAAAGAAGGGAAGCTTCCAAGAGAGACGATCAAAGTAGATTATGGCCTTGAATATGGCAGTGATATCCTTACGATTCATAAAGACGCTATTAAACCAGGTCAGCGTGTCATGATTGTGGATGATCTCCTTGCCACGGGGGGCACAATTGAAGCGACGATTAATCTTGTAGAACAGTTGGGCGGAGTGGTTGCCGGCTGTGCTTTCCTGATAGAACTTACGTATTTAGATGGACGCAGTAAGCTTGATGGGTACGATGTATTAACATTAATGCAATACTAACTTAGAAAGAGTGCCCTCAAATAGGGCGCTCTTTGTTTTACAGGTGAGGGGACAGCATCTATCTCTTTACATTTCACCTGCTTTTTTTGATAATATAAATCAAATATCTTTTTAAAGAAAGTCTACAGAAACCAGGGTGATTGAATGGCGAAAGATACAGTTCTAACAGCTGAAGAAGTAATAGAACAAGCAAGCACATACTTGAATGAGGATGACCTTGCCTTTATTCGCCGTGCCTATCAGTTTGCTGAAGAGGCACACAGCGACCAGTTCCGTAAATCCGGGGAGCCTTATATAATCCACCCTATTCAGGTGGCAGGTATTCTAGTGAACCTGGAAATGGATCCGGAAACGATAGCAGGAGGGTTTCTTCATGATGTAGTTGAAGATACAGAAGTGAGTATTGAAGAAATAGAGAAAGCCTTCAATACGGAAGTATCTATGCTAGTCGATGGGGTTACGAAGTTAGGTAAAATTAAATACAAATCTAAAGAAGCTCAGCAAGCTGAGAATCACCGGAAAATGTTTGTGGCAATGGCCAAAGACATCCGTGTTATTCTTATCAAGCTGGCTGACCGCCTTCACAATATGAGGACGTTGAAGCACCTTCCTGCTGAAAAGCAAAGAAGAATTTCCAATGAGACTTTGGAGATTTTTGCTCCTTTGGCTCATCGTCTTGGTATATCTACAATCAAATGGGAGCTCGAAGATACAGCGCTGCGTTATTTAAATCCACAGCAATATTACCGGATTGTACACCTAATGAAACAAAAGCGTAACGAGCGGGAACATTACATTGAAGAAGTTATTGATGAGATCCGCAGTCAGTTGAAGGACGTTAATATTGATGCAGATCTTAATGGAAGGCCTAAGCACTTATACAGTATTTATAGAAAAATGGTTTTGCAGAATAAACAATTTAATGAAATTTATGACCTGCTTGCTGTTAGGATTACGGTAAACAGTATAAAGGACTGTTATGCTGTTCTTGGGATCATTCACACTTGCTGGAAGCCGATGCCTGGTCGCTTCAAAGATTATATTGCTATGCCAAAACCTAACCTTTATCAATCTCTGCACACGACTGTAATTGGTCCAAAAGGCGATCCTTTGGAAGTTCAAATCCGCACCCATGATATGCATGAGATTGCTGAGTATGGCATTGCTGCCCATTGGGCTTATAAAGAAGGGCGTCAAAGTACGGCGGAGCAATCGTTTGAAGAAAAACTGACCTGGTTTAGAGAGATTTTGGAGTGGCAAAGTGAAACTCATGATGCCGAAGAGTTTATGGAATCTTTGAAAGTCGATTTATTTTCAGATATGGTCTATGTGTTCACACCAAAAGGGGATGTAATTGAGCTGCCTTCTGGTTCTGTCCCTATTGATTTTGCTTATCGTATACACACCGAAGTTGGAAATCAAACGATCGGGGCAAAAGTAAACGGTAAAATGGAACCCTTAGATTATGTTCTTAATACCGGGGACATTTTGGAAATCATGACTTCCAAACACTCCTATGGACCATCCAAAGACTGGATTAAACTGGCTCAGACTTCTCAGGCAAAAAATAAAATTAAGCAGTTTTTCAAAAAACAGAGAAAAGATGAAAATATCGGGAAAGGAAAAGAGTTGGTTGAGAAGGAAATTCGGAATTTCGGAATTCAGCCTAAAGATGTACTTACTCCTGATAATTTAATTCGTGTTTCTGAGAAGTTCAATTTCAGCAGTGAAGATGATATGTTTGCTGCTGTAGGTTATCAAGGAATTACAGCTGCCCAAATCGCAACCAGGATTACAGAAAGATGGAGAAAACAGAAACAAAAACAGCAGAACCTGGAACAAACATTGGCGGATGTAAGTACTACTGAAATTAAAACGCCCGCTAAGAGCGGTAAGAAAGATTCAGGAGTGCGTGTGGAAGGAGTAGACAACTTGCTCGTTCGGTTGTCTAAATGCTGTAACCCTGTACCTGGTGATGATATCGTGGGATACATTACGAAAGGGAGAGGTGTTTCTGTTCACCGAACGGATTGTCCTAATGTGAAAACGGAAGAAGCACAAACCCGGCTTCTTCCTGTTCAATGGGAAACGTCGGTCACGGATTCAAAACAGTACCATGTTGACCTTGAAATATGGGGATATGACCGCAGAGGACTTCTGAACGAAGTTCTGCAGGCAGTTAATGAGACGAAAACTAATATTACCGCGGTTTCTGGTAAATCCGACAGAAACAAGATGGCCACCATTCATATTACAATTCTGATCCAAAACACAAGTCATCTACGGAGAATTGTGGAGCGTATCAAGCAGATTCAAGAGGTTTATACGGTCCGACGAGTTATGCAGTAATCGGACGCAAAAGGGGTGGCATTGAAATGAAAGCAGTGGTACAGCGTGCTTCAAGAGCGAGCGTAGAAGTCAATAACGAGGATGTTGGTTCAATTCAAAAAGGACTAGTCGTTCTTCTTGGAGTGACTCATGAAGATACAGAAGAAGATGCAAGGTATTTAGCTAAGAAAATTCCTTACCTGAGAATTTTCGAAGATGATGATGAAAAAATGAACCATTCACTTGTAGACTTAGGTGGGAAGCTTTTGTCTATTTCTCAATTCACTTTGTTTGGAGATTGCCGTAAAGGCCGTCGCCCAAATTTCATGCAGGCAGCAAAACCTGATCAGGCCAAAGAACTCTATGAAACGTTTAATCATATGGTCGAAAATGAAGGTGTTGGAGTCGAAACAGGAGAATTTGGCTCTATGATGAATGTTGCCTTGACTAACTCTGGTCCAGTAACGTTGATATTGGACAGTAAAGAAAGATAAGAAGATAAAGCCCTGGAATTCGTTATAAACTTCCAGGGCTTTATGTTTCGTTTTGGATATTTTGATAATTTAATTTGAGAAGTACCGAACTAACCCTCTTGTTATTCCCTGGCCGACAGTTGTGTGATAAGAAGGCGAGGTCACTACATCTTCCTCAGACTTATTGGAAATGAAGCCAAGTTCTAAGAGTACAGCGGGTTTGTTGTTTTCGCGTAACACATGAAAATTTCCAAGTCTTACCCCTCTGTCTGTCAAACTAGTTTCATGAACCATTTCCTGCTGAATCAATGACGCAAGATGTTTATCTTTAAAGTGATAATAGTAGCTGCTGATTCCATTTGCAGAAATATTTACAGGGGAACTATTAAAATGGAGGCTGATGAAAGCGTCAGCGTGTGATTTTAGAGAATGATAATTGCGAACTGCAAGCGCTAAATATTCATCTTTCTTTCGTGTTAATATAACATTTGCTCCCTGACTTTCCAGCTGTTGTTTCAAAGCATTAGCGGTTTGTAACGTTAAGTCTTTCTCCAAGATTCCTGTGAAACCAATAGCTCCGGGGTCACGCCCGCCATGGCCGGCATCAATTATGATGGTTTTACCATTCAGAGTAGGTTCAGGATCGGAAGCCGTTTCATAATTTACTGCCTGCTTCTGCTGGGTTTTTACAATCCAGTCTGCCACAAAAGCCTTCTGATTCTGAAAACGGATCTCATACCATGAACCTTCTTTTCCGATAATTTTAAATTCCTCGTTCTTATGTCCGCGCCCCAGAATAGAGGCTTCTGTTGAAGGACCGCTTCTAATATTAGTGCCATTGTAATTCAACGATAAATGTGAGTTTTCCTTATTATCAATAGTTTGATTGTTTTTCTGAACCAGCCATCCGGCTACCCAGCCCTGACGATCATTACTGAGTTGAATTTGAAACCACTGCCCCTGTTCATTTATGTATTCATAAACTTCATCTTTATGAACCTGGGTGAATTGTTCATGGTTTGTCCCTGGACCGCTTCTAACATTGACCACATCCTCTTTGACGATCATCTGATCGGCATAGACAATGAAATCATTTGAACTAAGAATTCCGAAAATTAGAACAAGTAACATAAAACATGTTTTCTTCATATTAATTTCACCCCCTTATTTTTTGGCCACGTGTATTATTCGACAGGCATGATAAACGTACCTGCCCAAGGAATTAAAATATAGTAATAAATATTTTAGAGAATGGCTTGACATCCTAATGAAAAAGCCTATATGATAGTAATCAATTCTATAATGATACGACTAAAACCATTGAGGGAAAAAGTAGCCCATTCCCACGTAACCAGAGATGGAATGCCAGATAGGCTGGAAGCATTCCTTTATGATGGATGGATGAAAGACATTTCTTAGGTTCTGCATCGAAATAAAGTAGGTGTAGACGTACCGCAGGCGTTAACTGTCTTTGAGTGGAAGCTGAATGCTTCAATCAGGGTGGCAACGCGGGTAAATCCCCGTCCCTTTTCCTATTGGCAGGAAAAGGGGCGGGGGTTTTTTATGGTATTTTATGGTGGAAAGTATAAAGGAGGAGTATTAATGAGTATAAATGCCCCAAGAGGTACACAGGACATTCTTCCTGGCGCCTCAGAAAAATGGCAGTATGTAGAGAAAAAATTGGTGGACTTGTGCCGCCGCTATCACTATAAAGAAATTAGGACTCCTATCTTTGAACATACAGAGTTATTTCAACGTGGAGTGGGAGATAGTACAGATATTGTCCAGAAAGAAATGTACACATTTGAGGATCGTGGGGGACGAAGTGTTACACTGCGCCCTGAAGGAACGGCTTCGGTAGTGAGATCTTTCGTTCAAAACAAAGTGCATGGGTCACCTAATCAGCCGACAAAATATTTTTATATAGGTCCTATGTTTCGATATGAGCGACCTCAGCAAGGAAGACAGCGACAATTTGTCCAATTTGGAATTGAAGCTCTCGGAAGCGATGATCCAGCGATAGATGCTGAAGTTCTGGCGCTGGCTCTTGATTCTTATCGCGAAATGGGATTAAGTTCCTTACGTCTTGTGTTAAACAGTCTTGGAGACCTTGAGAGCAGAGAAGCTCACAGAAACGCACTGATTCGGCATTTTGATCCACATCGCGATGAATTATGTGCAGATTGCCAAGTCCGTCTTGATCAAAACCCGCTTCGGGTTTTAGATTGCAAGAAGGACAGAGATCATCCGGCTATGGCAACGGCACCATCTATCCTGGATTATTTAAATGCGTATTCAAAAGATTATTTTGATAAGGTGAAAGAATATTTAGATGTAATGGACATTGAATATGAGATCGATCCTAACCTGGTTCGCGGGCTGGATTATTACAATCATACTGCTTTTGAAATTATGAGCGACGCTGAAGGGTTTGGAGCGATTACAACCCTGAGCGGCGGCGGACGCTATACCGGTCTCGTGGAAGAAGTTGGAGGTCCAGCTACTTCCGGCATTGGTTTTGCCATGAGTCTGGAACGATTATTAATGGCTCTGGAGGCTGAAGGTGTTGAGCTTCCGATCGATGAAGAGCTGGATTGCTATCTGGTAGCTTTAGGCGAAGAAGCAGAGAAGGTTTCGGTCCGTGTGGCTTATCAATTGAGAAAAGCGGGCATTCAGGTAGATAAAGATTACCTGGGCAAAAAAATGAAAGCCCAGTTTAAAACCGCAGACCGCCTTGGTGCAAAATTTGTTCTTATTCTGGGTGATCGTGAAGTTGAGGAAAATGTGATAAATGTGAAAGATATGGTAAGTGGAGAGCAAAAAGAAATTCCACTGGATGATATTGAAAATCATATGAAGAAACAGCTGTTAGGAGGCGAATAAATATGGAACGTGTGCAGAACGGATCCTTACGTAAAGACCATTTAGGTCAAGAAGTCACTTTGAAAGGCTGGGTGCAAAAGCGCAGGGACCTGGGAGGTTTGATTTTTATCGACCTTCGCGACAGGTCCGGACTTGTTCAGGTAGTATTTAATCCGGAAACATCTGAGGAAGCATTAAATACTGCTGAAAATGTTCGCAGTGAATACGTGCTGGAAATAATAGGAGAAGTAGTTGCCAGGGATGAAAAGACGATTAATCCGAGTATCGGCACAGGAGAAATCGAGGTGGCAGCTCAATCTGTTTCGATTCTAAACAAAGCGAAAACACCGCCATTTATGATTGAAGAACAGTCCGAAGTTTCTGAGGACCTTCGTTTGAAATATCGCTATCTTGATCTTAGAAGAAAGGAAATGCAGGAAACCTTTAAGCTTCGTCATCAAGCCACCCAATCCATCCGTAACTTTTTAAATGAAGAGGAATTCCTGGAAATGGAAACTCCTATGCTTACAAAGAGCACGCCGGAAGGAGCAAGGGACTATCTTGTACCAAGCCGTGTACACGAAGGCCAGTTTTATGCATTACCTCAATCACCGCAGTTATTTAAACAAATGCTGATGATGTCTGGTTTCGAAAAGTATTATCAGATTGCCCGTTGTTTCCGCGATGAGGATTTACGCGCGGACCGACAGCCAGAATTTACGCAAGTGGATATTGAAACATCGTTCATGTCTAAGGAAGAAATTATGACGATGACCGAACGCATGATGACAAAAGTAATGAAAGAAGTTAAAGGAATCGAGGTTTCTACTCCATTTCCAAGGATGTCCTATGAAGAGGCTATGGAGCGTTATGGGTCAGATAAACCCGATACACGATTTGGTTTAGAACTTGTAAACTTGTCGGAAGAGGTTAAGAATTCTGGATTCAAAGTATTCAGTGGAGCTGTTTCTTCAGGTGGTCAGGTTAGTGCCATCAACGTTGAAGGTAAGGCTGATGAGTTCTCTCGTAAAGATATTGATAAAATGACGGAAGATGTTAAAGTATACGGAGCAAAAGGACTGGCATGGCTTAAAGTAAAAGATGGGGAATTGAACGGACCTATCGCTAAATTCTTTACAGAAGAAGAGGCTTCCCTAATTAAAGCGAAGACAGGAGCAGCAGACGGAGATCTTCTACTATTTGTAGCGGATAAAACATCGGTTGTATATGACAGTCTTGGAGCACTGAGACAGAAGTTAGCCCGTCGTCTTGATTTAATTGAAGAAGATCGCTTTAATTTCTTGTGGGTTACCGACTGGCCGCTGCTGGAGTACGATGAAGAGGAAGAGCGATACTTTGCCGCTCACCATCCATTTACGAAACCAGCGGAAGAGGATATGGACCAGCTGCACAAAAATCCTCAGAATGTACATGCAGAAGCCTACGATATTGTATTAAATGGTTATGAACTGGGTGGAGGTTCGCTGCGTATCCATCAAAGAGAGGTACAGAATCAAATGTTTGAAGTACTTGGATTCAGTCAGGGAGAAGCGGAGGAACAGTTCGGTTTCTTACTTGAAGCTTTAGAATATGGAGCACCGCCTCATGGAGGTATTGCCCTTGGATTTGACCGATTTGTTATGCTTCTTGCCGGTCGTACGAATCTTCGAGATACCATTTTATTTCCAAAGACAGCTTCAGCAACAGATCCAATGACCAATGCACCCGGAAGTGTAAGCAAGGCTCAATTAGACGAGCTTCACCTGCAATTAAAGCCTGAAGAATAAAAAGAAAATCTGTTTTAAATCTAGCTTGTTATTGTTGATAAGGATATATATATATGCTATGATTGTCTTACAAATTAAACGGATCAATCCTGATGTGTACGTTGTTCGAATGTACGTTTTGACCGAACATTTTTGAAACGGGAGCCCGGTGTTTCCATACGGAATGCATGCCTCTTAACCATCACTGATGGGAGGACGCAGGAAGTGTGGAACAGGGCACCCACCTGCCTGGAGCGGGTTCAAAACTCATGATACAACGGCACAATTGGGATTGGTCTTTTAATTTACTTACATAAGAACAAAAAAAGAAGCCCTCTAAGAGGGCTTCTTTTTTTATCTTGCCACATTTTCCAGATTACCGTTTTTCTCCATACGGAACTGAGGTTTATAAGCATAGTCCTGTTCTTCAAACATGACCATTTTTCTTGCTCGATCCATAATTTGGATTAATGCCTGGTAATCTTCTGTCATAGTTTCTAATTGTCTATTTAACTGCTGGTTCTGATCTATCAGTTGTTTATTTTGTTCTTGAAGCTCGAGCAATTGTTTTTTAGCTGAATCACTGCCCAAGGTTTCTTTTTGAAGGTTTTTCAAGAATTGAATGACATCTGAGAGCTGGATCTCGAGTTCTGGCTGATAGTGCATCGCTGGCTGCTCACTCACAATCTTACTTTCTTCGAATATAACAGGTTCTTCTGCAGGTTCTGACTCATAAGTCATACGTGCAGGTATTTCTTTGTAAACGGGCTTCTGGTGGGCTTCGTTACGTTTCTTCTCTTTCCTTTGCTTTTTAGCCAGTTCTACGGCTTGCTCATATTTTTGACGAACTTCGGCATTCCACCTGAATCCGCAAGCAGCGGATGTACGGTTTAATGCATCTCCTACTTCGTCAAACGCTTTTAATTGGGTGCTTCCTTCTCGAATATGGCGAAGAACCGTTTCTGCTAGTAATAAGTCATCTTCATGAGACCATGCATCTTGTCTTACTTTAGGCATATTTTCCACTCCTGTATGTTTTTCCAGGTTAGTATGATAAAGCTCTTTTTTAAGTTGGAATGCTTTGCTTTGTCCACACCTAGAAAAGTAGTTTTTCAGATTTAGTTGTAGTGTAGCCAACAGAAAGTGGAAATATACTTAAGTAGATTTACGATTTTTTATTTTTTTCCATACTTGCTGAAGAGCTTGTTCAAATTTTCCGGTGGCTTTTGGTTCGTAATACGTGCGATTCTTAATGGTATCAGGTAAGTATTGTTGATCCACCCAGCCGTTTTCAAAATTGTGCGGATACTGATATTCTAGTCCTCTGCCTAATTGTGAAGCTCCCTGATAATGAGAGTCTTTCAAATGGGCAGGAACTTCTCCACTTTTACCATTTCGAATGTCTGATAGGGCTGCATCGAGTGCTTTATAGGCACTGTTTGACTTAGGGGACAAAGCAAGTTCCGTAACGATAACAGACAAAGGAATACGGGCTTCGGGGAAACCAATTCTTTCTGCTGCCTGTATAGCGGAAAGTGCTCTTGGACCAGCTTGGGGATTGGCAAGTCCGATGTCCTCATAGGCAATGACCACAAGCCTGCGGCCAATACTATCGAGATCTCCGGCTTCTATCAAACGTCCAAGGTAGTGAAGAGATGCGTCTACATCGCTCCCTCGAATTGATTTCTGAAAAGCGGAAAGTACATCATAGTGGGCATCTCCATCCTTATCATGAGAAAAGCTTTTCTTTTGCATACACTCCTCAGCAATCTCCAAGTCAATAGGGATACGTTTGTCTTCCATAGGGGTGGAGAAAGCGGCAAGCTCTAGTCCATTCAAGGCGGCTCTAAGGTCTCCATTCGCCGCAAGGGCAAAATGATCGACAGCCTCGGAGGTAAGTTCAAGTTCTAAATCTCCAATCCCCTGTTCTTTATCTTCTATGGCACGTTGAATCGCTTGTTTGATTTCATCAGGAGTGAGTTTGTAAAGTTCGAATAGATGGCAGCGGCTCCTGATCGCTGGATTAATGGAATGATAGGGATTACTTGTCGTACAGCCGATTAGAGTTAACCTATTACTCTCAAGATGAGGAAGCAGAAAATCTTGCTTTGCTTTATCCAGGCGATGGACTTCATCAAGGATGAGGACGAGCTGCCCATGCATCTTGGCTTCTTCAACAGCAATTTCCATATCTTTCTTTTTGTCAGTTACTGCATTTAAATTTTTGAAGGGGATTTTTAGACTTTTAGCTAGTGCGGTAGCCATTGATGTCTTACCCGTCCCGGGAGGACCGAATAGGATCATGGAAGCCAGGCGATTAGCTGTTATCATTCGGTGGATCGTTTTACCTTCGTCCACCAGGTGGGACTGTCCAATAATTTCGTTTAAATTGGAAGGACGCATGCGGAATGCGAGTGGTTGCTGGCTCATACATCAAGCTCCTTTTTAAGTATGTTTATGCTAAAGTTAATTGCTGATTTTTATAAGATGATATTCTGTTATACGTTACGTAGAAAAGGAATGAGTACCTCTTCGCGCTTCTTGGCTCGACATGAGTGTGCAAAGATGATGTTCGATGAAGAGGATCCATTTGTTGAACCGTCAAACTTGTTCATAAAGAAGCGATCTATTTTGCTTCCTATACAATCCCCCTTTAAATCGAGCAAAGGGTTTATGCATAGGAAAGGAACTTATATTACGAATAAAGCCAACATTGAACTATAACAGATTTAGTTATAAATGTAAGGTTAGATGGATTACTGAGAAAATGCAAGAGACTTGCCATTCATGCTATAATAACGTTTGGTATAATAGAGAGAGGAGGGATTAGGTTGAGTTTAAACCACCCTCAGGTGCGTGAAAATTTTGTTAGGTGGACTTTTTTTATAGTAGGAGTGATTATCCTTGGTCTTGGTATATCCATGACCATGCAAGTAAAGGATTTCGGAATCGGTCCCTGGGATGTTTTCCATTACGGCCTGTTCCTTCAGTTTGGTTTAACAGTAGGAACCTGGTCCATTATCGCCGGGCTTATCATCGTCACTTTACATGCTTTCTATAAGAAGAGATTCCCGCAGATTGGTACCATATTAAACATGATTTTTATTGGTATATTTATTGATTTTTTTAATTGGCTGCTTCCAAGTCCTGAAATCGTGACCGTTCAAATTATCGTATTTATTCTAGGTACTATTGTTATTGCCTTAGGAATTGGTATATATGTATCTTCGGGCATAGGAGCAGGACCGAGAGACAGTTTAATGTTAATGATCTCTGAAGCAATGGGTTGGAAAGTTTCAACCGTGAGAAACGGCATCGAGGTTACAGTGGCTGTGCTTGGTTTCGCTCTTGGCGGTCCTGTAGGAATTGGAACTGTATTTATTGCATTATTTTTAGGAACTTTTGTAGGATATACGCTGCCAGCATCTCAAAGATTGTTACAGTTTTTAATAATGAAAGGTGACTTATATGAAGATATCTACCAAAGGCCGTTACGGTCTAACCATAATGATTGAATTAGCCAGGAAATATGGAGATGGTCCAATATCTCTAAAGCAGATTGCAAGAGACAATGGACTTTCTGAACATTACTTGGAACAGTTAATTGCTCCTTTGCGAAATGCAAGTTTAGTTAAAAGCGTAAGGGGGGCTTACGGCGGCTATATGCTGACAAAAGCACCTCACGAAATTACTGCAGGAGATGTTATTCGTATCCTGGAAGGACCGATTACCCCTGTGGAAGGCATTGAAGATGAGGAACCCGCCAAACAGGCTCTATGGAAAAGAGTGCGTGATGCCGTTAAGGACGTACTGGATACGACAACTCTTGAAGATTTGAAAGATCATGTAGACGATCAGACTCAGGATGCGTACATGTTTTATATTTAATAGTGGAGGTGAGAATGAATGAAGGGAATTTATCTGGATCATGCTGCTACTTCTCCCGTTCACCCAAAGGTAGTGGAGTCTATGATTCCTGTTTTGGAAGAGACCTATGGCAACCCCTCCAGTGTTCACCAATTTGGAAGGCAGGCAAGAAAAATTCTTGACGAAGCAAGAAAGGTAATTGCGAAGAGTATTCATGCAAACGAAAAAGAAATAGTTTTTACAAGTGGTGGTACAGAAGCTGATAACTTAGCCATAATTGGTACAGCCAGAGCCCGCGAACAGGAAGGTAAGCATATCATTACCACTCCAATTGAACATCATGCTACATTACATGCAGTCGAATATCTTGAAGAAGAAGGTTTTGAAGTTACGTATTTACCTGTTGATGAACATGGTGCGGTTCGTGCGGAAGATGTAAAGAAATCATTAAGAGATGATACGATTCTAGTTTCCATCATGATGGTAAATAATGAAACAGGGGTTATGCAGCCTGTAAGAGAAGTTGCTGAACTCCTGAGAGAACATTCTACTTCTTTTCATTCTGATATTGTTCAGGCATACGGTCTTATGGAAATTGATGTAACAGAACTGGCGGTGGACTTGATGGCGGTTTCAGGTCATAAAATAAATGGTCCAAAAGGGATTGGTTTTCTTTATGTCAGGGAAGGGACTAAGCTTGAGTCCCTGCATTATGGTGGAGAGCAGGAAAGAAAAAGGCGTGCAGGGACGGAGAATCTTCCGGCTGTGAAAGGACTCCAAACAGCAGTGGAACTGATTGAAGGAGAGCGCAGCCAAAAAAGGAAGCAGTACAAAGAATTAAAAGAAACATTTCTGCATGCTTTAAACGAAGAAGGCGTGAATTACTCAATTAATGGTGCGGAAGAATATAGTACTGAATCCATTATAAACGTTAGTTTTCCAGAAATGAACGTGGAAACAATGCTCACAAACTTTGACTTATCGGGAATTGCTGCTTCAAGCGGCAGTGCTTGTACAGCTGGGTCCGTAGAACCTTCACATGTACTTTCGGCTATGTATGGTACTGGCGACCCTCGAACGACTAATTCAATTCGATTCAGCTTTGGCCAGAGTAATAGCAAAGAGGAGCTTATACAAGCAGCGCAGAAAATCAGTCAAATTGTACAAAGACTGAGCTTAACAGGAAGGTGAAAAATATGAAAGAACCGAAAGACACTCGTGTTGTGGTCGGAATGAGCGGAGGAGTCGATTCCTCTGTAGCTGCTCTTTTATTAAAAGAGCAGGGCTATGATGTAGTCGGAATCTTCATGAAAAACTGGGATGATACTGACGAAAATGGAGTCTGTACGGCAACGGAAGATTATGAAGATGTAATTAGAGTGTGTAATCAACTCGATATTCCTTATTACGCCGTTAACTTTGAAAAACAGTACTGGGATAAAGTATTCACTTATTTTCTTGAAGAATACAAAGCAGGGCGCACGCCTAATCCTGACGTTATGTGTAATAAGGAGATTAAGTTTAAGGCATTTTTAGACCATGCCTTATCTCTTGGGGCAGATTATCTAGCCACTGGACATTATGCTCAGGTGCAGGAGAATAATGGAGTTCATGAAATGCTACGTGGGATTGACAGGAATAAAGATCAAACGTATTTCCTGAACCAGTTGACTCAGGAAATGCTTGAAAAAGTAATGTTTCCTCTCGGCCATTTAGAAAAGAAACAGGTGAGAGAAATAGCAGAGCAACATGATCTGGCTACGGCTAAAAAGAAAGATTCAACAGGAATCTGCTTTATAGGTGAGCGGAATTTCAAAGAATTCTTGAGTGAATACCTTCCGGCCCAGCCTGGTAACATGGAAACGCTGGATGGTGAAGTGAAGGGACAACACGAGGGGCTTATGTATTACACTCTCGGTCAGCGACAGGGTCTTGGAATTGGAGGCGCTGGAGATCCGTGGTTTGTAGTAGGTAAAAATGTGGAGGAAAATATATTATACGTTGGACAAGGTTTTCATCACGATGCTTTATATTCTGATGGTTTAATTGCTTCTGAAGCAAACTGGACTACTGGACATGTTCCAGAAGAAGCCATGGAATGTACAGCAAAATTCCGTTATCGACAAGAGGACAGCCATGTGACGGTACAACCTATGACAGATGGACGCTGGAAAGTAATCTTTCATGAACCGGAAAGAGCCATTACTCCTGGACAAGCTGTCGTGTTCTACGATGGAGAAGTTTGTCTGGGCGGTGCCACAATTGATACGGTTTTAAAAGAAGATGCTGCTGTCACTTATGTCGGCTGAGGAAATGGTCATGTCCGTTATTCAGGACATGACTTTTTTACATATATTAAAAAAGGAGCGAGAACATGGATAAATTAAAGCAAGGTATTGAAGAGATGCAAAATCATAATTATGAGGAGGCGGCCCGTCTTTTCACTGAATCCATTGATGAAAATCCTAAACAGCCGGTGGGTTATATTAACTTTGGAAACCTGCTTATGCACATGAATGATTATGAACGTGCAGCCCGTTTTTTTAATAGAGCTATTGAGCTTGACGGAGAAGCCGCTACAGCTTATTACGGACTGGGAAATGTTTATTATGAACAGGAAAAGTTCACCAAAGCTCAAGAACAGTTTCTTCAAGCCATTCAAAGTGGTTTAGATGAAGCCGATGTCCACTTTATGCTGGGGATGACTTTTGTGCATCAGGAATATACGAAGCTTGCTCTTCCTTATTTACTTCGAGCGGCTGAGCTGGCTCCCGAAGATGTAGATATCCAATTTCAATATGGTCTCTGTTTAGCCCAGAACGGTCAGATTGAAGGTGCTGAACAGGCTATGAAACGTGTGCTACAATTGGAGGAAGAACATAGTGACGCTTACTACAATCTAGGAGTGGTAGCTCTTCATAAAGAAGATGCGAAATCAGCACTCTTCCATTTTAATCGAGCACTTGAAATTCAGCCTGAGCACATGCTGGCTTCTCATGCAAAGGCCCAAGTGGAACAAGCGTTAAACGAGTAATAATTGAAGGAGAAAGATGGCATGACACAACAAACGCTCTTTTCTGAATCGAATGAAGATCGTCCTTATGTTAAAGGTGAGCTCAATCGAATGATCTTTCATAATGAGGCTGAGCATTTTTCCATTGCAGCGATCACCATAACTGAAACAAATGAAGATACAGATGTGGACTCACTGGTGATTAAAGGACACTTTTCTCCTCTGGAAGAAGGAGAAACCTATATCTTTTATGGTCAATTCCGTAACCACCAGAAATTTGGACTGCAATATGAAGTAGAAATGTATAACCGTGTCTTGCCTGAAACAAAAGATGGGCTAATTCACTATTTATCAAGTGATTTATTTCATGGCATAGGTAAGAGGACGGCTGAGCGTATCGTTGATCAATTAGGAGAACAAGCGATATCGTTTATATTAGAAGACAGAGATGCTTTAGATAAAGTACCTAAGCTTACTAAGGAAAAAGCGGATCAATTATATAACTCCCTAAAGGAGCATCAAGGGTTTGAACACGTGATGATTCATCTTTCTCAATACGGTCTCGGGTTAAAGTTATCTCAGAAAATTTATGAGGTCTTTAAGGATCAAACCCTTGCCATTATTGAAGAAGATCCTTACCAGCTTGTATTTAAAGTCGAAGGTTTCGGTTTTCATCGTGCAGATGAAATGGCTAGGATGCAGAATCTATCTCATGATCACCCTACCAGACTAAGAGCAGCATGTTTATACATGATGCAAAAAAGCATGTCTGCCGGCCACACTTACCTTCCTACTGAAGAATGTCTTGTCCAGGTTGATCAGTTACTAAACACAGGACTTGAAGCTTCTATCTCATTCGATCAGTTATCCGAGCAAATCATCCATCTGGGGCAGGAAAAGTATGTATATATAGAAGAAGAGCGTATTTACTTACCTACGCTATATTTCGCAGAGAACGGATTTTGCCGTAATATCGAACGAATTCTAGAAGGAGAGTTGGAAACCCAGCATACGCAGGCAGATCTCATGAAGATTATTGGAAGCATTGAAGAAGAGGAAGCAATGAGTTATGGAGAAGACCAATTTAATGCAATTGAGAAAACGTTACAGTCCAAGCTTATGATTCTGACTGGAGGCCCCGGAACTGGAAAAACAACGGTTATCAAGGGAATTATCCAGTCTTATGCTGAGTTAAATGACGTCTCGATTGATCCGGAAGACTATGATTCTGATCAGCCTTTCCCTTTTGTCTTGGCTGCACCAACAGGACGGGCTGCTAAACGTATGACGGAGTCAACTGGCATGCCTGCAAGCACCATCCACCGATTGCTCGGATGGGATGGTCATGAACAATTTGAGCGCAACCAGAATAATCCTTTAGAAGGTAAGGTTCTCATCATTGATGAATTTTCGATGGTGGATATTTGGCTTGCCAACCAATTGTTCCGTGCTGTTCCTTCAGGTATGCAGGTACTCCTAGTAGGTGATGAAGATCAACTTCCTTCTGTAGGCCCCGGTCAAGTACTTGCCGATCTGCTTGCTTCCGAACAGCTCCCATCATCCAAACTGACGGAAGTGTACCGTCAAAAAGAAGGTTCAAAAATCATTCAGCTTGCTCATGAGATAAAAAATAATCAGTGTACTGCAGTATCACTGGCTAAAGAGCATGATTTCAATTTCATCCCTGCACGTGAGAATCAGCTTGCTGATATAGTTACTCATATTGTAAAAAAAGCGATCGATAAGGGTATTAACCTTAGAGAATTGCAAGTCCTTGTTCCGATGTACCGTACAGAAGTTGGCATTCATAAGCTGAATTCAGAGATACAGCGAGTGGTAAATCCCAAAAGTAAGCAGAAGCGTGATATCCAATTTAATGATCAAACATATCGAAAAGGAGATAAAGTCATTCAGTTGGTTAATCAGCCCGAAGACGGCGTCTATAATGGAGATATAGGCGAAATTGTGGCGATATTTCGCGAGGAAGAAAACGTAGATGGTGTAGAACAGGTCGTCGTGGATTTTGACGGAAAAGAAATCGTTTATCCAAAAAAAGATTTGAACAATGTAATGCTCGCATATTGTACATCGATCCATAAATCGCAAGGAAGTGAGTTTTCAATTGTCATTCTTCCAGTAGTACGAAGCTACAAAAGGATGCTTAGGAAAAATTTGCTCTACACAGCTATCACCCGTTCTAAGCAATCGCTAATTATCTGTGGAGATCGCAATGCATTTCTCGAAGGCGTAAAGTCTACGGATACAAACCTTCGTTATACAAGGCTAAAAGAAAAACTTCAGGAGAAGGTGGTTCCGGAAGTGCCGGAAAATGAGGAAGAAGAATTGTCCCCTTACGATTTTATGTGAAGTTAAGGAGGAAATAAACTATGGAATCCACACTGGGAATGTCCGGCAGTACTATTTTAAGTGACCCTGGTCAGTTTGAGCAGTTATTTAAATCAGGAATTGACCATATTGAAATCGGAGAATTTCCAGATGAAGCATCTTTTTATCGCTTTCTTAAAATGGCGAGACGGAATCAAGTCTCTTTTGGAATTCATTCGCCCCTTATTAGAGGGAATAGCAAGTACGACCTAATCGAACATGTATCTATGGATCCTCTGGAGGCTCGAATAAATTTTGAAAAGGAAGTCGCTTTGGCAGCAAGTGTCGGAGCGGAATACATTCTAGTTCACTTTCCATATGTCAAAGGTACTGTGAGCTCAAATCCTCGGCCTATGATTGAAGAAGGACTTCGTTTTCTATCTGAGCTGCAGAAAAAATACAAACTCTCTATTGTCTGCGAACCTAAACTTGGTCATAACCGTTCACCTGCAGGGATTCACTACCTTCATCAATTCCCTGAAGAGGTGTGGGACACCTATCAATTATCTATCTGCATTGACATGGGAGATTATCGAATGGCAGCGGGTGATAAATGGAAAGAGTACATCTTTCCTTTGCTTCCGTACACAACTGTTGTCCATGTACATAATGTAAGTTTTTTAGATGATAAATACTATTGGGTACCAATTCATCCAGATCTAAATATAAAAAATGGTCACTTTAATATGAAGCCAATGATTGAAATACTGGCTGAAAAAAAAGGAAAATATTTTATCCTGGAGCATACTCCTCACTCCAGGCCAACTGAGGCATATGTGGCGGAAGGAATGGAGTGGCTTCATAATCTTATAGAATAATGTATGAATTTATTTCGGAAGGACATACTGTTTTGTAAAAAAGGAGTATGTCTCCCCATGAAATGTCCGAATTGTAAGAGCAAAAACCTTGGTAAAATAGGGAACGAGCAATATTATTGTTGGAATTGTTGTCTGGAGTTAGCTATTGAAAACGGTAAAATGAACATAAACCAAATTGAAGAAGATGGCAGTCTAAGCTCTCTTAATGACATATTCTATCAACAAGGATCTTAAGCAAGGATGAGTGATCAAACAGCCAAGTGGGTACGTCGGTTCGTCATCTTCTTCATTATACTTCTCAGTCTATTACTACTAGCCTGGCTGTTTCCCTATTATGATCATATTATGATCATGATTGGAAGAATCCTTCTGCCCTTTATCTTGGCTCTTGTGCTTTCCTTATTGCTGCATCCTCTTGTGAATCTGCTGGAAGAGACGGGGATCTCAAGATCTCTTGCTATTTTGTTTATATTCCTCGCTTTTTTTTCTTTAGTAAGTTTAGGAATCTATAAAGGCTACCCCCGTCTGTTAACACAGGTAAGACTGTTGAGTGAGCAGATTCCTGCTTTAACGGAATCTTATCAAGTATGGACAAAGCAGTTATACGCTCAAACTGAAAGGTTTCCAGATGGTATTCATAAAAAATTGGATGGCAGTTTTTCAGATTTCGAAGAATGGATTAGCACTAAATTAATGAACTTGCTTACAGGTTTAAGCGGTATTTTTGATATGGTCTTTTTAGTTGCTGTCATTCCCGTAATGACATTCTATTTTTTAAAGGACTACAAGATGATCGGTAGCTCTTTAGTGACTTTATTACCCGTGTCCTGGCATGATGAAGCCCGGAGACTGACCAGGGAACTTAATCATTCTTTGGGAGGATATATTCGCGGGCAGCTTCTAATCAGTCTATTTGTAGGCGCCCTTGCCTCGTTCGGATTTTGGCTGGTGGACCTCCCGTATCCTCTTATTCTTGGAATTATAGCAGGAATAACGAATATTATACCGTATTTTGGTCCTTTACTTGGGGCTGTACCAGTCTTGGTTGTAGCTGCTACTATTTCAGTGAAACTGCTTATTTTTAGTCTGTTGGTAGTCCTTGTGATTCAAGTACTTGAAGGCAATTTGCTCTCTCCATATATTATGGGGAGAAGTATTCACATCCACCCATTGGTCATTATCTTTGCTTTGCTTGCAGGGGGTGAACTTGCAGGAATTCCTGGATTAATTTTAGCTGTGCCTGTTCTTACATGTCTAAAAGTAATTGTTAGTGAAGTTCATAAAGGACGCATTCATATTGACAGATAGGGAACAGTTATCTATAATAGCGCATATCGACACTATACGAACGAAAAACAGTGAAGGAAATAAGTAAGCAATTACCCATAATTAGAGAGGCATACTCCAGGCTGAGAAGTATGCTATGGACAGGGTTGCTGAAAGCTATTCCTGAGTGCGGTTAATCCCCGCCGGAGTCGCGCCTCGTTATTGGCGTCTGAGGTGATAGACAGTTTAATGTCTATAATCAGGGTGGTACCGCGGATTTAAACTCCCGTCCCTGCCGATGGCAGGGACGGGAGTTTTTTGTTCGTACAGATAAAATAGAGTGTTTATAAAAGAGCATAAAGCTTGTTGCATTTATTAATAAGGAGGTAACGACATGAAATCATGGACATCTGCTGAAGTCCGACAAATGTTTCTGGACTTTTTTAAAGAAAAAAATCACAGTGTGGAACCAAGTGCTTCTCTTGTTCCTCATGAGGATCCTACACTTCTTTGGATAAACAGTGGAGTGGCTACGCTGAAGAAATACTTTGACGGGCGGGTTATTCCTGAGAATCCTAGGATTGTGAACGTACAAAAATCCATTCGGACCAACGATATAGAAAATGTAGGGTTTACAGCCCGCCATCATACTTTTTTTGAGATGTTGGGTAACTTTTCTATTGGAGATTATTTTAAAGAGGAAGCGATGAAGTGGGGTTGGGAATTCCTGACCAGTGAAGATTGGATTGGATTTGACGAAAGCAGGTTATCTGTTACCGTTCATCCAGAAGATGATGAAGCCTATACGATATGGCGCGACATTGTCGGGATTGATGAAGAGCGAATTATCCGTATTGAGGAAAACTTCTGGGATATTGGGGAGGGCCCGAGTGGTCCAAATACTGAAATCTTTTACGATCGTGGTGAAAAATACGGGAATGATTCTCAAGATCCTGAACTTTATCCGGGTGGCGAAAATGAACGCTATTTAGAAATCTGGAATTTAGTATTCTCCCAGTTTAACCATAATCCTGATGATACTTACACACCCTTACCGAAGAAAAACATTGATACAGGCATGGGCCTTGAGAGAATTGTCTGTGTTATTCAAGATACGCCTACCAATTTCGAAACAGATTTATTCAAACCTTTAATTGAAGCTACAGAGTCTATTTCTGGAAGGAAGTATGGAGAAAGTGAGGAAGGAGATTCTTCCTTTAAAGTTATAGCAGATCATATGCGTACAGTATCTTTTGCAGTAAGTGACGGGGCTCTGCCGTCTAATGAAGGAAGAGGCTACGTTCTGCGCCGTTTGTTGCGCCGCGCTGTAAGGTTTGCTAAACAAATTGGTATAGATCAGCCTTTCATGTACAAATTAGTACCGGAAGTAGCTGAAATTATGGTCGACTTCTATCCTGAAGTAAAAGAGAAGCAGTCCTTTATCCAAAACGTAATTAAAACGGAAGAGGAACGTTTCCACGAAACATTAAATGATGGACTTGCCATCTTATCGACAATTATGAAGCAGGAATCAGAAAAGGGGAGTAATATATTCCCTGGGACAGAAGTATTTCGTCTCTACGATACGTATGGTTTTCCTAAGGAGCTCACGGAAGAATATGTAGCTGATGCTGGTTTTACCATTGATGAAGATGGATTTATGCTTGAAATGGAGAAGCAGCGGGAGCGTGCAAGGAACGCTCGTCAGAAAACTGGTTCCATGCAGATTCAAGAAGGTGTACTTGGGGACGTTCATGTAGACAGTGAATTCACCGGTTACGATCAGCTTCGTACAGAAGCAGAAATTGTCGAAATGATTAAAGGGAAAGAGTTTAGTGAACAAGCAGAACAAGGCGATACAGTCTACGTATTTTTGGATAAAACACCTTTTTACGCAGAGAGCGGCGGTCAGATCGCTGATAAAGGCCGTATAGAAAATGATAACGTCCTATTGGAAGTAACAAATGTTCAAAAGGCACCCAATGGTCAGCATATGCACGAAGCCGTAATTCAAAAAGGTTCGCTTCATAAGGGAGACAGGGTTCGTGCAGAAATAGATGAAAAATCCCGGTCCTTTATAGTCAAGAATCATACAGCTACCCATTTGCTCCATCAAGCATTGAAAGACGTATTAGGCGAACATGTAAATCAGGCGGGTTCTCTTGTAGCTCCGGATCGTCTACGGTTTGATTTCTCTCATTTTGGTTCTGTTTCCAATGAGGAGCTAGAAAAGATTGAATCTATCGTAAACGAAAAAGTATGGCAGTCTATTCCTGTAAGAGTAGAATATAGTTCTATCGAGGAAGCCAAAGAAAAAGGTGCTATGGCATTATTTGGAGAGAAATACGGAGACACTGTTCGTGTGGTGCAAGTAGGTGATTACAGCCTGGAACTCTGCGGAGGATGCCATGTTATAAATACTGCAGAAATTGGTTTATTCAAAATTGTATCAGAGACAGGTATTGGTGCTGGAACCAGACGTATGGAAGCTGTGACAGCTAAAGATGCTTACCTTTATATGAATGGTAAGGAAACATTGTTAAAGCAAGCTGGTGAACGCTTAAAGACAAAGCCGGAGCAGGTACCTGAACGTATTGATGTCCTTCATAAAGAGATAAAGGATCTGCAGAGGGAAAATGAATCGCTAAGTGCTAAAATCTCTAATATGGAAGCTTCATCGATTCTTGACGAAGTTGAAGAGATTAACGGCGTCAAGGTGCTGGCAAAACAAGTGGATGTGAAGGATATGAATGCTTTGCGTTCCATGATTGATGATTTAAAACAAAAAATTGAATCTGGTATTATACTGCTTGCTGCACCAAATGGAAATAAAGTTCAGTTAATTGCAGGAGTATCAAAAGACTTAGTAGAAGAAGGATACCATGCAGGACATTTAATTAAAGAAGCAGCTTCCAGGTGCGGTGGAGGCGGCGGAGGCCGTCCAGATATGGCTCAGGCTGGAGGCAAGGATGCTTCTAAGATTCCTGAGGCCTTAGAATTTGCAAAAGAGTATGCAAATCAAGGTTCTTAGTTTTCCATTAAGTAAACTTAGGTATATAATGGAGTAAAGACTAACAAGTGCGAGGTGACATGAATGAGCTCAATGGATAAAACAATGAGATTTAACTTCTCAGAGGAACCGTTTGACCAGGATGTGCGCTCTGTACTGCTTTCTGTACACAGTGCTCTTCAAGAAAAGGGCTACAACCCTATCAACCAGATAGTCGGTTATTTACTCTCTGGAGACCCAGCGTATATCCCGCGTCACCAGGATGCCAGAAACTTGATTCGCAAAATTGAACGTGATGAACTGATCGAAGAGTTAGTTAAGTTTTATATTAGAGAGAATAAAGAGGGCAATGAATGAAAAAAATAGGTCTAGACGTAGGCGAAAAAACGGTAGGAGTGGCTATTTCCGATGCCTTGGGCTGGACAGCTCAAGGCCTGACCACTATTCATTGGGATGAAACGGACTTTAATACGGTTCGCGGACCGCTTCAAAAGATCATTGAAGAGCATGAAATCACTGAAGCGGTGGTAGGCTTCCCTAAGAACATGAACGGGACAGTAGGACCTAGAGGAGAAGCCAGTCAGCGTTTCGCCGCGTGGATAAAAAAAGAATATAAAATACCATCTCAGCTTTGGGATGAGCGTTTAACGACAATGGCAGCAGAACGGGTATTGCTGGATGCAGACGTTAGTCGAAAGAAGCGTAAGAAAGTCATTGATAAAATGGCCGCTGTTATCATTCTGCAAAGTTATCTAGATTCCAAACAATAAGGAGGACGTTTTATCATGGCACTAGAAAAAGAAGAACGTATTGTAATTCCGGATGAAAATGGAGAGGAACATTTATTTGAAGTATTGTTCACATTCGATGTAGAGCAGACGGAACAGTCCTACATTGCCGTCATTCCTGCTGAACAGAAAGAGGGAGACGAGGTAGAAGTTTTTGCGTTTCGATATGAAGAAAAAGGAAACGAAGAAGATGACCTTGCTCTCTACCAGATCGAATCAGACGAGGAATGGGAAATGGTTGAAGAAATGCTGAATACTTTAACAGATGAAGATTTAACCTAAATAAAAAGTAAAGAAAGAAAAGCCTGCGAAACTGCAGGCTTTTTCTTATGTGAAGCTTCTGTACCATATAAATTATACCACTGGTGTGGAAAGGCTCTCGCATTTTGTAGTATAATGTACCGGATGGAAGGAGGAAGTCTGTTGTCCGAAAGAAATTTTAAAAAAAGTTATAAAGCTCGACTAAAAAAACGTACAGAGGAAGCAAGCACGGTTCGAAAAATTGTAGCTTCCATTCTTACAATATTTGTACTTCTTCTACTAATCGGGGGGGTGAGTGGTTATTTTTATATTAAATCCGCCCTTGAACCTGTAGATCCGAGCGATGAAAGCCAAAAAAGTGTGGAGATACCCTTAGGATCATCCACATCTCAAATCGCAGGGATCCTAGAAAAGAATGGAATTATTAAAAATGATTTAATTTTTAGGTTTTATACAAAATTTAATAATGAATCAGGATTCCAAGCTGGGGAATATCAGCTTACTTCGTCTATGAAACTGAATGAGATTATTGATTCACTGCAGTCTGGTAAATTAATTAAAGACCCGGCATTTAAGGTAACTATTCCTGAAGGGCGGACGCTCGATCAAATTGCGGGTACTTTAGCAGATAAACTTCCATTTACTAAGGACGAATTCTTAACAAAAGTGAATGATAAAGAATATGTAAAAGAACTTATGGAACAGTATCCTGAGCTTTTAACAGAAGAGGTATTAAATGAAGAGATTAAATATCCTCTCGAGGGATACTTATTTGCTTCTACTTATCCAATTTATGTAGAAGATCCTACAATAGAGCAGATTGTTCATAAAATGTTAGATCAGACGAAAGAGGTCGTACTGCCTTACAAAGAACAACTGGCCGAACTGGATCTTCTTAATGATGAAATGACTATACATGAGTTAATGACGATGGCTTCGTTATTAGAAAATGAAGCCAGAACCTCTGAGAATCGAAAGAAAATCGCTAGTGTATTTTATAATCGTTTAGAAGAGGAAATGCCATTACAAACAGACCCTACTGTATTATATGCTCTGGGAGAGCATAAGGATAGAGTCTTATATGAGGATCTTGAAGTCGATTCTCCTTACAATACGTACGAAGAAGAGGGATTGACCCCAGGACCTATCTCCAACTTTAATGAAAATGCTTTAAAAGCTGTTGTGGAGCCTGCAGATACAGAATTCTTATACTTCCTTGCAGATGACGAAGGAAATATTTATTATTCAGAAACGTTGGAAAAGCACAATGAAAAGAAAAATAAATATATTAATAACAATTGATTATGGAAGAGGAATGCGAGATTACTCGCATTCCTCCATTTTTGTATGTTAAAATAGTGGGGTTGTAAAATGGATGTAAACTAAATATGAAGGGATGTTAACATCATGGAGCAAGATGCGTATCTGCAATCATTGCTGCCGTCTTCTACTGGACCATTCGCGCACATGGAGGCATACGCTGAGGAAAAGAATATACCGATTATGGAGCCTGTGGGTATACATTTTCTAATGCAGCTGATTCGTATGCATAGACCTGATCGCATTTTGGAAATTGGAACAGCAATAGGATATTCGGCCCTTCGTATGTTGGAAGCTTCACCTGAAAGTAAAGTTGTATCAATAGAAAGAGACGAGAATCGTTTTAGAGATGCCCAGCATTTTGTTAATAAGCAAGGAGCTGGAGACAGAGTTCAACTCCTGTTCGGGGACGCTCTTGAGCTGAAGGAAGAAGTGCAGAAGGAAGGTTTTTTTGACTTCCTCTTTATTGATGCTGCTAAAGGTAAGTATGAAGAATTCTTTCATCTATACGAACCGTTATTATCCGAAGGTGCGGTAATTGTCTCGGACAATGTTCTATTTAAGGGGTATGTTGCGGACGATTCACATGCAGATAAACGTATGGCCAAAATCGCTCGAAAAATACGTGATTTTAATAATTGGCTTGTTCAAAACCCCGATTATCATACGACAATCGTACCAATCGGAGATGGTGTAGCTATTACAATAAAAAAATAACTGAACAGCGTAGCGTTCAGAGATTATGTTTGGGATGAAAGGAGAAACCAGAAACATGAAAGATAAACCTGTAGTTATTGGAGTAGCTGGAGGTACAGGGTCAGGGAAAACAAGTGTCACCCGGTCCATCATCCAGCGATTTGCTGATAAAACAATTCTAATGGTGGAGCAAGATTATTATTATAAGGATCAGAGTCACCTTCCCTTTGAAGAGAGGCTGCAGACGAACTATGATCACCCTCTTGCTTTTGATAATGATCTGCTGATTGAACACCTTAAACAGTTAATTGATCAAAAATCGGTAGAGAAACCTACCTATGATTATAAGATGCATACGCGTTCGGAGGAAACGATACACGTAGAGCCTAAAGAGGTTATTATTGTTGAAGGTATTCTTGTGCTGGAAGACGATCGCTTACGTGATTTAATGGATATAAAGGTCTTCGTAGATACTGATGCCGATGTGAGGATCATTCGCAGAATGATGAGAGATATTAATGAACGGGGACGCACGCTTGATTCTGTCATTGAGCAATATATTAACGTGGTCCGTCCAATGCACCTTCAATTCGTGGAACCCACTAAGCGATATGCAGATCTTATTATTCCAGAAGGTGGCCAAAACCATGTAGCTATAGACTTAATGGCTACAAAAATTCAAACGGTCCTTAATGAAACGCAAGATCATTTCAATTGAGAAAATAGTTGAAAACCTTCCAAAAATCTGGCATAGTTTTCAATAGTAGTTCTAGAATAAAGAGTCCTCGTGTAAAGTATAGTAATTCATTAATGAGCATACGCTGGTATCGCTCATTTCCTATATGGGGGAGCATCAATTTTTTGATGGATTAAAGGAGTGTTCAAAGAAGATGGCAGAAGAAAAAAACTTTTACATGACAGAAGAAGGAAAACAAAAGCTCGAAGACGAACTGCATCACTTAAAAACAGAGCGTCGTAAAGAAGTAGTAGAGCGCATTAAAATTGCACGCGGTTTTGGAGATCTTTCTGAGAACTCTGAGTATGATGCGGCTAAAGATGAACAAGCATTTGTGGAAGCCCGCATTACTCAAGTCGAAAATATGATTAGAAATGCCGTAATTATTGAAAATGATAATGACAATCCTGATACAGTAAGTTTAGGTAAATCTGTTACCTTTCAAGAACTTCCTGATGGAGAAGAAGAGACTTATACAATTGTAGGAAGTGCGGAAGCTGATCCATTTGAAGGGAAAATCTCTAATGATTCACCTATGGCTCAAAGTCTCATTGGACATGTAGTAGGGGACAAAGTCTCTGTAGCTACTCCAGGTGGAGATATTGATGTTAAGATTGTTACTGTAGAATAGTATTTATAAATAAAAGGCGGGGGCTTCCCTGTCTTTTTTTTTGTAGGTTTTTTAATAATACTCCTGTTGGTTATTGTTAATTTTTAAGAGTCTTATTACCCAATAGGGCCGGAGTGTTGAAGACTCATTCGAGATATTCTGGGGCCGTTGCCATATAAGATGCAGAGTGGGTGGGTAAATAACTCGTCTTGTTCCATCACCCTGAAAGACACTTTCCTATGGGGGAACGGTGAGCTTCCTCGCTCGTTTCACTCTCTGCGGGATCTCACCTAGTCCCTTCTCCCATGGGAGTCTCGCCATTTCCCCACCCAATCAGCCGCGAGAGAATAACGGACCCTTCCAGAAGAGAGCATGCTCTCCTTCTTAACTGGTCTAAAATGCTTTTATGACAAGCTATTTCACATCGTTATAGCATGAAATAGCCTCATGTCCACATGCTTTTTTCTCATCAACTCGTCGATGTCTTAAATGGTTTCGAGTTTCTTATTCGGCCAGGTCCGTAGGGGGACGATGTAGACTCCTATTTTAAAAGCGGAAGCACCTTGCTCAGCGGCGTATGGACTGGACGTACAAGGATGTTCCACTAAGATCGCCACGTCCTGTGGCAACGTCGAACGACCCTGAGTCGTGCAGGGCCGGAAAGCGAAATCGTCCCCCTACGGACCTTCCGCTCCTCCAATATCTCGAAACTGAGTTTTCCAGTAATGGGAGCTTTTCGGTAAGATTATTATTGAGCTTTAGCAAAGCCTGTAATCTAAGACATTCCCCGGGAAATGGAAAAAAGGATGAAAGTGTTGGTCACCGCGCCCTATTGTTGTATAATTAACAACGAATTCAAAGGAGGAGACTTGAATGGCTGATAAACATACCGAAGGTTCTAGGGCTCATCGTTTCGAAAAGAAACGAAAGAGTACTATTCTTATGAATTGGTTAGTAGGTGCTGGTAGTGCATTATTGATTGTTTTCATAGCTTTGATGGCTTTTGGCGGAGATGATCAACCAAGTAATGCCAAAGGTTCTGATGAGGAAAAAGCAGTCCTAAATAGTGAATCGGATCAGGAAGAAAACACAGAACAGGACAAGAACAATGATAGTTCGACAAACGATCAGACAAATAAACAAGATTCAGAGCAGGGCGAATCAAATGGATCTGATTCGAATAGTAGTTCAAACTCTGATGATGAAGACAATTCTAGTAATGAAGAGAGCCCTAATGATGAATCTTCTGAGGAGGAGCAAGATAAGGATGCTTCAGAAGAAGAAGACACAGTGATTGAAGAAAGTGGCGAAGAAAACGTAGCAAAAATCGTTAAGAAAGATTGGGGGCCTGTTCCTACAGAAATGAATACAAGCGGGAATCACACTATTTCTTACGACAAAAACTCACAAGATTGGAACGAACTTATTAAGGCTGTCAGTAAGGCTACAGGTCTTTCAAAAGATAATATGATCACCTGGTGGATTGGCAATGGGGGTAGTCCTCAAAAAGCTGAAGCAACGGTTTCGAACAAAGAAAAGACCGAACATTACCGTGTATTTATTCATTGGATAGATGGAGAAGGATATAAGCCTGTTAAATTAGAAGTGTTGGAAGAAAAAGAAGTGGATCGCTAATGAAAAGGGAGAGAGAAAAATGGCAATTGGTATTATAGGAGCAATGGATGAGGAAATCGAAAAACTTCAAACGGAGATGGAGCAGACGAACAGAGAAGAAATTGCAGGAAGTCTTTTTATTCATGGTAATCTGCGTGGAAAAGAAGTGGTCCTCTTAAAATCAGGAATAGGAAAAGTGAATGCAGCGGTGGCAACTAGCATTCTGCATGAGCGTTACGATGTTGAAGCCGTGATTAATACGGGCTCGGCAGGAGGTTTTGCTGAGCATTTAGAAGTAGGAGATATTGTGATATCTGAAGAGGTTACTTATCATGATGTGGACGTCACGGCCTTCTCTTATGAGTATGGACAAGTTCCGGATATGCCTGCGCGCTACCAGGCGGATGAAAAGCTTGTAAAACAAGCGTTGCAAGCGGTGAGTCAAACAGATGCTGCCTCGGCAAAAGGACTGATTGTTACAGGAGATACTTTCATGCAAGAAGAAAGTAAAGTTCAGTTCGTACGCAATAAGTTTCCGCAGATGGTGGCTGCAGAAATGGAGGCCGCAGCAATTGCCCAGGTTTGCTACAGATACGGGACTCCATTTGTTGTAATCCGTGCCTTGTCAGATATAGCAGGTAAGGACTCATCGGTTTCTTTCGAACAATTCTTACCAAAAGCTGCCGAAAATGCGGCAGCTATGATAATGGCTATGGTTTCTCATTTTGATTAGAAAATATTACCATCTCCACTGCAGGGTCAATATGTTACAATAATAGCCGTGCAGGAGGTGATCTATCCATGAAGTCAAAGGAATGGATGGAAAAGAAAATCTCAGATTACAAACGCTTTATTATGACTCTATTAATATTAATCAGTTATTTATATATAGGCACCTTAATTAGTATTTTCGAATATCAAACTACAATTCACTATTTTCTATACCCAGTTATCGGAGCCGGATTGATTTACGCTTTCCTATTAATTAAAAAAATTAAAAAGCTGCAGCATATATTAACAAGTGAATAGCCTTACTAAAGCCACTGACCATTAATCGTTCAGTGGCTTCTTTTACGCTTTCTTTCCTTGCTTGCTTTGCTTGTAAAATTCGTGGAAGATCTTCATCAATGCTCTTTTTTCAATTCGTGATACATAACTTCTGGAAATTCCCAGTTCCTTCGCTATTTCTCTTTGTGTCTTTTCTTCGGTTTGATTCAGTCCATACCGAAAGATGATGACCTCTTTCTCGCGTTCATCTAATATAGTAATAAAGTCTTTTATTTTCTCAAGTTCCATGTGAAGCTGAATTTCTTCCACTATATCTTTAACGTCTGCTTGTAATATATCCAATAGGTTTAGTTCATTTCCTTCTTTATCATGACCAATTGGATCTTGAAGGGAGACATCTTTATTCATTTTTTTAGTGGATCTCAGGTGCATTAATATTTCATTTTCAATACATCGTGCTGCATAGGTGGCTAGTTTTGTACCTTTACCCGTAGAGTAACTTTCAATCCCCTTAATTAGACCGATCGTTCCAATGGATATTAAGTCTTCAAAGTCTTCTTTTGTATTTTCAAACTTTTTCACAATATGGGCTACCAGCCTCAGATTATGTTCGATAAGTATATTTCTCGCCTCGTGACTTCCTTCTTGCATTAATTTAAGCTGCTTAGCTTCTTCTTCAGAGGAAAGGGGGTTTGGGAAGGCCTGATTCTTGACATAAGACATAAAGAATAAAGATTCTTTAAAAAAGTAAAGGATGGAAGCGATAATGCTGCTCATACGACGCGCACCTCCTCGATATTTAGGCAATTGCCTACATCATATCTATGTGTGAAAAAGGCAGGATGTGCTTGTACAGCAACAAAAAGGCCTGACCTTGTTTTCCCATAAAAAAAACAAGGGTCCTGTAGGAACAGAACCCTTGTTTTTTATGGGGGGGGTTATTTATCTTCTTGTTCAGCCTGTAAGACTTCATCATAATCATCTTTGACACTATCTTTCCATAAAGGAACACCACTTCGATGAGCTGCTCTTGATATTACATGTCCTGATACAGGAGCTGTGAGGAGCACAAATAGGATTCCTAAGAGAAGTTTTCCGCTCACAATGTCATGCTCGATGAATAGAAATAAAAAGGCTCCTATCATTATTCCGGAGACGCCCAGGGTAGAACTCTTAGTGGCAGCATGGAGTCTCGTATAAACATCAGGTAAGCGAAGAATTCCGATTGAACCTGAAATGATAAAAAAAGTACCCGAGAGTAAGAAAAAGCATATGAGGATGTCAAAAATTAAATTAATCCATGTCCCGCTCAATAATAACACCCTTTTCTAAGAATTTCGCTAAGGCAACCGTTCCGATAAATAGTAAAATACCGATCAGCAGAATAACATCATTAAATTTAGTGGTTACTAGTAAGACCGCGATGATTCCAGCCAAAGCCATTAAGTTGATGCCTATGATATCAAGGGCCACTGCCCGATCTGGATTGGTTGGACCTTTAATAGCACGGTATAATAAAATCATAACGGAAATAGAAACTCCCAAGACCGCGATGGTTGCTGAATACTCGATCAGTTGCTGGGTAACATCTAAAATGTTGTCCATTAGCGAGTCACCTCCATAATAGCTTTTTCAAAGGTTTCCTTAATTTCGTTAATGGACTTTTCGACGTCTGGGAGGTCCATAGCGTGTACATAAATTTTGGTGTGGTCGTCACTGACAGCTATGGATAGAGTACCAGGTGTCAATGTAATTAAATTAGCCAATAAAGTTATTTCAAAATTACTTTTTAAGTCTATAGGAAGGGCGAATATTCCTGGTTCTATATCCAGTTTTGGTTTGTAGACAACTTTTACGATATCGATGTTTGAAAGGACAAGCTCTCTTAGGAATAAAAGCATTAATTTAACAAACTTCCATACCCGGTGCATATAGAACGAGTCCGGGATGAATCTCCTGAGAATAAATAACAGACCGATCCCGAGGATATACCCGACAAGGAAGGTGGAAAATTGATAGCTTTCACTGAGAAACATCCACATGATCGCAATAATAATGTTTAAGACGATTTGAAAAGGCATCAGCTACTTCTCCTTTAATACAGAATCAATGTAGAGTTGCGGATCCATTAAGTAGTTGGAAATGGATTCAATGGATGGATAGAACCACTCAGCACCTACCCCAAGTAATATGGAAAAGGTTAAAAGCAATCCTATCGGCCAGGCCATCATTTTGCCTTTATGCTCTCTTTCAGGCAGTGGAATTTTAGTTTTCTCTCCCCAGAATCCGCGAATGAATATACGAATCATAGAGAATAGAATAAGAAGGCTCGTTAAAAGCCCGACTATGACAATTAAGATTTCTTCCTCTGCCAGTCCGCCTCTAAGCAGAAGTAGTTTGCCGATAAAACCGCTGAACGGAGGAATACCAGCCAGTACCAGGGAAGCAATAAAGAACAACCAACCTAGAACCGGATAATGGTGAATGAGTCCTCCCATTTTTCTTAAATCGGAAGTTCCCGCTACATAAGCTACAGCTCCCACCAGCAGGAAGAGGGCACCTTTGATAATCATATCATGGACCAGATAGTAGATGGTGCCGCTAATGGATACTTCGGTAAAGATTCCTATACCCATTAGCATAAAGCCAACAGCCGGAATTATATTGTAAGCCACGACTAGTTTGATATTGTTTGTAGATAAAGCTCCAACTACTCCAAAAATCATGGTTAGTGCTGCCAGGTAAATGAAAAGAGTGTGCGTTAGCTGCACGTCCTGGTTGAAGATTAGGGTGAAAATCCTCAAGATCGAATAAATTCCCACTTTAGTTAACAAAGCACCAAATAACGCTGATACGACGGGATTAGGTGAAATGTAAGGTCTTGGAAGCCAATAATACAAAGGAAAAACAGCTGCTTTTGTTGCAAATACGAAAAAGAACATGATGGCGATAGTCGTAAGAATACCTTGTTGCTCCACCTCTTGCACTCGTTCAGCAACTTGTGCCATATTCACCGTTCCTACTACTGAATATAAAAAGGCAATAGTCGTGACAAAGAGCATCGAAGAAAATAGGTTAATTAAAACATATTTAATGGACTCTCTAAGTTGAGCTTTGCCATTTCCTAAAACGATCAAGCCGTATGAAGCCATTAACAGTACTTCAAAGAACACGAACAGGTTGAATAAGTCACCTGTCAGGAACGCACCGCTTACACCGGCAATCAGCATAAAGAAGAAGCTGTAAAAGTAAAAGGCTTCCTGCTCCTTAGAAAGTGACTTTGGAGCATAGAATACACAAGCAGTTGCTACAAGGTTAGAGGTGAAAACCAGTGTCATGGAAAGTAGATCACCAACCAGAATGATGCCATAAGGAGCGGCCCAGTCCCCTGTTTCCAGAATGATTGTTCCGTTCTGCAGGACGTAAAGGAAAACCCCTCCAACCACTAGCAAGTTGACCACAGTGAAGACTTGAGAAAGTTTTCTTACTATAGTAGTTCTTTTGTGAATGAATGCCATTATTATTCCAGCAATTAGCGGTAATATAATGGGCAATGCTGTTAAATTACTCATAATCCGTACCTCTCATTTGTTCCATATTATCCGTGCCATTAATTTTAGAAGTTCTGTAAGCTAGCACGAGCAGTAAGCTTGTTACACCAAAACTGATAACAATAGACGTTAAAATTAAGGCTTGAGGAAGGGGGTCTGTATATTTTTCCACTCCCTCAGAAAGAATTGGAGGAGCTCCCGTCTTTAATTCGCCCATCGTTAAGATAAACAAGTGAGCACCATGGGAGATAAGCCCCGTACCAATGACAATCCGTAACAATTGCTTTTGAAGGAGGTTATAAATACCTGTGGTAAATAAAATACCCGCGAGTATCGCCATGATAATTTCCATTTATTATTCCTCCTCCTCTTCCTTACCTCTTAAACGAACCAGACCGTAAATTGCCATAGCAGCAATTCCAAGAACGACGATTTCAAATAATGTATCTAATCCACGAAAGTCTACAAGGATTACGTTTACTACATTATCGCCCCCGCCCAGGGTATGGGACTTTTCAAGGAAATAACTTGCGATTGATTCAAAGTATTTAGAACTATGGGCCGAAATAGCGACCATGGTCATTAACGCTCCAAAGCCAATAGAAATGATCAGATTCAACGTTCTTGTACTTGCTGATTCCTTTTTCTTCCTCATTTTTGGAAGGTGGTAGAAAGCAAGTAAGAACAAGGCTACAGTAACAGTTTCTATAATTAATTGAGTTAAGGCTAAATCAGGAGCTCTGTATAATACAAATAACATAGATAGACCGTAACCTACCACTCCTAATATGAGAATCGCAGCTATGCGGTTATTTGTAATAATCGTCCCTACGGCTGCACATATCATAAGAACAGCCACAAATATTTCAGGCAAAGTAATCTCTGCTAAATTGCTTGTATCAACCGTAAAGCCACCAGTAATCGCCATAAAAGCAAAAGTTACGACAAGAATGGCGGCAAGTACCAGACGTACATAACGACTTAGAGAGCCATTCATATACCCTTTAGTAACTATGGATGAATACGACTCAAGGCGGTCAACCATTCCATCGTAGGCCTTATTGAAACTCATGCGCCCAGGCAAGAAGTTATAAACAGGCTGCCAGACTTTACGCGAAAGTACCAATGCGGTACCCAGAAAAACAACAGCCAGTGACATAATAAGTGGAGCTTTAATGCCATGCCAGAACTTAATAGGATGTTCATGAATTTCCATCCCTTTTACAGAGCTTGCCGCATGTTCAATAAAAGATTGGTTGAACAGGTTAGGAAATAGTCCAATGACGATCACCGCAGCAACTAAAATAAAAGGTGAAACCAGCATACCCCAGGGAGCTTCGTGAGGTTTCTTAGGCAATTGATCCAAATTGGATTTTCCCCTGAAAGTGCTGAAAAAGAAATACATGGAATATACAAATGTGAAAATACTTCCAAAGACGGCTAAGTAAGGAAGAGCTGCTTGCAGAATACCAGTAATACCTGCAGATGAAGCTTCCAGATGTAGGGAAGCATCAAAGAAGAGTTCCTTACTGTAAAAACCGTTCAGGAACGGTAGAGGTACGCCTGCCATAGAAAACGAAGCTAGCAAAGCAAGCGTGGCCGTAATAGGCAGAAACGTCATTAAACCGCCTAGTTTTCGAATGTCACGGGTACCAGCCTCATGATCGACTATTCCAGCTACCATGAACAAGCTTCCTTTAAAGGTAGCATGGTTTAAGATATGGAAGACGGCTGCAAAGACGGCTACTTCTGTACCAAAACCAAGCATCGCCATGATCATACCCAACTGACTAATGGTAGAAAATGCAAGTATAGCTTTCAAATCAGTTTGTCTTACGGCCATATAAGAGCCCCAGCAAAGGGTTACAATTCCTACCGTTGAGACAATAATGAAAAACCATTCACTCGCAGATAGCAGAGGCGAGTAACGTGCAACTAAATAGATACCTGCTTTTACCATAGTCGCAGAGTGTAGATAAGCACTTACTGGAGTTGGTGCTTCCATTGCATCTGGTAACCAGATGTGAAATGGAAACTGAGCTGATTTTGTAAATGCTCCTAGCAGAATAAGTCCCAAAATTAACGGGAAGAATTCACTATTCAAGATAAGTTCTTGCTGGTCAATCATCCCTTGAATACTTGTGGTTTTAGTCAGTACACTCATAAAAATAAGCCCGCCAAGCAAACTTAGCCCGCCAAATACAGTAATGAGCATCGACTTTAAAGCACCGTACCGGGATTCTTGCTTAAAGTTCCAGAATCCAATCAGTAAAAAGGAAGACAATGAAGTAAACTCCCAAAAACTGTATAGAACGAACACATTATCGGAAAGGACTACTCCAAGCATAGAACCCATAAATATTAAAAAGTACACATAAAAATGTCCCAGTTGCTCTGATTTATGTAGATAGTAAATCGAGTAAAAGGCAACTAGGGCACCAATCCCGCTTATTAATAACACAAACAATAAACTGAGACCATCTAGATAAAATACTACGTTCATATCTAATGAAGGTATCCAAGAGTACTCTCTTGTTAATGGTTCAAACCCCGTTCCAATAAAACGTACAAAATAAATGAAAATGATTGCGGGAATCACGGTGACGAAAATCCCCGGATGAAATTTATCTTTCCATTTACTTAAAAATGGAATAGCAATCGCAAAGATAAAAGGCAATAATACTACCAGCAACATCTGGCTGTTCCTCCCTCAACAAAATTTCTTTAGTAACAAAAATTTTTCTTATTGGTACTTTGATTTCAATTGTAATCAAAAGCAGGGGCATTATTCAACTGTAGCATCCTGACGAGCGCGTATTTGATGCACCTTCCAGTATTCCCTATTAAATAAGAAGAGACACTTCAAATTGAAGAGATAATTTTTTTTATAAAAAAACTCGCTGATTTATGATCAGCGAGTTTTCCCGGGGAAGAAAAATTCTATAGAATGGAAATTGGGAAATATTAACCGACCTGGATAGCTAATTTATCCATATTGATCGATCTAGCTATGAGTTCTTCTCTCATTTGAAGAATGAAGTCTTCCGAGAGATTCAGTTCAATTGCTTTGTGGTAAGATTGTATTAACAGGGAATCAGATAATTGTTTTATACCTCTGTCACTCATGTGACAGCCACCTCCTGATTGTTCAGAATGAACGTTTCGAGTAATGTATTCTTACCTTACCATGAGCTTAAATTCCCTACAATATGGCAGTTATCTACAAGTAAATGTAGATAACTTTCTCATTTTTAATGAATGAATTAGAGATGCCATAGGAAGTCGAGTGTGGAAAATGTGTATAAACTTATCCACAGGGCAGAACTGTCGGGAATTGTCGAACGATTTACGTTCTAGTACAAGCATTTAAATTCGTTTTTGAAACATGAAGCATTTTTGTATATGATGTATAAGGAGATTTTGCCTTTGTTTATGAGATGGAGTGAAAGAAATGTTAAATAAGTTTTTACCAAACGAGCACGTACCCAGCATATTTGATGTAGCCCCCAGTGAACTGAAAAATAAAGGAATTAAAGGGGTTATTACTGACCTTGATAATACCCTGGTTGCTTGGAATGTGGAAGATGCAACAGAAGACATCAAGGACTGGTTTCAAAAAATGAATGATCATGGGATCCAGGTTACGATTGTCTCTAATAATAAAGAAGCACGAGTTAAATTATTCTCTCAGCCGTTAGATGCAACATTTATTTACAGTGCCAGAAAACCTTTAGCTAAGGCATTTAAAAAGGCAAGGAAGCAAATGAAGCTTAGAAAAAGTGAAGTTGTAGTAGTCGGAGATCAACTGCTTACGGACGTATTGGGCGGGAATATGGCTGGTTACCATACTATCCTCGTTGTTCCGATCGTAGAAACAGATGGCCTGCTGACGAAATTTAATAGACAAATCGAGCGGCGAATACTAAATTGGATGAGAAGAAAAGGGAAAATTACTTGGGACAGGAGTGATCGTTAATGGGCGAAATATATTGTCAGGGATGCGGAGCGGAGATTCAGACAACGCATCCAGAGCAGCCTGGGTACGCCCCGCCTTCAGCATTAGAACGGGAAGATGTAATTTGTAAACGCTGCTTTCGATTGAAACATTATAATGAGGTGCAGGATGTGCCTTATAATGCTGATGATTTTTTAGAGATGCTTCATCAGATTAGTGATACTAAAGGGTTAATTATCCAACTGGTAGATATTTTTGATTTCAATGGGAGTTTTATTTCAGGCTTAAAACGTTTGACAGGTAATAATCCTGTCATCCTTGTAGGAAATAAAATGGATGTCCTTCCTAAGTCTGTAAACCATGAAAAGGTTAAGCACTGGCTAAAACGTTCAGCAAAGGAGCAAGGGCTGATTGTGGAAGATGTATTTCTCATCTCCGCTGAAAAAAACCAGGGAATCACAGAACTTTCAAAGGCTATGGATCAATACCGAAAAGGTGGAGACGTTTACGTAGTAGGAACAACAAACGTTGGGAAATCCACTTTTATTAATACGTTGATTTCAAATACTTCGGGAGAGAAGGATGCGATTACTACTTCTTACTTCCCGGGTACCACTCTTGGTTTTATAGATATTCCATTAGATGAAAATAGTTCTTTATTTGATACTCCAGGAGTTATTCAGCGCCATCAAATGGCTCATTATGTATCAGAACAAGACTTAAAAGTTATTACTCCCAGAAGAGAAGTAAAGCCGAAAATTTATCAGCTGAATGAAGCTCAAACGTTATATTTTGGTGGACTTGCCAGGCTGGATTTTGAAAGTGGCTCTCGTACCTCGTTTGTATGTTATTTTTCAAACGAGCTCCACATTCACCGAACGAAATTAGAGAAAGCTGATGATCTATATCAGAATCATCTAGGCGAACTACTAGTTCCCCCAGACAGTCGTACGATGGAAAAACTACCGCCGCTTAAAAAACAAACGTTCAGAATTAAAGAAGATAAAACAGACATTGTGTTTTCCGGTCTGGGCTGGATTACAGTTCCGGAAGGACAGATAAATGTAACTGTCCACGTCCCTGAAGGCGTTAAAGTGTCTTTACGTGAATCGTTAATATAGGAGGGGAACTATTGCTTAGACTTGGTTTAATTGGTCATCCAGTTGGTCACTCATTATCTCCGTGGATCCACGAACGACTTATGGAGCATGAAGGGCTGGAAGGTACCTATGAGTTATTTGATATTGATCCGGATACATTCGATCAACAAATCCATGAATTAAAAGATAACGGCTTAGATGGTTTTAATATCACCGTTCCGTATAAAGAAAAGATTATTCCTTACCTTGATGAAGTCGACAGCAGTGCTCGTGAACTAGGGGCTGTGAACACAGTTAAAAACACGGCGCGTGGATGGGTAGGCTACAATACAGACGGCATAGGATTCGCTGTCTCTGTCAGGAATAGATATCCAGAGTTATTTTATAATGATCAGCGTGTTCTTATTATTGGAAGCGGGGGGGCTTCGAGGGGGATTTATCACGCCCTTTTGGAAGCCGGACTGTCTAAAATTGATATTGCGAATCGCACAATTGAGAAAGCAGAAGAGGTTATAAAAAGTGCTTCCACAAACAGTGAATCAAAAGCATTGTCTTTAGATAAGGCAGTGGAACAATTAAACGATTATGGTTTGATTGTACAAACCACCGTGGTCGGTATGAGTCCAAATGATCACACCGCCATCATTCCTCTTTATAATTTGAAAGAGGGGACAGTAGTCAGTGATATTGTATATCGCCCACTTGAAACCCGTTTTCTGCAAGAGGCTAAACACAGGGGAGCTAAGCTGCATTTTGGACATGAAATGCTTCTGCAGCAAGCGGTATATGCTTTTCATATATGGACGGACACAAACCCGGACGCTTCCTTATTATTGGAAGGTTTCGAAAAAAAACTGAAAGGGGTATAGAATGTTAACAAGTAGACAAAAAAAGCATTTGCGTGCTGAATCACACCATGTACAACCCATTTTTCAAGTAGGAAAATCAGGGGTAAATGAAAATATGACTACTCAAATGGAAGAAGCCCTTGAAAAAAGAGAGCTGATTAAGGTGAGTATCCTGCAAAATTGTTTTGAAGATAACAAAGAGGTGGCTGATCAAATAGCCAAGTCTACAGGGGCGCACATTGTTCAGGTTATCGGTAACACCATTATTCTTTATAAAGAATCGAAAGAAAACAAACAAATTGAGCTGCCGTAAAGGAGTTCTAATATGAAACGAATTGGTATTTTAGGAGGAACCTTTGATCCCCCTCATCAAGGACACTTGATTATGGCAGAATTTACACGCAGCCAAATGGAACTGGATGAGGTATGGTTTTTGCCTTCCCATATTCCACCGCATAAACAAAAAGCTGCGGTTTCAGCTGAAGACCGGCTGTCCATGGTGGAAAAGGCTGTGGAAGATAATCCACATTTCAAAGTATGTAATGCAGAGTTGACTAGAAAAGGGACGTCTTATACGGTAGATACGATGAAGTATTTAATAAAACAATTCAAAGAGCATACTTTTTTCTTTATTATCGGAGGAGATATGGTAGAGCATCTGCCTAAATGGGACAGGATCGATGAGTTAAAAGCTATAGTTGGATTTGTAGGAATAAAAAGGCCCGGTTACGACTGGAATCCTCCACTACCTGTTCACCAGGTGGAAATTCCATTAATTGATATTTCTTCTTCTCATATCAGAAACAGGCTAAGCTGTTCAAAAAGTGTAAGATATCTCGTTCCTGAATCTGTAAACCTTTATATAAAGGAGCATCAATTATATGCAGCTGACTCGAAATGAAGCATTAGATTATGTAAGACCTGCTTTAAAGAAATCCAGATATGAACATACTATACGTGTAACGGATGAAGCCGTTACACTGGCTGAACGTTTTGGAGCAGATGTGAAGAAAGCTGAATTGGCTGCAGCGTTGCATGATTATGCGAAGTACAAACCTTTGGATGAAATGAAGCGATGGATTGAGCAAGAGCGCAGACTTCCTAAAGATTTACTTGATTACCATCACGAATTGTGGCATGGCCCAGTAGGAGCCTACATGCTTGAAAAGGAATTAGGGCTTGAAGATCCAGAAGTTATTTCAGCTATTGCTTGCCACACGACTGGTAAAAAGCACATGAGTGTGTTAGATAAAGTGGTATTTTTAGCGGATTATATTGAACCTGGAAGAGATTTTCCCGGCGTGGAAGAAGTAAGGGATAAATCCCTTACAAGCTTAGATCAGGCTTGTCTGCTTGCATTAAAAAATACAGCAGTTTTTTTAATAAATAAGGAAAGAACCGTTTATCCGGACACGTTTCATGCATATAATGATTTAATATAGAGTTTTGTAAAAGAGACAAAGATGAACTAGGGAGGAACAGAATGGAAAGTAAAGAATTAGTAACTATAGCCGCACAGGCATGCGATGAGAAAAGAGCCACAGATATTGTGGTGTTAGATATGTCGGATGTATCCTTAATTGCCGACTATTTCCTGATATGTGAAGGCTCTAACGAGCGTCAGGTGCAGGCGATAGCTAGAGAATTAAAGAACCAAGCCGAAGAAAATGGCATTGATGTAAAAAGGATGGAAGGATTTGAACAGGCTCGATGGATTCTTGTAGATCTAAACGACGTGATCTGTCATATCTTCCATAAAGATGAACGTCACTATTATAATCTCGAACGACTTTGGGGAGATGCTTCTACAGTAGCTCTTGAGGGGCTAGAAGGCTGAAGGCATGAGCTATCAACAAATGGCTCAAGTATATGATCGGCTGATGAAGGATGCACCTTACGATCATTGGGTTGACTTTACGAACAAAATGATTGAGCGTTTTCTTCCAAATGCTCAGTCTATAGTAGATGCTGGCTGTGGCACTGGGGAAGTAACACATCGGCTAAATGAAGAAGGTTATCTCCTCACAGGTGTTGATTTGTCTGAGGATATGCTGGCAGTCGCTCATCAGAAGAATTCATCCGCTAAAATTCAATGGCTTCAACAGGATATAACTAATTTAGCCGGTCTAAAAGATGTGGAATGTGTCATTAGCTACTGTGATGTTATGAATTATTTATCAGATCAGCAAGATGTAATTCGAGCTTTTCGCAGTATATATGAATCACTTTCTCCTTCAGGATTATTTATTTTCGATGTGCATTCTATTGATCATATTCAAAATAATATGATTGGTGCAACCTTTGCTGAGGTTTATGATGATTTATCTTATATTTGGTTTTGTGACCCGGATGAAATTGCAAATCGAATGGTACATGACCTAACATTTTTCGTGCAAAATGGTCCTAACTACGAAAGATTTGACGAACAGCATGTTCAGCAAGGTTACTCACCTGAACAATTAAGTGAATGGCTGATGCAGACGGGCTTCACAATCCAGTTAATCAGCTCAGATTTTCAATTGGAATTCATGGACAGCGGAGAACGGATATTTTTTGTCTGTCAAAAAACTAATGTATGAAAAGGAGTGCGTAAAATACGTACTCCTTTTTTGTTTTTTTAGAGGATTTACGATTTTTATGTCGTATTATACTATTTAGGTTATACTTAAAGATCAATCCCAATCTTATCTTCCTTGTGCTTGTTTTGTGTTGCCTTAAACATTTCTTGAAAAAGAGAGCCAATGTGTGCTTCAAGTGCTTTCAAACCTTCCCCTGTCACTCCGCCTTTAACGGTTACTTTCTCCATTAGCTCATCGAGAGTGAAGATCTCTTTTGTTAATAAACTCCCTAATCCAATTATCATATTTTCGGTAAGTTCTGTAGCTTTCTTCTCAGAGATCCCCGTTACCTCACCGGCAGCCTCTATCCAATTTTTTAATAAGAAACTGATGAAAGCAGGTCCACAGGAGACCATATCCGAAGCGGCCCGTATGTGGTCTTCTTCAATGGTTGACGGCTTTGAAATATACTCGAATGTGTGCCACAGTCTTTGTTTTACAGAGCCTGTAACTCTTGATCCAAATGTAAATAAACTTACGCCAGCGTGAGCGTGGTTCGTAATAGAAGGGACAATTCTTGCTACCTGGCAAGAAACTTTGTTTTCCAGGTCTTCTACAGAAATCGGACTTGTAATGGATACAAGACATTGATTCAGAGTTAGCTCATTTTTTATCTCATTCAATACTTGGCTGTAGTGATGCGGCTTAACACATAAGAAAATAATATCACTTTTTTTCGCAACTTCCTTTAAATTCTCAGCAACGGTAAGTTCAGCTGTGTCCTTTTGTAAATCTAAAGCTTTCTGTGCTGTACGGTTATATATAATAAGATCACTTGCGCTTACTGCTCCGCTCTTCACCAAAGAAGTTGTGAGCATACTCCCCATATTACCAGTACCGATGATTCCCCATTTCACTGGAATCCCCTCCTTAGGTAGTTACCTAATTATTTTTATTCTAATGAATTCTAATTATGAAAGGACGGTTTTATTACATGAGGTTTTTGCGGCGTTATATCTGGATAATAATGGTGGTGGCAGCGGCCACATTATTGATTTTATTTAATAACCCTGATAAAGAAAAGAATTCAGTTACAGTAGAAAAGTCCGATCCCGCAATGGAGGAGGAGTTGGAGAATACTTCTTCAGAAGTTGTAGTCGATGTAAAAGGAGAAGTCGTCAACCCGGGGGTTTATTCGGTAGAGAAAGGATTAAGAGTAGATGGTGTGATTAAAATGGCTGGAGGTTTAACTACTGACGCCGATCCTTCCAGTGTTAACCTTGCTCAAAAATTACAGGATGAGATGGTTATTTCTGTGCTGGCTTTACCTTCTGTCTCAAATGAACAAGCCGGAGAACATAATGAATTACTTGCAATCAATCAGGCTACTCTGGAAGAAATTGAAAGCCTTAATGGAATTGGACCCTCTAAAGCAGCAGCTATCCTTCAATATCGAGAGGAAAATGGTCCATTTAAAACCTCTAAAGATTTATTAAATGTAACTGGTATTGGTGAGAAAACCCTTGAAAACCTGGAGGAATTTATTCGAATACCGTAAAGGAGTGACTCTGTTTGACGAAAAAAAAAGTGGAGGGTACACTGATAAAAAATCTACAGGGGGCTACATAGTGGAAAGAATTTCGTGGAATCAGTATTTTATGGCTCAAAGTCATCTTTTAAAATCAAGAAGTACGTGTGAGCGGCTAGCCGTGGGAGCTATTATTGTAAGAGATAAACGGATGATTGCCGGCGGATATAATGGAAGCGTCTCTGGAGGTGTTCATTGCATAGATGAAGGATGTTATGTGATTGATGGACATTGTGTGCGTACGATTCATGCAGAAATGAATGCACTGCTTCAGTGTGCGAAATTCGGTGTAGCAGCTGAAGGATCAGAAATTTATGTTACTCACTTTCCCTGTCTTCATTGTACAAAAGCTATTATCCAGGCTGGAATACAAGCCGTATATTACAGTGAAGATTACAAAAATCACCCATATGCGATTGAATTATTAGAGCAGGCAGGTGTCACAGCCGAGAAAGTCCCTCTTGAGACGGATCCCGTGCATTACGAACAACAAAAGCTTGTGGAGGAATTGTTAGATAAACTTGAAGATCATAATGATCCTGATGTCGAGAGCGTCAAAAAGAAAGCTGGGAATTTATTTCAGCTGATGGAAAAGAAATGATCGGAAAAGGAAGGTGGCATATCCCCGTCACAGCTTTTGTTTTGGGCGGGGTGCTTGTCCGTTTATCAGGGATGCCGTTCTGGTTACTGGTCAGTATAGTAATCGGCTGGATTCTCTTCATAAGGCAATCCTGGCCGTATGTTGCTGTCCTTCTATGTTTTTGTCTGTTTGGCTACTTTTATTTGTCCCCTTTGACACCTGCCTCCATTAAACCAGGTCCAACAGGACTGGTATCAGCAACGATCTCCTCAGATGTGAAAGAGACCCCTCAAACGATTCAAATGGAAGTTACACTGAAGGATTCAAAAGAGAAAGCAATGGTGATTCTTTTTAATAATCAAATGGCACCAGAAGCTCGTCCGCAAACCTGGCACCATGGAGCGGTCTGCAGTCTGGAAGGCAATAGAGAAGAGATAGACAAGGCAACGAACCCGGGGCAGTTTAATTACCAGGCGTTTTTAGCTAATCAAGAAATATACTCTCAAATCGAAATCGAAGGTACCGATGGATTATCATGCAAGGATCGGTCTCTCCTTAGTTATGTCTATGAATGGCGCAATAACCTCTTGGTGCATGTGGAAACCGTGGTAGATGCTAAGGCTTACCCTTGGATGGCGGCACTGATTTTTGGAGAGTCTAAGCACCTTAAGGAATCAACCATAGAATGGTTTAGAGATTTTAATTTGGCCCATATCCTTGCCATATCAGGTCTTCATGTTGGATTAACCATTGGAGGCTTATACTTTCTTATATATCGTACTGGTCTTGGAACAATTGAGCAGGCCAGATTACTTGTCATACTCATGCTTCCGGGCTATTGTTTTTTAGCTGGAACAGCTCCTTCTGTGGTGCGGGCTTCACTAATGGCTTTCCTTATCCTGATTTTCAGGAAGATAAAAATAAAAATTCCAATAACAGATGTTTTATCCCTGGTAGCTATAAGCTTATTGTTATTGTCTCCTGGTTACTTCACAAATATTGGATTTCAGTTTTCTTTTTTAGTTACCATGAGTTTAATTTATTCTCTCCCCATTATTGAAAGGTCTCCATTTGTATTTGTACAGTCAGCTTACATTAGCTTAATCAGTCAATTGTCTATACTTCCTATTCAACTTTCCTATTTCTACGAATTTAATCCCCTTTCACTATTTGCCAATCTGCTTATAGTTCCTTACTTCTCATTTATTCTCATCCCGCTGCTCTTATTTTTATTCTGCGTTTGTCTGCCCACTCCCGAACTTGCATATTGGCTCTCTAAAATAATTATTTACCCTCACGAAAAAATTCTTCACACTCTTCAAACTATAAGTACTCCCTTTAATATTCAATGGATTGTAGGAGAGCTGGAACCGTTGTATATCTTTATGTATCTATTCTGCTTCGGATTCATGATGAAGGAGTGGGTAAGAGAACGTTTGTTCAGAGGTTTTACAGCCGGGGTAATTGCTGTATGCGTACTTCTATTCTTTAGTGTTCTACCTTATATTTCGCCCGGTGGCAAAGTGACAATGCTGGATATTGGACAGGGAGACTGTTTTGTAGTGGAACTTCCTTATCGGAGAGGAATAATCATAGTGGATGCGGGTGGACCCCCTGTTTTCAGTAAGGATAAAAATAAAACAGTTGAACAGGTCATTAGCCCCTACTTAAAATCACGTGGGATACGATCCATTGATGGTATATTTGTTTCACATAAGGATATAGATCACAGTGGAAGCGTCCAGGCAATGGTTGAAACATTTCGTGTGAGTAAATTATTTGTCAGTGACTATTATGAAGCAGATGAAAAGGGTGTAGAAATTGTCCATGTAAGACCTGAAGATCGAATTCTTATTTCGGATCATTCCTTTCAGGTGCTTTACCCAAAAGATGATTCCCGTAACCCTAATGATAACTCTCTGGTTTTATGGAGTGAAATCGGAGGGTTAACCTGGTTATTTACTGGTGATATATCAACTAAGAACGAAGAGGAGCTAATGGAGTCTTATCCCGGCATCCAGGCTGATGTATTAAAAGTGGCCCACCACGGAAGCGATACTTCAAGTTCTGAAGAGTGGGTGGAGTGGCTAAAGCCGCGGATTAACCTCATATCAGCTGGTAGAGATAATCGTTATGGACATCCTCATGGAGAGGTAACTCAAAGGCTTGAAGAATATGGTCGGTTGTATGTGACTAAAGATCATGGAGCTGTGCAGTACACTTTCTCTGGTTCATCAGGAACGTTTTCCACCTTTCTGCAGTATAATGCGAGCAGAGAATAAAAAAAGACTGCAAACGCAGCCTTTTTGAATTTTGTATTCATTATTGTCCTATAACAGAGAATACAACGCCGATTGCAAAAATAACAAAGAAGAAAACAAATGAGAATACAAACCCTAATCCAGAGTCGATAACGTCATTAGTTTTGGACTGAATATCCTTCTTGAATTCGTTCATTGTGACCCCTCCTATATCAATTATTAAGTATAAGTCATTATTAAGCAAAAATCTACATTCAACTTTGAGTGATTATAAAAAATTCCCTTTTAGCTTCATTCATTGCCTTAGCTAGCAAGACTTGTCACAGATAATTCTCGATTAGAGGGTCAAACTATATTCAAGAGAGGAAAAGCATCGTCCTCTTCAAAAGCTTCCGGGGTTTTTGAAATGACGTTTATATAGATGATTCATGCGGCGGCCCTGTGTCTCTATTTTGACAGATAGGTAAAACAACCATAAAATAGTGACACTGACCCTCCATTAACAAGAGGGGGCGCCGTATTTTTTTTAAAAGGAAGGACCTAACTAATGGGGAAAATTAAGCAGTCACAGGTATATTTATTGTATGGAGAAGAATCCTATTTAATTCAAGAGAATAAGAATAAAATCATTCAGCAGACATTAAAAAAAGAAGATCAGGAATTTAATATCTCGCAATTTGATTTGGAGGAAACGCCAATTGAAGAACTGGTAACAGATGCGGAAACTTTTCCCTTTTTAGGTGAAAGAAAAATCGTGATTGGAGAACACCCTGTATTTTTAAAAGCAAAGCCGGACAAGTTGTCATTTGAGCATGATGTTGAGGCGCTTCTACAATACCTCCAGTCTCCTGCTGAATACACCACTTTAATTCTTGTGGCACCTTATGAAAAAGTAGATGAGAGAAAAAAAATATTCAAAGCTCTAAAGAAGCACGGAGAAATCATTCCATGTCAGCCTGTAAAAGAATGGGATGTTTCTAAGTGGGTGGATACAATTGCTAATGATTTACATATTTCGGTGCCGGAAAATTTACATGAACTATTTGCTCAGGAAGTGGGGACCAACTTGTTAGCGCTGAGGTCTGAAATGGAAAAGCTTGCATTAAATGTAGGTGAAGGCGGTGTGGTAACAAGAGAACTTGCGGAGCAACTGCTTTCTCACAGTGCGGAAGCTTCTGGCTTAAAATTAGTGGACGCTGTCATGGAAAGAGATTTAGGAAGGGCTATTCGTTTATTTAAGGATTTAGAAAAACTGAACGAAGAACCTATTGCTCTTACAGCCCTTCTAGCTTCTCAATTCCGCATTATTAGCCAGGCTAAGGTCTTAAAACAAAAAGGCTATGCGCAAAATCAAATGAGAAATTATATAAAAGCTCATCCATTTGTAATAAAAATGGCACTCAAAAGAGAGAGATACTTTACTCTAGAAGAGCTGAACGATATTATGACGGAACTTGCTCAGACAGATCACGCCTTGAAACAAGGGAAGATGGAAAAATCTCTGGCATTTGAAATGATGCTTTATAAGCTGATCCATATCAAACAAAATCAGATGCAATCCTTATCTTAAAAAGAGCCTTCCGAAAAAACGGAAGGCTCTTTTTCATGAAAAAACGACCCATACACTGGAAGGATCGTTTGTTGGTCATAATTAACGAAAAAAGTATTATAATGCGTTTACTTTTTTAGATAGGCGAGATTTTGTACGGTTCCCGTTATTTTTATGAAGGGCACCTCGTTGAACAGCTTTGTCAATTTTCTTAACAGCTGTACTAAGAGCATCTTTCGCACTATCTTTTTCATTACTAGAGACAAGTTTCTCTACACGTTTAACAGCTGTACGCATATCTGATTTAAAAGCTGCATTTAGGTAACGGGCTTCATCGTTTATGCGTACGCGTTTTTTCGCTGATTTAATATTAGGCATGGTTTCACCTCCTAGGTAAAAACAAAAGACTCATTCATATCGAACAAGAGACATTTTACCAAAGCGTAGGCTTGTTTTCAATAGATTTATCCATCTCCATGATGATTTGCATACTTTTTATGAGTATGGGAGAAGATGGGCATAAGGAGGCGGGTGTTTCATGGAAAATGAAAAAGAATACGTTATACGCACAGATTTGGCTCTTGAAGCTCAGGAAATGAATGTAAAGGATGACCCTCATTCGTCTGATGATGATGGGGTTAAGGTAGAAGAAAATGAAAAAGACGACATAAAAATTACGTACGTTACTGTAGATGATGAAGGAGCAGCGCGTATTGGAAAAAAAGCAGGTCACTACATTACGCTCGAATCACAAGCTATTAGAAAACAAGATACAGACCTTCAAGTGAATTTAGCCAAAACACTCTCAGGCCAGCTTCGCAAATTGCTACAGGACAGTGGTGTACAGGAAATGGATCGCTGCTTACTTGTAGGACTGGGGAATCACCAGGTAACCCCCGATGCTCTAGGACCGCTGGTTACGGAAAAAGTATTGGTGACCAGTCATTTATTTGAACTTCACCCTGAGACGGTAGCAGAAGGATACCGTCCAGTTTCGGCTGTGACGCCTGGCGTTATGGGAGTCACAGGAATCGAAACAAGTGATATGGTGAATGGGATAATTGAAGAGACGAAACCTGATTTTGTCATCGTCATCGATGCTCTAGCTTCTCGCTCTATAAGCCGCATTAATTCTACCATCCAGTTGTCAGACACAGGTATTCATCCTGGGTCTGGAGTGGGGAATAAACGTAAGGAAATCAGTAGAGAAACATACGGCATTCCTGTTATTTCAATCGGTGTTCCAACCGTTGTAGATGCGGTAACGATAACAAGTGATACGATTGATTTTTTATTGAAACATTTTGGTAGAGAATGGAACGAAAAAGATCGTCCATCTAATGCATTATCTCCAGCTCTAAATCCTTTTGAAAGAAAAACATTAACGGAAGAAGACTACCCGAACGAAGAGCAGAGTAAAGCTGTCCTTGGAATGTTTGGTCAGCTTGGAGAAGCCGAAAAAAAACAGCTGATCAAAGAGGTTCTTACTCCCCTTGGACATAATTTAATGGTAACCCCAAAGGAAGTAGACGGTTTTATCAAGGACATGGCCCACGTGATCGCTTCAGGTATAAACGGAGCTCTTCATCCAGGGGTAGAGGATGGGGAAGCTCAGTCTTATTCCCGTTAATAAGGGATTAAATTAAATATAGAAGAGGGTTCTATTAAAATCCTCTCTCTCATACCATTTACTAGATAGAGTTTGGATGAGGAGAGGATTTTTCTTATGCCTAAGTACAAAAAATGGAAAAGGAAACGTCCCCATATCATAAGGTTATGGTCCAAATGGCTGGTTGCAGGGACGGCTGTATTGATTTTGTTGTTTATAGGCATAGGTTTGTTAACGGGTGCTAAAACAACTTACCGTCTGTATTCGGATACAATACAAGAATGGACAACACAACTAAAAGGGAGTTCGTTTATTTACTTGTTTGAAATGGAAAATCGAACATTTTCAGGAGCTCACCCTGATGAAAACCGTATTCCGGGCTTATCAACTTTAGCATTCAAACTTTTGACAAGCTTAACGCCTAATGACCCAAGGAGTCTGCTTGGGCGCGAAATTCCTGGTCTATCATTTTATAACAGTCAGATCATTATAGCTGGGGAAGGTACGAACTTTGCAACACTTCCTATAGAGTCAGAACCCCCACTGGATGTAGATCATAAGGGGGAGGAAGGAGACGTGGAGGAGAAGCAGCAGGATTCACCCGAAGGTAATCAAACGATTAAAGAAGATCGTGTATTCATTTCCCATACTCATAATACGGAATCCTTTTACCCTCATTTGCCTGATCGTTCAACTGCTTATGATGGGAAAGTAAACATTACGCTTGTAGGTAAGCGGCTGGCGGAGAGTTTAGAAAACGAGGGGATAGGTGCAATGGTCGATCTTACTGATGTGGCTTCTATCTTAAAACAAAAAGGAATGAAGCACTATCAGTCCTATGATGCGATGAGACCTGTAATCGAGGAAGCTATGAGTCAGAATGAATCGCTTCAATATTACTTTGATCTTCATCGGGACAGCCTTCCTAGAGAGAATACTACCGTCAACATCGATGGAAAAGAATATGCGCGCTTTATCTTTGTTATTGGAGCTGAACATAGTCAGTATGAACAAAATTTAAAATTCGCGTCTGATATGCATAAGCTTTTGGAAAGTAAATATCCAGGAATTAGCCGCGGAGTTATTACGAAGAAAGGTTCTGGAGTGGATGGAGTATACAATCAGGATCTCGATCCTAATCTAATCGTGGTAGAGTTCGGAGGAGTAGAAAATAACCTGGATGAATTGTATCGTTCTGCAGATGTAATGGCAGAGGTGTTCAGTGAATATTACTTTAACGCCGAGAAAGTATCGAACGACTCTTAAGAATAATTATGGGGGGAGATGGATGATGAAGTGGCTAATAGCTATTCTGTTAAGCGGAACGTTGTTTGTGGCAGGATCTTTATATGGAATAAACAAGAGTCAGGAAAAAGAGATAGAACCGGCCCCAACTGTTCAAGAAAAAGTACCGGAGAAATCGTCTGCCGTCCATCCATGCTCTCCCCCTGAAAACATAGAGGATATTCCGTTTATTGTGAAAGTTGCTGCAGGGATAGGGGAAGGAGTGGCGGCAAGCTTCAATGGAATTATTCTGGTACTGGCTGAGTTTATACACTCCAATCCCGGTTCACCATAGAATCGATTCAGCTTAGACATTGAATAATCAAACTCCTATTGCTATAATCAGGCTAGTTATGTGTGCCGAATTAAGTAGGAGTGATGTAAGTTGACTAGTCAATATAATCAGGATAGAGTCCGCAACTTTTCGATTATTGCCCATATTGATCATGGGAAATCGACGCTTGCTGACAGAATCCTTGAAAAAACAAAAGCATTAACGCAAAGAGAAATGAAGGAACAGTTTCTTGATGCGATGGATTTAGAAAGAGAAAGAGGCATTACGATCAAGTTGAATGCTGTCCAGCTTAACTATGCAGCTAACGATGGAGAGGACTATACTTTTCATTTAATTGATACACCAGGACATGTCGATTTTACATATGAGGTGTCCCGTAGCTTAGCTGCTTGTGAAGGTGCTATTCTAGTGGTTGACGCCGCTCAGGGTATTGAAGCCCAGACCCTGGCGAATGTTTATCTGGCCTTAGAGAATGAGCTGGAAATTATTCCAGTTATTAATAAGATTGATCTTCCAGGAGCTGACCCTGATCGGATTAAGCAGGAGATAGAAGATGTGATTGGCATTGATGCGTCTGATGCTATATTAGCTTCAGCGAAAGATGGGGTAGGGATCGATGAAATTTTAGAACGTATAGTTTCCGACATCCCTGCACCTGCAGGAGAAGCTAAGGCTCCAACCAAGGGACTGATTTTTGATTCTCTTTATGATTCCTATAGAGGAGTTATTGCTTACACGTGTGTACGCGAGGGATCTATTAAAGTCGGCGACAAGATCAAAATGATGGCAACAGGAAAAGAGTTTGAAGTAAATGAGGTTGGCGTGTTCCGACCGACACCAACCCCTTTAAAACAATTGCAGGTAGGTGATGTTGGTTATTTAACTGCTTCTATAAAAAATATTGGAGACTCTCGCGTTGGAGATACCATAACCTTAGCCAATAATCCTGCCAAGGAACCGCTTCCAGGTTACAAAAAAATGAATCCAATGGTTTTCTGCGGAATGTATCCGGTAGATGCTAATAAATACAATGATTTAAGAGATGCTCTTGAACGTCTTGAACTAAATGATTCCTCTTTACAATATGAAGCCGAGACTTCTCAGGCTTTAGGATTTGGTTTCCGCTGTGGTTTTCTGGGAATGCTTCATATGGAAATCATTCAGGAGCGGATCGAGCGCGAATATAAAATCGATCTGATTACTACAGCACCGAGTGTAATTTATAAGGTTAAACTTACGGATGGGGAAGAGAAAGAAGTGGATAACCCATCCATGATGCCGGAGAATCAAACCCTTGAAGAAGTGCAAGAGCCTTTCGTAAAAGCAACCATAATGGTTCCTAATGATTATGTTGGACCTGTCATGGAAATTTGTCAGCGGAAACGCGGGAATTTCATGGATATGCAATATCTGGATGATAATCGCGTTAATATTGTATATGAAATTCCACTCTCAGAAATCGTTTATGATTTCTTTGATTCCTTGAAGTCTCAGACTAAAGGGTATGCTTCTTTCGATTACGAACTGATTGGATACCGCTCTTCTAATTTAGTTAAGATGGATATCCTGTTGAACGGAGATACGATTGATGCTTTATCGTTCATCGTTCACCGTGATTTTGCCTATGAACGTGGAAAACTGATTGCTGAAAAACTGAAGAACCTCATTCCCAGACAGCAGTTTGAAGTCCCTGTTCAAGCAGCAATTGGAACTAAAATTGTTGCGCGTACAACGATTAAAGCGATGCGCAAAAACGTACTCTCCAAATGTTACGGAGGCGATATTTCCCGTAAGCGTAAACTTCTTGAGAAACAAAAAGAAGGTAAAAAACGCATGAAAATGGTTGGTTCGGTAGAAGTTCCTCAAGAGGCCTTCATGTCCGTTCTGGATCTGAGTGAAGATTAATCAAATGAAGATAATGAATAAAGCCGCAGGAGTGAATCTCTTGCGGTTTTCCTTATGAAAGGTGGAACAACATCTATGAATATACCTTCCGCTTATATTCACATCCCTTTTTGCCAGCAGATTTGTCATTACTGTGACTTTACAAAGTTTTTTTATAACGAGAAACTCGCTGATGAATATTTGGAAGCGTTAGAAAAGGAAATACACACTTACGTACCTGGAGAAAAAGCTGTAGTACAAACTATTTTTGTCGGCGGTGGCACACCAACTGTTGTGACACACAAACAGTTGAGGAAGCTCCTTGATATGATTCATAATCATTTTGATATAGCTTCTTGCGAAGAATATACGTTTGAAGCAAATCCTGGAGATCTGGATCTTGAGAAAGTACAAATGCTGAAAGATTATGGAGTGAACCGAATTTCCTTAGGTGTTCAGGTTTTCGATGATGACATGCTTGAAAAAATTGGTCGTGTCCATCGAGTGAAAGACGTGTACACCAATATTGATCGTCTCCTGCAGGTAGGGTTATCTAACGTGAGCATTGATCTCATGTATGCTCTTCCTGGACAAAGTGTTAAAGATTTTGAAAAGACGATTGATGAGGCTCTGCAATTCGGTTTACCCCACTACTCTTCTTACTCGCTGCAAATTGAACCTAAGACCGTGTTTTATCAGCGTTATAATAAAGGTACTCTAGTGAAGCCCCCTGAAGAAGATGAAGCCCAAATGTATGAAATGCTTCAGGAGAAGCTCGCAGCAAACGGTGTCCAGCAGTATGAGATCAGTAATTTCGCAAAACCCGGGTTTGAAAGCAAGCATAACCTGACATACTGGAATAATGAATATTATTACGGAATCGGAGCTGGATCACATGGATACCTTCCAGGCAAAAGAACGATTAATATACGTCCGCTTCCCGCGTATGTAAAACAAGCAATGCAAAACGGGAAACCAGTTCTTCATGAGGAACCCATAGGTGTGAAAGAGCAAATGGAAGAGGAAATGTTTCTGGGGCTCAGAAAAACGTCCGGGGTTTCACTAACAAGATTTCGTGAAAAGTACAATTGTGATGCAGAAGAAGTGTTTGGAGAGGCTTTTCCATCTTTGAAAAAAAGAGGATTAATTGAGCAGCAAAGTGACAAAATTCATTTAACTCCACGCGGACGGATACTGGGAAATGAAGTATTTCAAGAATTTCTTATTGATGACTAAAAATTAAATGTTATCCGTTGACATCCTCAACCCCTTTTGATAATTTATTATTAGATTTAGCACTCACTTTCTTCGAGTGCTAACAGAGGTGATCATCGATGTTAACTGAAAGACAATTGCTCATTTTGCAAGTGATTATTGATGATTTCATTCTGACTGCACAACCTGTGGGGTCGCGGTCAATTGCTAGAAAAAATGCTGTAACTTTTAGTTCAGCTACAATTAGAAATGAAATGGCAGACCTTGAGGAGATGGGATATATTGAAAAGACCCATTCTTCTTCTGGACGAGTTCCATCTGAGAAGGGCTACCGCTTTTATGTGGATCACCTTCTTGCTCCATTACGTCTGTCGAACAAAGAAATAGTGACTATTAGGGAAGCCTTCGACGACAAGATGCTTGAATTTGAGAGAGTCGTGCAGAAATCTGCCGGCATTCTGTCAGATTTAACAAATTATACGTCCATTATTCTTGGTCCTGAAGTGTTTGAAACCAAATTAAAACAGCTCCAGATCGTACCTTTGAATGATCAATCTGCGATTGCTATTCTGGTTACCAATACAGGTCACGTGGAACATAGAGCGTTCAACGTTCCTGTGGAAATAAATCCTTCAAATCTTGAAAAAATGGTTAACATTTTAAACAGTCGTCTTCAGGGTGTGCCCTTAGTGAAACTGCATGAAAAGCTGCATACTGAAATTAGTGATTTGCTCAAGACCCATACGGATCAGCATGAACAGGCATTCTCTTACTTACAGGCTGCTCTTCTGGATGATCATAGTACTAAGCTTTACATTGGTGGTAAAACGAACATTCTAATGCAGCCCGAATTTAGGGACCTCGATAAAGTACGGTCCTTATACGCTACGATCGAACAGGAGAATGATATCGCAGATTTACTGCGTTCTGGTGATGAAGGTATTAATGTACGAATAGGTCAGGAAAATCCTTTTGATGCGATGCAGAACTGCAGCCTGATCACAGCTAGTTATAAACTAAGCAATAACCAAATAGGTACTATTGCTTTGTTAGGTCCCACACGTATGGAGTACAACCGGATGTTTTCATTAATGAATGTTTTATCTAAACACATGACGGAAACGTTCAAAGGGTGGTACTAACCTTTTATCATAAAGAGCGGTTTTTTATCCCATCGCTTCTTTATTGTATATTGCTTTTTCAGCATATCAATTCATGTTATAGTCATTAACGGTGAATTGGAATTTAGGAGGTGGAAGTCGTGGAAGAAAGTAAGCAGCAGAATCAAGAAATTATTGATGAAACGAATGAAGAAAATCAAACAGCTGATGAAGAAGCAGAAGTAGTAGAGGAAAGTTCTGAATTGGAACAGCTGCGTGAGGAAAAAGAAGAAGCGCAGAACCGCTTGCTTCGTCTTCAAGCTGATTATGATAATTTCCGACGCCGTACTCAGAAAGAAAGAGAAGCGGATCGGAAATATAGATCCCAAAGCTTAGTTGAAGAGTTAATTCCTGTAATGGATAACTTCGAAAGAGCTTTGCAGGTTGAAGTAGATGGAGATGCATCTCAGAAATTTGTTGAAGGTATCAAAATGGTTTATCAACAGTTCCACAGTGCTCTTGAAAAAGAGGGAGTGGAAGAGATTGCATCTCAAGGAGAAGAGTTTGATCCTCATCTCCACCAGGCCGTGATGCAAGTCGAAGATGAAAACTTTGGCTCCAACATTGTAGTAGAAGAACTGCAAAAAGGGTATCGGCTAAATGATCGGGTTATCCGCCCGGCTATGGTAAAAGTAAATCAGTAAATTAACATTGGATGTAGTAAGGTAAAGGAGGACACAAACCATGGGTAAAATTATTGGAATCGATTTAGGTACAACAAACTCTTGTGTAGCTGTAATGGAAGGTGGAGAATCAAAAGTTATCCCTAATCCAGAGGGGAACCGTACGACTCCATCAGCCGTTGCATTTAAAAATGGGGAGCGTCAAGTAGGGGAAGTAGCTAAGCGTCAAGCAATCACAAACCCTAACACAATTCTTTCCATCAAACGTTACATGGGTACAGATCACAAAGTAGAAGTAGAAGGAAAAGAGTACACTCCACAGGAAGTTTCTGCTATCATCCTTCAATACATCAAGAATTATGCAGAAGATTACCTGGGAGACACAGTAGATAAAGCAGTTATTACTGTACCTGCTTATTTCAATGATGCTGAACGTCAAGCTACGAAAGATGCTGGTAAAATTGCAGGTCTTGAGGTTGAGCGTATTATTAACGAACCTACAGCAGCAGCTCTCGCTTATGGTATCGATAAAGAAGATCAGGACCAGACAATTCTTGTCTATGACCTTGGCGGCGGTACGTTCGACGTATCTATTCTTGACATTGGCGAAGGTACTTTTGAAGTAGTAGCTACTGCCGGTGACAACCGTCTTGGTGGTGACGACTTTGACCAGGTTATCATTGATCACATGGTAGCTGAATTCAAGAAAGAAAACGGTATTGATCTTTCTCAAGATAAGATGGCGAAACAGCGCTTGAAAGATGCTGCTGAAAAAGCGAAAAAAGATTTATCTGGTGTAGCGCAAACTCAGATTTCTCTTCCATTTATCACAGCTGGAGAGGCTGGACCACTTCACCTTGAAATGAATCTAACACGTGCTAAATTCGAAGAACTTGCATCTGATCTAATTGAGCGTTCTATGAAGCCGACTCGTCAAGCTATGAAAGATGCTGGCATGAGCGCTAGCGACATTCATAAAGTACTTCTTGTAGGTGGTTCCACTCGTATTCCTGCAGTTCAGGAAGCGATCAAGAAAGAAGTAGGTAAAGACCCATCTAAAGGAGTAAACCCTGATGAAGTAGTTGCGCTTGGTGCATCTATTCAAGGTGGAGTTCTTCAAGGCGATGTGAAAGATGTTGTACTTCTAGACGTGACCCCACTTTCTCTTGGTATTGAAACGATGGGTGGAGTGACGACTAAGCTTATTGAGCGTAATACAACGATCCCAACTAGCCATTCACAAGTATTCTCTACAGCTGCTGATAACCAAACAGCGGTTGACATCCACGTCCTCCAGGGTGAACGTGAAATGGCACAGGACAACAAAACGCTTGGACGTTTCCAACTTACAGATATTCCACCAGCTCCACGCGGTGTGCCTCAAATCGAAGTAAGCTTTGATATTGATGCAAACGGAATTGTAAATGTTCGTGCGAAAGATATGGGTACGAATAAAGAACAGTCCATTACGATTAAATCCTCTTCAGGTCTTTCTGACGAAGAAGTAGAAGATATGGTTCGTCAGGCAGAAGAAAATGCTGAAGAAGATAAGAAGAAACGTGAAGCAATCGAGCTTCGTAATGAAGCAGACCAGCTTATCTTCACAACAGATAAAACGATTAAAGATCTCGGTGAGCAAGTAAGCGAAGAAGAAAAACAAAAAGCTGAAACAGCTAAAGAAGAACTTCAGACCGCACTAGAAGGCGAAGACCAAGAAGCAATTAAAGAGAAGAAAGATGCTCTTCAAGAACAAGTTCAAGCTCTATCTGTGAAGCTATACGAACAGGCTCAGCAGCAAGCTGAAGCTCAGCAAGGCCAAGAAGGCGGCGCTGATGAAGATGTTGTGGATGCTGATTATGAAGAAGTTAACGATGACGAGAACAAAAAATAATAAAAGGTAAAAAAGAAAAGTCAAAGTCAGGATCTTCTTGACTTTGACTTTTTTCACGTAGGGATGAATTCCATCCTGTTTGCTTAAACAAACCAGTCAATGTTAATATAAACGTTATGTAATAGTGTCCGGGAGAGTGATCGACAAGTGAGTAAACGCGATTATTATGAGGTGCTGGGTGTATCCCAGGATGCCTCTAAAGACGAAATTAAAAAAGCGTACCGAAAACTAGCAAGAAAGTATCATCCAGATGTTAGTGAAGAGGAAAATGCTTCAGAGAAATTCAAGGAAGCGAAAGAAGCGTACGAAACGTTAAGTGACCAGCAAAAACGTGCTCAGTACGATCAGTTTGGTCATCAGGATCCTAACCAAGGATTTGGTGGCTTCGGAGGCGGTCAAGACTTTGGCGGCTTTGGAGATATTTTCGATATGTTCTTTGGTGGTGGTGGCCGTCAGCGTGACCCAAACGCTCCACGTAAGGGTGCTGACCTGCAATACACCATGACTTTACAATTCGAAGAAGCCATATTTGGTAAGAGTACTGATGTTGAAATTCCAGTTGAAGAAGCCTGCGATACATGTGATGGTTCTGGTGCTAAACCAGGTACTACGCCAGACACGTGTCCACACTGTGAAGGCAGTGGGCAAATCAACCAGGAGCAGAACACACCGTTTGGCCGCGTAGTTAACCGCAGAGTATGTCATTACTGTCAGGGAAGCGGTAAAATTATTAAAGATAAATGTCAAACTTGCGGCGGCGATGGCCGGGTGACAAAACGTAATAAAATTCATATTGATATCCCTGCAGGTATCGATGAAGGTCATCAAATCCGTGTCCAAGGAAAAGGTGAGGCAGGAGTAAATGGGGGACCTGCAGGAGATCTGTTTGTAGTGATCCGCGTTCAGCCTCATGAGTTCTTCCAGCGTGACGGCGACCACATCTTTTGTGAAATCCCGCTGACTTTCGCACAAGCCGCACTTGGTGATGAGATTGAAGTCCCAACCGTTCACGGAAAAGTTATGCTTAAGATTCCAGCAGGTACTCAAACTGGTAAAACATTCCGTTTGAAAGAAAAAGGTGCTCCAAATGTTCATGGGCGCGGTCAAGGAGACCAGCACGTAAAAATGAAAATTATCACTCCGAAAAATCTTACAGAACGGCAAAAAGAACTGCTGCGTGAATTTAATGATATTAGCGGTAACGAAGCTACAGAAGAGCAGCACGGTAACTTTTTTGAACGCATGAAGCGCGCCTTTAAAGGTGACTGATAGAATAAAAAGGAGAGTGTCTGGAACGATAAACGGTTCACAGGGTTTTTAAATCTGTAAGGTCCCGTAAATCGTTCAGACACTCTTTTTTATGAGATAAAATTCTATTTGCTGTTATCAATTCAGTTGAATAACGGAGCCAAAGGCGGGAAATCTAGCTTGCAGGTATTCGGAGACGGGCATTAAAAAACTATAAAGTGAGTGGAGTTCAATGAAATGGTCTGAATTTTGTATTCATACAACTAACGAAGCGATCGAACCGATATCCAATATTTTACATGAATCAGGAGCCAGCGGCGTCGTAATTGAAGACCCGCAAGATATGATGAAAGGCCAGACTGACCTGGGAGAAATTTATGAATTGAACCCTGAAGATTATCCTGAAGAAGGAGTTTATGTTAAAGCTTATTTACCTATGAACAGCTTTCTGGGGGAGACGATTGAGGAGATTAAGCAATCTATAAATAATCTCCATGAGTTTGGGATAGATGTGGGAAGAAATGTAGTAACCCTTAGCGAGGTTCAGGAAGAGGACTGGGCGACAGCCTGGAAAAAGTATTACAAACCGGTTAAGATCTCTGAAAGGATTACCATTATGCCGACGTGGGAAGATTATACTCCTGTATCCAGTGATGAAATAATCATCGAAATGGATCCCGGTATGGCTTTCGGGACAGGTACTCATCCGACAACTGTTCTTAGTATTCAGGCTTTGGAACAGTATTTACAAAAAGGCGATTTAGTATTGGATGTAGGGACAGGTTCTGGAATATTAAGTGTCGCCTCTGTTTTATTAGGGGCAACCCACGTTCATGCGTTTGATCTGGATGATATTGCAGTGAAAAGTACCATGATTAATGCCGAGTTGAATGGGGTTGAAAATCAAATTTCCGCTAAGCTTAATAATCTTCTTGAAGGAGTTGAACAGGAAGCGGATCTGATTGTTTCTAATATACTGGCTGAAATTATCGTTCGGTTTACGGATGATGCTTTTAAAGTCGTTAAACCTGGAGGATATTTTATTACGTGCGGAATCATATCTGGCAAAAAGGAAATGGTGCTGGAACGTCTGAAAGGTTCCGGTTTTGATATTGTGGAAACAAATAAAATGGAAGACTGGATCAGTATTATTGCCAGAAAGCCAGAATCAAGGTGATGTTGGATGCAGCGTTATTTTGTAGAAGGTTCTAGTTGGGAAAACGGGCGTTTATGGATTACAGGAGAAGATGTGCATCATATTTCTCGAGTCATGCGCATGGATAAAGGAGATAAGCTGATCGGAATTCACCCGGAATTTGGACCGTCTATATGCAAGATTTCAGAAGTAACGTCCAATCATGTAGAATGCTGGGTAGAGGAATGGTTAGAGGAAAATCGTGAACTCCCCGTTCAGGTAAGTATCGTGCAAAGCCTTGGTAAAGGGGACAAGTTAGAGCAAGTCGTTCAAAAAGGAACGGAACTTGGAGCATTCACATTTATTCCTTATCAGGCTGAGCGATCAGTGGCTAAATGGGATGAAAAAAAGGCAGAAAAGAAAATACAACGGCTGCAAAAGATTGCTAAAGAAGCTAGTGAGCAATCGGAAAGAAGTTGTATTCCTGAGATTCATTCTCTATTGTCCTTTCAAGAGCTCATTCATTTAACAAAAGATTATGACTGGTGCATCCTGGCACATGCAGATGAAGCACGTCGCAAATCATATAGATCGCTCGCCTCTATATTAGAAATGATAAAGCCGGACGATAGGGTATTGGTCGTTTTTGGACCAGAGGGCGGTTTTTCTGAAAAAGAGGTTAGTGATTTAGTTAGTGCAGGCTTTTTGACGGTGCGCCTTGGTCCAAGAATTCTTCGTATGGAAACTGCGCCTTTATATTTTCTATCCACTCTTTCTTATCATTTTGAGGAAAGAGGAAAGAATAGCTGAAGAAGCTTAGATTCCTTAATATGCATAGGTATGTTAAAATTAGTTGTACGAACAACTCCAAAATCAGAAGGGAAGATTAAATACATGGGACAAAATCTTGCAAAGATGATTGACCATACACAATTAAAACCAGACACAACCAAGGAAAAGATTACTCAAATATGCGAAGAAGCTGCAGAGTACGACTTTGCCTCCGTTTGTGTAAATCCTTACTGGGTAGACTATTGCTATGAGAAATTAAAGGACACGGATGTAAAAGTATGTACGGTTATAGGCTTTCCATTAGGAGCTTCCACTAAAGAAACAAAAGCCTTTGAAACCCGTCAGGCGATTGAAAAAGGTGCTGAAGAAGTGGATATGGTAATTAATATCGGAGAGCTTAAGTCAGGAAATACTGAAGCTGTACAATCAGACATAGAAGCTGTTGTTCGTGAAGCAGCAGGAAAAGCAATCGTAAAAGTCATTATCGAAACGTCTCTATTAACTGAAGAAGAAAAAGAAAAAGCTTCTCACATTGCTAAAGAAGCAGGAGCAGATTATGTGAAAACATCAACTGGATTTTCTGGCGGTGGAGCAACGGTGGCTGATATCAGTCTTATGCGCAAAACGGTTGGTCCAGAGATGGGAGTAAAAGCTTCAGGCGGCGTTCGGGATTATGAAGGTGCGAACGAAATGATTGAAGCAGGTGCTACACGTATAGGCGCCAGCGCAGGAATTTCTATTCTTAAGGGCGAAAAAGGAACATCAGATTATTAATATTGTAAGAGAGCCGCCCTGCTGAAAAGCTAGCGGCTTTCTTTTTTTTCCATATCTGTTATAATTAGATATAAATCAAAGTTTTTGGAGTACTTATCGAGAGCGATGCTATTTTTCGGGCGTAATGATGCATGCTTGCTTATTTATCAATCTCGTCTATGTTTGAATAGTGATTTGCTGAGAATGTTTACATGTAATGACGTAAAAGAAGCAATGCGTCTATCTATCAATTTTCCACCTTACTTGCAGGGCTGATTTATTCTATATAGTCGTAGCGTTTCGGGTATAGACATAGAAAGACATCAAGTTTTAGTCTCGGTTGGTGGGTAAGTGAAGCTGGTTTCTCTCTTTTGCGAAAGCATGTTTCGCGTACGAATGTCTTATTGATCCATTCATTGTTGCGGGTGATCGTAAATAGACATTACTTGAATAGAAGGTTGCCATTATAAAAATAAATTTTTGCTGGAAGAGGGACCTACATTTGAAAAATCAGAAAATCCCTATCTATATAACCAAATCTACATATTTAAAACTGAATCATCATGTAAAAAACAGGTGATTTATCTAAAAGTATTGAATAAAAAAGTTGACCGTTTTTAAACCATATAATATAATTGTCAAAGGTATGGGAGGTTCCTATACAAAGAATCAGGTTTTTGCTTCGGAGGGAGGGAAATTGCATGTCAAACACAACTCGCGTTCGTAAAAACGAGTCTCTTGAAGATGCTCTTCGTCGCTTTAAGAAGGATGTATCAAAAAGTGGTACATTAGCTGAATATCGTAAGCGTGAATATTACGATAAGCCTAGCGTACGCCGTAAGAAAAAGTCTGAGGCGGCTAGAAAGCGTAAGTAGTAACTAATAGAGGGTGCGGAACGATGACTATAACTGAAAATCTGACCCAGGATATGAAAACCGCTATGAAAGCTCGTGACAAAGAAAAATTGTCTACGATCCGGATGGCTAGAGCTTCTTTGCAAAATGAGGCTATTAAATTGGGGAAAGATTCATTAACTGAAGAAGAAGAATTAACTGTATTAACCCGTGAGGTTAAGCAGAGAAAAGATTCCCTCCACGAATTCAAAGAAGCTGGACGCGAAGATCTTGTAGAAGGACTCGAGCGTGAAATTGAGATTTTACAAGTATATATGCCGGAACAGCTCTCAGATGAAGAACTTAAACAAGTTGTTCAAGTAACAATTCAAGAGGTAGGAGCTACATCGAAAAGCGACATGGGTAAAGTCATGAGTGCTGTAATGCCTAAAGTTAAAGGTAAAGCCGATGGCTCGAAAGTCAATAAGCTTGTACTTCAGCAATTATCTTAAATATAAAGACCTCTCTTTTTAGAGAGGTCTTTTTATATTTTTTGAAACCTGGAGGGTGTTCTTTTCGTATATGTAGTATTCCTTGGGAAAGCTAAGAGCATAAGGAGGTGATCGTTTAATGAAAAGGACTTTTCGTTTATCCATAATCTTTTGCATGGTAGTGTTAGCCGCTGCTTTATCCATCTTTCACCTTTACTCTTCTGTGCACGCTCAGGGAGAAGGAGAGCAGGTGTATATTATTCCTGTGCAAGATACAGTTGAACGGGGGATGGCTGCTTTTCTAAAGAGGACCACGGAAGAAGCTGCTGAAAATGGTGTCGATCATATTATATTCGAAATCGATACGCCTGGGGGCAGGGTAGATGCTGCTGGAGATATAGGTGAGGTTTTTCAGGACCTTGATATCCCGAATACGGCTTTTGTCACCAGCCGGGCATATTCAGCTGGTTCCTATATAGCTCTCAATGCGGATAATATTTATATGAAACCGCAAGCAACTATGGGGGCTTCAGGAGTAATTAACTCAGATGGTACAGCTGCCGATAAAAAAGCCCAGTCTGCCTGGATATCCTCGATGGTAGCTGCTGCTGAGTCCAATGGACGGGATCCTATTTATGCCCGTGCAATGGCTGATAGTAGCGTAGACCTCCCCGAATATAATGCCGCTGAAGGAGAATTTTTAACACTTGGACCTAGTGAAGCCGAAGAAGTAGGGTATGCAGAAGGGATTGTAGAAGACCGTGTTGAATTACTTAATGAGTTAGGATTGTCTGAAGCGAAAGTAACTGAAAATAATCCTACAATGGCAGAGAATTTAGCCAGATTTTTAACCGATCCGGTCGTCATTCCTATTTTGCTCTCCGTCGCAAGTCTCGGGCTGATCGTAGAGTTGTATTCCCCGGGGTTTGGAATACCGGGAATAATGGGTCTGCTTTCACTCGTTTTATTCTTTTATGGACACATTGTGGCAGGACTTGCTGGATATGAAGCTATTATTTTGCTAATACTTGGAATAGGCCTTGTTATAGCGGAAATCTTTCTGCCAGGAGGTATTGCTGGAATTGCGGGAGTCGTTTCCATTGTAGCCTCTCTTATGCTTTCATCTGCGGATATGGGGCACATGGCCATGAGTATTGGAATAGCCTTGATTGCGACTATTATTGTCTCCATTGTACTGTTTAAAACCATGGGGCTTGAGCGAGGTTTTTTCCGTCATATTATCCTTCAGGATTCCACCTCTGCAGAGAAAGGATATTTATCCTCTACCAGCCGCTTAGAGTTGATTGGAATGGTTGGTGAGACCATGACCCCTTTAAGACCTGCAGGTACTGCGGTTTTCGATGGTGAACGCCTGGATGTAGTAACTGAGGGAGGATTTGTGGGCACTGGACAATCGGTTAAAGTTTTGAAAACGGAAGGTTCCCGTATAGTAGTACGTGAGCTTTCATCAAAAGAGAAAGAGGAGGAGAAAGAATGACGCTACAAGAACTTATGCCAATTATTGTCATTGGTGTCATTATCATTGTATTAGCTGTATTATTTACTTTTATCCCGGTGATGCTTTGGATCAGCGCTCTGGCAGCTGGAGTCAAGATCAGTATTTTCACTCTAGTTGGAATGCGGTTACGAAGAGTTGTACCTTCCAGAGTTATTAATCCATTGATTAAAGCTCATAAGGCTGGTGTAAATGTAGATACCAACCAATTGGAAAGTCACTATTTGGCCGGCGGTAATGTTGACCGGGTGGTTAACGCTCTAATTGCTGCTCAGCGTGCAAATATTGAATTGAGTTTCGAGCGCTGCGCTGCGATTGACCTGGCAGGCCGTGACGTTTTGGAAGCGGTGCAAATGAGCGTTAATCCAAAAGTAATTGAAACCCCATTTATTGCGGGTGTTGCTATGGATGGTATAGAAGTGAAAGCTAAAGCACGTATTACTGTGCGTGCTAATATCGACCGTTTAGTCGGAGGTGCTGGTGAAGATACAGTTATAGCCCGTGTAGGGGAAGGTATTGTATCGACCATTGGTTCAAGTAAAAACCATAATAAAGTGTTGGAAAATCCTGATATGATCTCACAAAATGTATTAGGAAAAGGGTTAGATGCTGGAACGGCTTTTGAAATCTTATCCATAGATATTGCGGATATTGATATTGGTAAGAACATTGGTGCGATCCTGCAGACAGACCAGGCAGAAGCTGATAAAAATATTGCGCAGGCTAAAGCCGAAGAACGCCGTGCTATGGCGATTGCTCAAGAACAAGAAATGCGCGCCCGTGTTCAGGAAATGCAGGCCAAAGTTGTGGAAGCAGAAGCTCAAGTTCCACAGGCTCTTGCAGAAGCTCTTCGTTCAGGAAAAATGGGCGTCATGGATTATATGAATTACCAAAATATTAATGCTGACACCGATATGAGAAATACACTTGGCAAGATGTCTGAGGGCGAGCAGGGCGAAGGTGAAGAAAGTTAATCCCCTTGATTAGCGAAAAGGAGAATTATTATGGGAGAACTTTTTGAACTATTATTCAGTAACTTTCTCATTGTAGCTGCTGTTATAGGCGGTATTATTAGTTTTTTCAGCCGAATGGGAAATGATCAGGAAGATGAACGTAAACAAAGACCCACCAGGTATCCAAGCGCACCTTCTGAGGGATCGGAGGAGCAAGGTCCTTTAAGAACGGAAGCGGGTCAGAAAAGTCTGCAAGAATACTATGAAGAGCAACAGGAAAAGATCAAAGGGTATTCAAAAGATAAAGTTTCTAAAGACCCTCAGAGAACGTTCACGTACGAAACACCGAACAAGGATATTCATACCACTGGTAAGATCCAGGAAGGGCAAATGGAGCGTTATGTGCCCCAGGAAGACCATGTACCTGATCTTCCTAAACTTAAAAAATTGAATAAATGGGATAAGAAACGATTAGCTGAAGGAGTTCTTGCAGCAGAGATACTCGGGCAGCCCCGAGCGTATAAGCCTCATCAATCTCATCCAAGAAAAAGATAAACGAAACGCACGAATTGTAGTGATACAATTCGTGCGTTTTTCGTATAAATAAAAAGAGGGGGGAGTCGAATGACTAAATGGCAAAAGCAAATCCGTACATGGATCGGACGTTATTTCGATTTACCTTCTGATGTAATGCTTGATTTACCCAGAATTACGACAATTGGGTCGATTCATGTGTACATAGAAAATCACACGGGGCTTCTGCATTTTTCCGATAATGAAGTAAGGATTCAATATAAGCAGGGCCAAGTGAAGATAATTGGAAAAGATCTTGGAGTAAAGATGATGCTGAAAGAAGAACTATTGCTAGAGGGAGAAATAAAATCGGTGGAATTCCTGCCTGAAGCTTAAGGGGGAGTAAATGACTATGAAGATGCAGCATGGCTTCTTTCAAGGCAGCATGAGAATTAAAGTGCAAGGAAAAATGATTGAACCGTTCCTCCAGGCGTGCGTCCGAAGGGGATGTGTAATTTCAAATATCAAACGAGTCAATGAACATGAAGCAATAATGACCATTAGACTGAGTGAATGGAAAACCTTCAGGCAGTTACGGAAAAAGTATCGTTGTAAACTTTCGATCTTGGGAGGAAGAGGACTTCCGTTCTATTACAGGAAAATCACACAGCGAAAAGCTTTAATGGCCGCTTTCATGCTTTCAGTTGTAGTCGTTTTTTTATTAGCTAATACACTTTGGTCTATTAAAGTGGAAGGCTTGACTCCCGAACTGGAAGCTAACGTAGAAAAAAAATTAAAAACCTATGGCGTTTCCCCGGGCAAGCTGACTATTGGTATGGACGATCCTAATGATATACAAAGAAAGCTGCTTGAAGACATTCCTGATCTTTTATGGATAGGAGTTAATAAGAAGGGGACAAGTTATCAGCTGTACGGTGTAGAAAAGACCAGGCATGATACAAATAAGAACCTCCGTCCCTCTGACTTGGTGGCAGAAAAAAAGGGCATGATAGTAAAAACGTTTATTGAAAAAGGAAGACCACTTGTTACCGTAAATGATGTAGTTAAAAAAGGCCAAATACTGGCTACGGGTCAATTGGTAGAAGATAAAGATATACTTGTCCACGCAGAGGGTGAGGTCATCGCCGAAACCTGGTATAAAGTCGACCAAAATCTTCCGTTGACACAAGTGCTTCAGTTAACTGATGGACTGGAAGTAAGAGAATACCAATTGAAAATTGGATCTTTAACTCTTCCTATATGGGGATGGTGGAAGGGAAAGGGCTCACAATTCAGAAGTGAGAACGAACAGACCAATTGGGAATGGTTTGGATGGAAGTCACCAATTGACCTAAAAGCCATTCATTATTATGAAATAGACTCAAAAAAATACGAACAATCCAAAGATAAAATTCAAAAACTGGGAATTATAACGGCAAGAGAAAGCCTGAACCAATACCTTGGAAAAGAGGCTGAAGTCATGAAAGAAAAAGTTTTGCACCTTCGTGAGGAGAATGGTAAAGTAAAATTAATCCTATTATTCAAAGTTCATGAAAACATAGCAGTGACCAAGTATATAAGTCAAGGAGATTGAGTATGCCGGAAGATTTAAAAACAATGGACATTCAATTAGATAATACAACAGAAGCGCTGGCCCTGTTTGGGACAGAAGATAGAAATTTAAAGCGGATCGAAGAACAATTAAAAGTAACCATTATTTCAAGAGGGGAAACGGTTCGAGTTTCCGGACAAGCTGAGCAGGTTCAATTAGTGGAGGATATTCTTCATTCTGTGCTTGCTATTATTCGTAAAGGATTAACCATTACGGAAAGAGATATTGTTTATGCCGTAGAACTAGCCAAAAAAGGTAAAATCAATCAATTCGAAGCTTTATTTGAAGATGAAATCACAAGGAACAGTAAAGGTAAATCGATACGTGTAAAAACACTAGGGCAAAGAAACTATATCTCTGCTATTAAAAACAATGATTTAGTTTTCGGTATTGGTCCAGCAGGGACCGGTAAAACTTATTTGGCTGTCGTTATGGCAGTAAATGCTTTGAAAAAAGGTGATGTGAAACGAATCATTTTAACTCGACCAGCAGTTGAAGCTGGCGAAAGCCTAGGGTTTTTACCCGGAGATCTTAAGGAAAAGGTGGACCCCTATCTCCGACCGCTTTACGATTCCCTTCATGATGTATTTGGAACGGAACATACCGCACGTCTCATTGACCGAGGTACGATTGAAATAGCCCCTCTTGCTTATATGCGAGGGCGTACCCTGGATGATGCCTTTGCGATCTTAGACGAAGCTCAAAATACGACTCCTGAACAGATGAAGATGTTTCTGACTCGTCTTGGATTTGGTTCCAAAATGATTATTACAGGTGATATTACTCAAGTTGATCTACCGAAAGGGGTTAAGTCAGGCTTGAAGGTTGCAGAAGAAAAGCTCGGTAAAGTAAAAGGGTCTGCCTTCATTCATTTAGATCAATCTGATGTAGTAAGACACCCTCTAGTACAGCGGATCATCGACGCTTATGAGAAAGACAATTCCTAAGGCCCTTTATACGGGCCTTGTTTTATTTCATGGAGAAAGGTTAGATTATTTTACATAGGTAAGGCTCGGGTTACGTTAAACTTTTTTGTGAGGTGGATTTGTTTTCCTTCGCTCTTGAAGGTATCATGGTCTATAACAACTTACATTAAATATTAATAAAGAAACCAAAAATGTCTACGTTGTTTAAGAAAGATAGGACGTGGGTAATAAATCCCACAGTCGTTAGCTGTCTTTCATGAAAATAACGGCAGAAGCTATATTCAATCATTGTATAAATTACATTCCAGAATACAGCATGTTAGTGAAAATTGCAGCTTGAGGAGGAAATAATATGATTCAAATCGATTTTCAAGATGAAACCAATTCAGTAGATGAAGCTTATGTAGATTTAATCCAACGTATCATTCGTTTTGCAGGTGATAAAGAGGGTGTACAACCGGACGCTGAAGTTTCCATAAGTTTTGTTGATAACAACGAGATTCAAGAAATTAATCGAAATTATCGTCAGAAAGACCAACCTACTGACGTAATTTCTTTTGCTATGCAGGAAGAAGGAGAAGGCGAAACAAAAATTCTCAGCGAAGATCTCCCTCTCATGCTTGGCGATATAGTGATTTCTCTAGATAAGGCGAAGGAACAGGCTGAAGATTACGGTCATTCGCTTGACAGAGAATTAGGTTTCTTAGCCCTTCACGGGTTTTTGCATTTATTAGGATATGATCATGTAAATGAAGAAGAGGAAAAAGCGATGTTTAATAGACAAGAGGAAATCCTTCATGAATTCGGACTTGAAAGGTCATAAAAAAAAGAAGTCCATCGGCTTTCGTTTTGCTTGGAAGGGAATAAAGGAAGTTTGGAGTTCGGAAAGAAACTTTCGTATTCATCTAATTGCCGGAACTCTATGTATTGCAGCGGGTGCAGGTTTAAGAGTATCTACTGTAGAATGGGCACTTCTTATCATTATGATTGCCATTGTCATTACGCTGGAGATGATTAATTCAAGTATCGAGCGAGTAATGGATTACCTGGCGCCTCAATATCACCCACTGGCAGGCCTTGTTAAAGATATTGCGGCTGGAGCTGTACTAATAGCTAGTATAGCCTCGTTAATTGTAGGGGGATTTATCTTTGTCCCGCATTTGATCACCTTATTTTAATGCATGAGTAAACATATAGAACTTGATAGTAAGTTCAGTAATAACGAAGTGAAGGAAGAAACATTGGAGGCACAACTATGAATGATAATTTCAAGTCCGGTTTCGTCACAATTGTGGGTAGGCCAAATGTAGGCAAATCCACTTTTATGAACCGTGTAATTGGAGAAAAAATCGCGATTATGAGTGACAAACCACAGACAACCAGGAATAAAATCCAGGGAGTTATGACAGATAAAGAGTCTCAAATTGTCTTTATCGATACTCCGGGTATTCATAAACCTAAACATAAGCTCGGAGATTATATGGTTAATGTAGCAGAAAATACATTAAATGAGGTAGATGCCATATTATTTATGATCAATGCCGAAGAAGGATACGGCCGTGGTGATCAATTTATAATTGATCGATTGCAGCGTGTAAATCAGCCAGTTTATTTAGTTATTAATAAAATTGATCGAGTACATCCCGACCAGCTGCTTCCTCTTATTGAACAGTATAAGGAAAAGCTGAACTTTGAAGAAATCATCCCTATCTCTGCTTTAGAAGGAAATAACGTAAACCATTTGCTCGATGTATTAAAAGGACATTTGCCGGAAGGACCGCAATTTTATCCTGAAGACCAGATTACGGATCATCCTGAACGATTCGTTATTAGTGAATTCATTCGTGAAAAGGTTTTGCACTTGACTCATGAAGAAATCCCACACTCTATAGCTGTAGTAATTGAAGGGATTGAGCCAAGAGAAAATAAAAATGCTGTTTATATTCAGGCTGCCATAATAGTAGAGAGAAAATCTCAAAAGGGAATTATTATTGGTAAGCAGGGGAGTATGCTTAAAGAGATAGGCAAGCGTGCCAGACACGATATTGAATCCTTATTGGGCAGCAAAGTCTTTTTAGAACTTTGGGTAAAAGTCCAGAAAGACTGGAGAAACCGTCAAGTTCAGCTAAGTGATTTTGGGTATAACGAAGAAGATTATTAAGAGTTGGAAAAAATTAAGTCTTATGATTTCACCTTTAAGAAGCATGCTAATGATGTAATTCCGATGCTCAGTGAATATAAGAAAGGCGGTGTTTCTTTTGCTCGAAAACCTTCCATGGAATGTGTTTAGACAAACAGGAAACATTGAAACTTATTTATTGATGAAGGAAATGAAGGAACAAAGTCAGCAATCTCCTGAACATCAAGCTTCCTCTATCGAACAGGAATCTCAAGAGGATTTAAATTTGTAAGACTAGAAGTGGGTGAGTGCTTTGTTAGAAAAGGTCGAAGGCATTGTTATCCGAACGAGAGATTACGGAGAAACCCATAAGATTATAACGCTTTTTTCACGTGAAAAGGGGAAAATAGGGGTGATGGCACGAGGTGCTAAAAAACCTAAAAGCCGGACCTCTTCGGTAACCCAGCCCTTTATTCACGGGATGTATTTAATTCAAATAGGATCGGGACTGGGGTCATTGAGTCAGGGGGAAATGATTTCCTCCCTGCGCTCAATACGCGAAGATATTGTGAAAACCGCTTACGCCTCTTATCTGGCAGAACTTGTGGATAAGCTGATAGATGAAAAACAGCCGGATCCATTTATGTACGAACAATTTCTTCAAACCCTGCTATGGATGAATGAGGGGAAAGATGCAGCTGTTCTATCTATGATTTATGAACTTAAATTATTTAAAAAAGCCGGTTTTTCTCCCGTGGTGGATCATTGTATAAACTGTGGCAGCCAAGAAGGACCCTATTCCTTCTCCATTCTTGAGGGTGGACTCCTTTGTTACCGTTGCAAACACAAAGATCCAAACGCCTATGGCCTTCCAGATCCTTTGCCTAAATTATTACGTATCTTTGTACATATGGATGTCAAACGGCTGGGCCAGATCTCTATGAAAGAAAAGAATAAAAAGATATTGCGTTTAATTATGGATGAATATTATGATCAGTATGGTGGGTATTTAATTAAATCGAAGAAGTTTTTGAAACAATTAGATCTGTTTACATGATCTCGATTGACAATCGTTTATTTATTCAGTATGATTCAACTACTTAATAATACGTTGTGAAGAAGGAAAGTAGTAGCTGAGTTCCAGACAATAGAGCGAGCTTGTGATGGTGGAAGACAAGCGTCTTGGGTTCAGTGAAGGCAGTCCTGAGCAAATTACTTTAAAGTGGCTTTCCATGTGGAAAAGCAAGTAGGGTGGAACCGCGGGAATCCCGTCCCTATGTCTGATTAGGACATAGGGGCGGGATTTTTATTTTTCTTGAAAGGCTGCGACTTCGATTAACAAGAGGAGGAAGAAAATGAATATACAAGACATGATTCTTACATTGCAAAACCATTGGTCCGAGCAGGGGTGTTTATTGATGCAAGCCTATGATACGGAAAAAGGTGCGGGTACGATGTCTCCAATGACTCTGCTGAGAAGCCTTGGTCCAGAACCGTGGAACGTTGCTTACGTAGAGCCTTCTAGAAGACCTGCAGACGGACGTTATGGACAAAATCCGAATCGTTTATATCAGCACCATCAGTTCCAGGTCATTATGAAACCATCTCCTGATAACATTCAGGAACTTTACCTGGATTCACTCCGTGCGCTAGGTATAGATCCGCTTCAGCACGATATTCGTTTTGTAGAAGACAACTGGGAGAATCCCACGCTTGGAGCAGCGGGTTTAGGATGGGAAGTTTGGCTGGATGGAATGGAAATTACTCAATTTACTTATTTCCAGCAGATTGGTGGACTAGAAGCACGCCCTGTCGCTGCTGAGATTACTTATGGGCTTGAACGACTGGCATCTTATATTCAAGATAAAGAAAATGTATTTGAATTAGAATGGACGAATGGAGTCACAGTAGGAGATATCTTTAGGCAGCCGGAATTTGAACATTCTACTTATACGTTTGAAGAATCAGATGAAGATATGCTTTTCACGTTATTTTCCACCTACGAAAAAGAGGCGGAGAGAATTATGGAAAAAGGATTAGTATTCCCAGCCTATGACTATGTACTGAAGTGTTCGCATACATTTAATCTTTTAGATGCCAAAGGAGTCATTAGCGTTACGGAACGTACCGGATACATTTCCCGAGTTCGAAACCTGGCAAGAAAAATTTCCAAAGCCTATGTCGAAGAGAGAGAAAGACTAGGGTTCCCGATGCTACCTAAGGAGGTTGAAGACCATGAGTAAAACGGTTTTATTTGAGCTTGGAGTAGAAGAACTCCCGGCTAGATTTATAGATGATGCCTTAGAACAATTAGAACTAAAGACAGAAACGTGGTTCCGCGAACAGAGAATCCCTTACGGAGAAGTGACAGGATTTGCTACTCCGAGAAGACTGGCTGTTCAGATTAGTGATGTAGCTGAAAAACAACCCGATATAGAAGAAGAAGCGAAAGGGCCTGCAAAAAAAATTGCTCTTGATGAAGATGGAGAATGGACGAAAGCTGCTGTCGGATTTTCAAAAGGACAAGGAAAAGATGTAGAAGATATATACTTCAAAGAAGTAAAGGGCACTGAATATGTACACGTAACGAAGTTTATTCAAGGAGAGGCAACAAAAGAATTACTTCAAGGTTTTCGCTCTGTGTTTCTAAGTATTACCTTTTCCAAGAATATGCGCTGGGGAAGCTATGATCTAAGGTACGCCCGGCCTATTCGGTGGATGGTCGCCCTGTTCGGTGAGGAAATTATTCCTTTTACTATTGAAAACGTAACGACTGACCGGATTACATACGGCCATCGTTTCCTAGGTGATAAAGCCTCTCTTCGTTCAGCTGAGATCTATGAAGAAGTTTTAAACGAAGAATATGTCATCAGTAATGTTATAAAGAGAAAAAATGCCATACGGGAGCAATTATTGAAGCTTGAAGAAGATAAAGGCTGGAAACTTATTATTGATGAGGATTTATTAATGGAAGTCACTCATCTGGTCGAATATCCAACGGTCTTTTTTGGAGCTTATAATGAAGAATTCCTGGACATACCAGAAGAAGCTTTAATTACATCAATGAAAGAACATCAGCGTTATTTCCCTGTTCGTTCTCAAGAAGGTTCTCTTCTCCCTTATTTTGTAGGAGTTCGAAATGGTGACGACAAACATTTAGATACGGTCTCCCGTGGAAATGAAAAAGTTTTAAAAGCGCGCTTAAAAGATGCTCAGTTCTTTTATGAAGAAGATCAAAAAGGTACGATTGATCAAAAACTGGAAAAGCTGTCAAGAATGGTATATCAAGTTGAGCTTGGGACCCTTGCGGATAAAGTAAAGCGTATTAGAGCAATAACAGGTAAAATCAGTGAGTGGCTTAACTTGAATGACTTAGAAAAGCAGCAAGCTGAACGAGCTGCTGAGATATGCAAATTTGATCTTGTTACCCAAATGGTTGATGAGTTTACGGAGCTCCAGGGAGTGATGGGAGAAAAGTATGCTCGTTTATTTGGAGAAGAGGAAGCTGTAGCGCGAGCTATTAATGAACATTATATGCCGAGGCAGGCTAACGGCGCGCTTCCTTCTTCAACGATCGGTTCGATTGTAAGTATAGCGGATAAACTTGACACGATTGTAGGAAGTATCTCAATTGGTATCATTCCAACCGGTTCTCAGGACCCTTATGGGTTAAGGAGACAGGCACTTGGGGTTTTACAGACCTTACAGAGTCAGCAATGGAATATTCCTGTAGAGAAATTAATAGACCTTGTGCATCAATTCTATCGTGAATTAAATCTTCCAACACGTACAGAAGAAGAAGTGCATCAGGATTTACATGAATTCTTTAAACTTAGAGCTGCTTATTTATTAAGAGAGAAAGGCATTGATCCTGATGTCGTTGAAGCAACGCTTACGAATGGCGTGCAAAATTTCGCAGCAACCATTGAAAAAGCTAGGCTGCTTGTAGATAAACGCCAGGATCCTACTTTTAAATATATACATGAAGCATTAGGAAGAGTGCTTAATCTCGCGAAAAAATCAGATACCATGGAAGCAAAGCCGAAGTATTTTGAAAATGATTCAGAAGTTCGTTTATATGAAGCCTTTAAACTGGTCCACCCAGAGTATCTGCAAGCCATGCAGGAAGACCGTCCCGCTCAGGCTTTAGAGAAGCTTTCTGAATTGGCTTCACCTATCCATGACTTCTTTGAAGGAACGATGGTTATGGCAGAAGATGAGAAGATTCGGAACAATCGATTAGGTTTATTAAGCCAAATTGCTGCCGACATTAAAGATTTTGCAGACTTAAATGCTATTGAATGGAAGCAGCAGTTCTAAGTCCCCTTCTTTTACCCGGTTATTTATATGGTCTATAATAATTAAATAGAATAATATGTCACAGTGAGCAGGGTGGTGAAAGATTGGAACTCTCTAACCGACAAGAACAAATCATTCAAATAGTAAAAGACAATGGGCCAATAACGGGCGAAAATATAGCAGACCATTTGAGCCTTACAAGGGCTACTCTGCGTCCTGACCTTGCCATTCTAACAATGGCAGGTTTTTTGGACGCGAGACCCCGTGTTGGATATTTCTTTACTGGGAAAACGGGTTCTGAATTGTTAACGGAAAAGTTGAAAAAGTTTAAAGTCAAAGAGTATCAATCTATACCAATCGTGGTAGAAGAAGACGTATCGGCTTATGATGCCATCTGCACTATGTTTTTGGAGGATGTTGGTACATTATTTGTAACGAATGAGCTTGGACATTTGGTAGGTGTGCTTTCCAGAAAAGATCTTTTACGAGCAAGTATTGGAAATCAGGACTTGTCCTCGATTCCTGTTCATATTATTATGACACGGATGCCGAATATCACCATTTGTAAACCAGAGGATTTGTTATTGGATGCCGCTCAAAAGCTTATAGAAAAGCAAATTGATGGTCTTCCAGTGGTTGAACCTGCTGAGAATGGATTAGAAGTAATTGGCAGGCTTACAAAAACCAACATAACAAAAGCCCTGGTTGAATTAGGATTAGATCAGCACCTATAAAGGAACAGACAGGAGGGAGAAAATGGGGAAACCATTGATTTACGTATTATCAGATTCTGTTGGGGAAACCGCAGAGCTTGTCGTGAAAGCAGCTCTTAGTCAGTTCGATGATGGTCCTTTTGACCTTCAGAGAATTCCGTATGTGGAGGATAAAGGTACAATTAATGAGGCCCTGGTTCAGGCGAAAGAACAGGGAGCCATGGTAGGATTTACATTTGTCATCCCAGAATTCCGGACATATTTACTTGAGGAAGCAAAAAAGTATGATATTGAATGTGTGGATATAATGGGACCTATGATGGAATCTATGGAAAGGCACTTCAATTTAGAACCTCGCCTTGAACCCGGACTTGTGCATAAATTGGATGAAGATTACTTCAAGAGAGTAGAAGCCATTGAGTTTGCCGTTCGTTACGATGATGGAAGAGACCCTCGTGGGATTGCTAAAGCAGATATTGTGTTGATCGGAGTCTCTAGAACCTCTAAAACTCCGCTTTCACAATACTTGGCTCACAAGCGATTGAAAGTAGCTAATGTTCCCATTGTTCCTGAGGTCGATCCACCAGCGGAATTGTATCGAGTGGACCCTGATAAATGTATAGGATTAAAGATCAGCGCAGAGAAATTAAATGATATCAGAAAAGAGCGCTTAAAATCCCTTGGGCTTGGAGCGCAAGCTAGTTATGCTAATATGAATAGAATTCATCAGGAAATTGAACATTTTGATCGTGTAGTAGATCGGATCGGCTGTCATGTTATTGATGTATCCAATAAAGCTGTTGAAGAGACGGCGAATGTGATTACGAATAAATTAAGGCAAGATTCCCAAGAATAGTATCAATACTTAAGGTCGCGCTATGATTAAGCGCGACTTTTGTTGGGAAGGATGAAAATAGGTAAAATAGTATATAGCGTATATCTGTAGAATGTATTATAATGTTTATTTGCGGTAAAAATGATCCTATACATGTAAACAGCAGGTAATTAGATTTTACTAAAAGAGTTAAGTGAGCACTTTTCAGAAAAATAAAACATTCTCAAATTAGAAGGATTCTATGTATTATTGTAGAAGTACAGTAACTATGTCAAATTCAAATCAAAATCTGAAAATATGGGTAGACGCAGACAGTTGTCCGGTTCAACAGGAAATTTATAATGTGTGCAGGAAACATGGAGTTACACCCATTTTTATAGCTACAGTTAATCATTATAGCCCTGAGAAGGCAGAAGAAGGGTGGATCTTTTTAGATCATGGGTCTCAAGCAGTAGATCTTTACATTCTCAACCACGTTGCTGCATCTGATTATGTAATAACTCAGGATCTGTCTTTAGCTGTACTATTGACAACAAGAGGGGTTTATGTTCTAACTCCTAGAGGTAAACTAATCAAAGATGCTGATGCAGATGAAATAATGAATAATAAGTACTTGAGGCAACAGTCCATGAAGAAAAATAAAAAGTGGAAAGGTCCTTCCGCTTTTAAAAAAGAAGATCGTGAGTATTTTCAGCATGTATTTGAAAATTTGTTAGCTGCTCAGGAAGGTATTCAATAGTCTATCTCGAATAATTGTTTAGTATGGTGATGCGTATGGCTGGGCATATTCCAGAGGAAAAAGTAGATGAAATCCGCCAATCCACAGACATCGTGGATATTATTGGTGACTATGTAGAATTAAAAAAACAGGGTAGGAACTATTTTGGTTTGTGTCCTTTTCATGGAGAAAGCACTCCTTCTTTTTCCGTTTCTGCTGATAAGCAAATTTTCCATTGCTTTGGATGTGGAAAGGGAGGGAATGTATATACCTTCCTTATGGAAATGGAAGGCTTCAACTTCATACAGGCTATTAAACAACTGGCTGGCCAGGCACAAATAGATTTGCCTGAGGAAGCTTCCCAAGAGGGTTCTTCACAAATTAGCACTGAATCTCAAAGTATATTAGAAGCTCATCAATGGCTTGCAAAGTTGTACCATCATATGCTTCTGAATTCGAAAGAAGGTCAGGATGCTTATCAGTATTTAATCGACCGGGGATTTAGTGAGGAAACGATTAAAAAATATCAAATTGGATATTCACCGAATTCCAAAGAATTTGTGGTCACCTTCCTTGAAAAAAAAGGTTTTCATCCACAAACGATGGTGAAGGCAGGGTTATTAAATGTAAATGATCAGGGAGAGTATGCCGATCGTTTTAGAAGTAGATTAATTTTTCCACTGCGCAACCACTTAGGTAAAACGGTGGCATTTGCCGGTCGTTCACTGGGGCATCAAGAACCTAAGTATTTGAATAGTCCGGAAACGGAACTCTTTCAGAAAAACAGGCTGCTTTACAACTTTGACCTGGCAAGAGCTGCAATTCGTAAACAGAAGTCCGTGATCTTATTTGAAGGATATGTTGATGTAATTTCTGCTGACCAGGCGGGCGTTCACAATGTAGTAGGCACGATGGGGACTTCTATCTCTAGCTCTCAGGCTAATCTTCTCAAACGTTATGTGGATCAGGTTATCATATGCTATGACGGAGATCAGCCAGGTGTAGAAGCTGCGTTGAAGGCTGGCCGACTGCTGAAAAACACTGGGTGTCAAACATTCGTAGCCAGAGTTCCGGATGGTTTAGACCCAGATGATTTTATTCAAAAGCATGGTGGAGAGCGTTTTAAGAGAGAAGTTTTGGATACGAGTGACACGTTCATAGCTTTTATCATGAGCTATCTGCGGAGAGATTATAATCTCCAGTTGGAAGGAGATCGAATCGCTTATATCGAAAAGGTACTACAGGAGGTCGCTCTCCTCGATCGGGCAGTAGAGAGGGAGCATTATTTAAATGAACTGGCTTCAGAGTTTCAGATGTCTGTGGACACTCTTAAGGAAGAAGTCCACCACATCAGAGGTAAAAACACATTTAAACAGGATAACAAAGAACAAAACCGATATACTAACCGTACAAGTCAGTATTCCATTCAGAATAAACTCCTGCCGGCTTTTCATAATGCGGAAAGAAAGTTAATCGCCTATATGCTAAGAGATCCTTTCATAGCTGAGAAAGTTCAAGAGGAACTAGGAGGAGCATTTAATATTTCAGACCATCAGGTTATAGTCACCTATCTGTATGCTTACTATGAAGATGGTAATCAGTCAGATGTGAGTCAGTTTGTGGAAAAACTTGATGATCCTGCTCTGAAGAATCTAGTAATTGAATTGGCTATGGCACCGGTTAGTGAAGAGGTGTCTGATCAGGAAATCCACGATTACATTTTTCGGATTAAAGCTGAGCATAGTGACCGTACGGATATAAAAACCTTAGAAGATGATTTAAAGCGGGCAGAGCAGCAAAATGAACCAATTAAAGCTGCTGAAATTGCTATGAAGATCATTGAGAAGAAAAAAGAATTAAAAAACACCTAGGTATAGTTGGTATAGATATGTTGGAAGGAGGGGGACTTATGGCGGATAATAAGCAACAACAGCCATCACGTTCTAAAGAAAAGGAAAGTAATAGTAATAATACGAATGAAATGACACTTGAACAAGCAAAAGATCAGGTGTTGGAAATAGGGAAAAAGCGAGGAGTACTTGCTTACGAGGAAGTAGCAGAAAAGTTATCAAGCTTTGAGTTAGACTCTGATCAAATGGACGAATTTTATGAGCATTTGAATGAACAGGGTGTAGAAGTAATTGGTGACTCTGAAACTGACCCTAGTATGAAACAATTAGATAAAGAAGAAGAGTTTGACCTTAACGACTTAAGCGTACCTCCGGGTGTCAAAATCAATGACCCCGTTCGAATGTATCTAAAAGAAATCGGACGTGTAAACCTCTTATCTGCTAAAGATGAAATCAGTCTAGCTCAGAGAATTGAAAATGGTGACGAAGAAGCTAAGAGAGATCTGGCTGAAGCTAACTTGCGTCTAGTTGTAAGTATCGCTAAAAGATATGTAGGCCGAGGCATGCTTTTTCTTGATTTAATTCAAGAAGGGAATATGGGTCTCATCAAAGCCGTAGAGAAGTTTGATTATCGTAAAGGTTATAAATTCAGTACGTATGCTACCTGGTGGATTAGACAGGCCATTACGCGCGCAATTGCAGACCAGGCTCGTACCATTCGTATTCCTGTACACATGGTGGAGACCATTAATAAACTCATTAGAGTACAGCGTCAGCTTTTACAAGACCTCGGACGCGAGCCTACTCCAGAGGAAATCGCTCAGGATATGGAACTCACACCGGACAAAGTACGAGAAATCCTTAAAATTGCTCAGGAACCTGTATCACTTGAAACGCCTATTGGGGAAGAAGATGACTCCCATCTTGGAGATTTTATTGAAGATCAGGAAGCCACATCCCCTTCCGACCATGCGGCCTATGAACTCTTGAAAGAGCAATTGGAAGACGTTCTAGATACACTTACTGATCGAGAAGAAAATGTATTACGTCTAAGATTCGGATTAGACGATGGACGGACGCGTACGCTTGAAGAAGTAGGGAAAGTGTTTGGGGTAACGCGAGAGAGAATCCGTCAAATTGAAGCAAAAGCGCTTCGCAAGTTGAGACATCCAAGCCGTAGTAAACGTCTGAAAGACTTTATGGAATAAAAAGATGTTATGACTCAGGTATCCATCGGCTGCACAGTGCTTAGATGATGCCTGAGTTTTTTAATTCTCTAACTGGCGGGGATACTGTGATATGAAAGAAAATCGTATAGAAACCATTGTTAATGAAATCCATTATTGGAAAGAACATCGACTACTTCCAGGCGAATATTGCGATTTTCTGTTAGCTCTTTACACGCAGGGGCAAAAAGACAGCAGCGACAGAGAGATAGAGTTCAATAACTCTAAAAGAAATGTACTCACGCTGATGTTTTCAACTTTAACCCTTATTTTGTTACCCCTTTCATTTCTTGTCATTTATTTTACTGAAATGAACATCATATTGCAAACAGGGCTTTTGTCGACTTTTGTTCTCACTGCTTTTCTAGCTCTACGGAATGTAATAGGTATATACCCTGTACTTTATCATTTTCCATTAATTACAGGTTTGCTTGTAAGCTTACTGCTTTTCTTAAACTTGGTTTCCAGGCTCTCAATCAACTCTCAATGGATATATGGAATGGCGAGCATTCATTGTATCCTATGGATGGGGATCGGTGTACGATGGAGAATTCATTATCTAATGATATCGAGTGTTATAGGGATCCTTTTCCTTTTTATAGCTGTTGTTTTGTAACTTTTCACAAGTTATCTCTTTAATAAGTGGAACTTTTCAAGTAAAATAAATATAGCCGAATGGATTTGCCCATACTAACTTAAGGAATACATAAGGAGGATGCAACTAATGAGAAGAAACCCTGTGATTCCATTTGCTATTATCGCTGTCTTAGGTATAGTAGCTATGATCATCGTTTCTGCTGCAGGGATTAACCAGCGTGAAGCGATTCAGAATGAAGAAGAAAACGGTGGAGAACAACAACAGGAAGAAACAGCGAATGCCAATCCGGAAGAAATGTTTCAGTCACAATGTGCCAGCTGTCACGGTGGAAACTTAGAAGGCGGGACAGGGCCAAATTTAACAGAAGTAGGCAGTCGTTATTCTGCTGAAGAAATTCAGGATATTATCGTGAATGGTAAAGGTTCTGCGATGCCAGCAGGTCTTTACACAGGTGAAAAGGCTGCAGCACTGGCGGAATGGCTAGCAGAAAAGAAATAGTTACTTATACTTGGAAAGCTTTCTGTGACAATCAGAAAGCTTTTCTTTATTATGAGAGGGAAGAGAGAATATGAATGTTAATCAGTTATCCAAACGGCTCACCCACGTAGCCGAAAATTTACCTAAGGGTGCTTTTTTTGCCGATATCGGCTCGGACCATGCTTATCTTCCGTGCTATGTTTGTTTGAATGATCCCTCCGCTCAGGCTATAGCAGGGGAAGTCAATCAAGGGCCTTACACTAGTGCGTTAAAAGAAGTGAAAGATCGTGGTTTGGAAGATCGGATAGATGTTCGTATGGGGGATGGCTTACAGGTTTTAAAGGAGAATGAAGTCCGCCAGATCGTTATCGCAGGAATGGGAGGCCCCCTAATAAGGGATATTTTAGAAAGAGGGAAGGAGAAGCTTTCCGAAACCGAGCGAATTATAGCTCAGCCTAATATAGATTCTCCTTCCGTAAGGCATTGGTTTTTTCAAAATGGTTATGACTTAGTTGATGAATTAATATTGGAAGAAAACGGTCACATATATGAAATTCTAGTAGGTGACAGAGGGGAGCCTGCTGCCTCTTATGATTCTTCACATTTGGAGAAACAATTGTGGTTTGGTCCTCATCTTCTGAAAAAAGCTGAAAGGGCATTTTACACAAAGTGTAAATCGGAACTTGAAAAAAAAGAGTATGTTCTGTCTCAAGTTAAGCAGGCTACTGTGGTAAATGAAGATAAAATTACCAAGTTACAAAAAGAGATTAGTTGGTTAAAGGAGGTACTTGAATAATGACGAATCGAACGATCTCAGCAAGTGAAATTATCCAGACGTTTGAAAAATGGTCTCCAAAGCACCTGGCTTTTGATTGGGATAATGTCGGGCTTCAGGTCGGGACACTGAATAAACCAGTAAAGAAAGTAATGGTAACTCTTGACGTACTTGAGAATGTTGTAGATGAGGCTATTGGGAAGCAAGTTGATTTGATTATTGCTCATCACCCTTTGTTATTTGTAAAGTTGCATCAAATTAATTTTGACACTCCTAAAGGAAGAGTCATTCAAAAACTTATCAAACATGACATTACAGTGTACGCTGCGCATACTAATCTTGATGTAGCAGCAGGCGGAGTAAACGATGTGATGGCAGAAGCCATTGGTCTTGAGGATACCTCTCCATTAGTGACAACTGGGCAAGATGAACTGGTTAAACTGACCGTTTTTGTACCTGAAGACCATGCGGAAGAAGTTAGAAATTCTATCAGCGAGGCAGGGGCTGGTCATATAGGACAGTACAGCCATTGTACGTATCAGTTATCGGGTCAAGGTACCTTTAAGCCTCAAGAAGGCTCAAATCCCTACATCGGACAGGTCGACGATCTTGAGATTGTGGAGGAGAAACGAATAGAAACCATTGTACCTAAATCAAAATTAAATGGTGTTCTGGCTGCAATGAAAAAAGCTCACCCTTATGAGGAAGTCGCTTATGATCTTTATCCTCTTTTAAATCAAGGAGAAGATTTAGGTGTGGGACGTATTGGCCACTTGAAGGAACCGATGGAGTTGAAGGAGTTGTGTGAAAAAGTAAAGGAAAAATACAATGTTCCTGCTGTACGGATGACGGGTGAAGGTTCAAAAATGATTAAGAAAGCTGCTCTTCTCGGGGGCAGTGGAGAAAAATATATCCATGCAGCAAAAGCGAACGGAGCAGATGTTTATATTACAGGTGATATGACTTTTCATGCAGCTCAAGATGCTATGGAAATGGGACTTTCATTGATCGATCCGGGCCACCATGTAGAAAAGGTAGTCTGTGCTGAGATTAAGAAATACTTAGAAGATAAATGGCAGCAGCGTCTATCCGTTATTCTTTCTGAATCCAATACTGAACCTTTTACTTTTGTGTAGAGAGGTCAGGGTGCGTTCAATGAATAGTTTAAGAAAACGCCCCGATGATAATCTTAAAATCAAGCTCCTGATTGATCAAGAATCAGTTTTGAGCCTTTGTTAGGAAGAAATGCTTAAGCTAAAGATATAAAAATGTGCGGACATTGTATGTCCGCACAGCTTGTTAGATCGTTTATTCTTTTACTTGGCTTTTCTTTTTAGTTTTCACACGCGGCAGAATCTTTTTCTGTTCCACTTTGGATTCGCGAATCCAAGTGTCCACGTCATTTAAGTCATATTGTTCAATGAATTTTATAACTTCTTTAGTTATTGGTGTGGGGGTGGAAGCACCTGCTGTAACGGCTACTTTCTGAACGCCTTCCAGCCAATCCAGGTCGATTTCGGTCACATCACTAATCCGATATGCCTGGGTCCCTGCTTTTTCCATGGATACTTGTGCTAAGCGGTTTGAATTATTACTTTTAGGATCTCCAACTACTAACGTAAGATCAGCTTCCTTGGCTTGTTCAGAAACAGCTTCCTGACGCACCTGTGTAGCCATACAAATTTCCTGATGTTTTTCCAGTTGAGGATACTTTTCTTTCGCTTTTTCCATCACATCATAAACATCCCATTGACTCATGGTTGTCTGGTTAGTAACCATTAATTTATCGTGATCGATGTTAAGATTGTCTACATCTTCTTCCGTTTGGACAAGATGGACTTTACCTGGAGCAACACCCATGGCCCCTTCAGGTTCAGGGTGTCCTTTTTTACCGACATAAATAATTTCGTAGCCTTCAGCTACCTTGTCCCGGATTAAATTGTGCGTGTTTGTCACGTCGGGACAAGTTGCATCAAGAGCAGTAAGGCCTTTTTCTTTAGCACGATCTTTAACTTCAGGTGATACTCCATGAGCTGTAAAAATAACTGTACCCTCGTTAATTCCATCGAGAAGATCCATGCGGTTATTACCATCAACAGTAATAATACCTTCGTCTTCAAAAGCTTGGGTAACATGGGAGTTGTGTACAATCATTCCTAAGATATATATAGGGCGGGGCAGATTCGGGTCTTTTGCTGCATTCTGTGCAATGACCATGGCATCCACCACACCGTAACAATAACCGCGAGGGGCGATTTTAATGACTTCCATTATTTAAAGTCCTCCTCTTTATACAATCCAATTGAATACTTTTACTTTACCATCCTTTATTATAAAGGCTAAGTGGAAAGAAGACAAAGAATCTTGTCGCAGGTTGTCCTGTTATCGTGCATTTCTTCCCTGGCTCTATTATAATGGGATGAGAACATTTTACACTAAAGGAGTACAAAACATAATGAGTACACATAAATTTGAAGAATTTGCTATTACCCCTGTAATCAGCCAGATTATTGGGGAACTTGGTTTTCATGAACCTACACCCATACAGCGCGAAGTCATGCCTGCTGCTTTACGAGGTGAGAGCCTGATTGGACAATCACATACTGGCTCTGGAAAAACGCACGCTTATCTATTATCATTACTCAACAAAATTGATGAGAATTCTTCCAATGTTCAATTTGTTATTACAGCTCCCACAAGGGAACTGGCTATTCAAATCCATGAAGAAGTAAAGAAAGCTATTCAATTCGGTGGAAAAGAAAAGATTTGGCGCTCTAAGCTGCTAATTGGAGGTACGGACAAGCAAAAGATGGTGGATAAACTATCTTCTCTCCCTCCTCATATTATTGTGGGAACGCCGGGAAGAATTTTGGATATGGTGAAAGAAGAAGCTGTAGACTTGCATCAAGCCAAAGGGTTTGTGCTGGATGAGGCTGATTTGATGCTTGATTTGGGTTTTATTGAAGATGTGGATCAGATTTTGACTCGTATGGATCCTGCTGTTCAAATGTTAGTCTTCTCGGCTACAATCCCTGAGCGCTTGCAGCCGTTCCTCAAAAAATATCTAACTAACCCCTCCCTTATTCAGATCGAAGATGAAAAACCATCACCTGAGTCTATGGAGCACCGATTAGTTCCTTTACGTCACAAGAATCCGGCCGATATCATTATGGATATATCCGAAGCTATTCAGCCTTATCTTGCTATTATCTTTACAAATGGCAAAGGCCATGCCGATGAATTAGCGGATGCTTTGCTCAGCCGCGGCCTGGAAGTGGGTATTCTTCATGGAGGCTTATCACCAAGAGAGCGGAAAAGGATGCTCAAGGAACTTCAAAATTTACGATACCAGTATATCGTAGCGACTGACTTAGCTTCTCGTGGAATCGATATTCAGGGAGTCAGTCATGTCATCAATGCTCAGATGCCTAAAGAAGAAGAATTTTATATCCATCGAGTAGGAAGAACGGCTCGTGCCGGCCTGCAGGGAACTGCCATTAATCTATACAAGGAAGGAGATCTTCCCTTAATCCAAAAGCTTGAAAGCAGAGGCCTCACTTTTAATTTCTATGAAGTGAAGAATGGAGAATGGAAAGAAGTTAATTCCTATAATGAACGCCAGACAAGAGAGAGAAAAGAAACAGATCTTGAAAAGAAAGCAAGACAAATGGTTCGTAAACCGAAAAAAGTGAAACCAGGCTACAAGAAGAAAATGAAGAAAAAGGCTGATAAAAATTTGAAAGGCCTTAAAAGAAATCAATATCGCAAAAAATAGGCATTAGGAAAGGAGTTTTAATTTGAAACTGGGGTCGCATGTTTCAATGAAAGGGAAAAAGATGCTTCTTGGAGCAAGTGAAGAGGCTGCATCTTATGGTTCTGGTACATTTATGATTTATACGGGAGCGCCTCAAAACACAAGGAGACGTCCTATAGAAGAATTAAATATTGAAGCTGGACAGGAGCATATGAAATCACATAATATCTCAGATATTGTTGTTCATGCTCCGTATATCATTAATATCGGCAATACAACTAAGCCTGAAACTTTCCAATTAGGTGTAGACTTCCTTCGAAATGAAATCGAACGTACAGAGGCTATAGGAGCAAAGCAAATTGTACTGCATCCCGGCTCTCACGTAGGACAGGGGCTGGAGAAAGGGATTCCTAAGATTATTGAGGGTTTGAATGAGGTGCTTCATAAAAATCAGGATGCCCAAATAGCGCTCGAGACAATGGCTGGCAAAGGATCTGAAATCGGTCGGAATTTTGAAGAGATAGCCAAGATTATAGATGGTGTCACATTGAATGAGAAATTATCCGTATGTATGGATACTTGTCACATTCATGATGCTGGTTATAACGTCGTTGAAGATTTCGATGGAGTACTGAATGAGTTCGATAAAGTTGTAGGTCTGGACCGGTTAAAAGTCGTACATGTGAATGACAGTAAAAATGTAAAGGGTGCTCAAAAAGACCGCCACGAGAACATTGGTTTTGGACATATTGGTTTTAAAGCCTTACACCAGGTAGTCCATCATCCTTCCTTAAAGGATTTGCCTAAGATCCTTGAAACACCTTATGTAGGGGAAGATAAGAAAAATAAAAAACCTCCCTATGGATTTGAAATTGAAATGTTTAAAGAAGGAAATTTTGATGAAGAATTAAAAGATAAAATAATGAAGCAATAAAAAAGGTGCGTGTGCACCTTTTTTATTTTAGGTATCATTTTTGCGGCCAAGTATTTTGCAGCGGCCTTCAAATGACTACTCTTAAACCAAGAAATAATCATGGGGGCAATTAGAGTCACAGGAGTTAATTCAATGAGCAGGTGTTACCTTGTCATTACTTTAACCAATGAGCCACACCATGCTCTTTAGCCAGTTCCATTAATAGGCGATTCACAGAGCGAGCTGTGTCTTTGGAAGTAATGGCAGCAAGTTTAGTTAACATTCGTTTGCGTCCATTGGGCTCAAAAGGGTTTTCCTTATTTTTTCTAAGAGCTTTAACGATTAATTCAGCTTCAGACTTTGATATAGGGATTTTGTATTGTTTACTGTAAGCCATTAAGTCATGAACCGTCAGCTGTTTTAACTTTTGCATAACAAATTGTTGAGCTACTTGTTTCATTATTTATACTCCCTTTCGCAGCAATGGTTTACTACACCATATGAATTAAAAGGGAAGAATGTGTTAAGTAAGGATATTGGATATGTCAGAAAATCCCTCGTTAACAAAAGCGATTATGGAACATACTAAACGTGATTCTCCAAACAGAAAGTGAGGGTACTCGTATGTATGATCCGAAAAATCCTGTTGAGAATCAGGAAACAGAGAAAGCTCCAGAGCATGGTGATGAAATGGAGCAAGTGCATGAGAATGACGAGCAACCAGTTAATGATCATGGACGCGGTCCTTATCAGCCAGTATATGGGGAAAGTTATGAAGAAGAATATGCCCAGGAAGCGGCAGTAACGCCTATAGATGAACCTTTTCAAACTGAAGAAAAAGAGACGACCATGGAAAGTGATGTAAAAGTAGGTATGGGTTGGCTGGGGCTGAGTGCCGCCATTCTCTCCTTTTTCTTTGCTCCCCTTATATTAGGTGCCGCTGGCATTGTATTAGGGATTATAGGAAAACGGCGTGGAGCTGATACGCTAGGGAACATGGCGATTATTATTAGTATTGTATCCATTGCGTTTTCCATATTCTTTGCTCCGATCTATAATCTGATCTAATTTCAGATAAAAAAAGGTGGACCGCAGTGGTCCACCTTTTTTTATGCTTTTTGCTCTAATTTTTCTTTTTCGATACGCTGTTTCTCATAATGCTCTTCGGCGAGTTTATCGACTTCTTTTTTGAGTTCTTCCACCATAATATCTTCAGGAACCTTCCTGATAATCTCTCCATGGCGGAACAGAAGCCCTTCTCCTCGTGCACCCGCGATACCTATATCTGCTTCACGTGCTTCACCAGGGCCATTCACGGCACAGCCTAATACGGCAACTTTAATAGGGGCTTGGATAGTTTGAATATATTCTTCAACCTCGTTTGCAATAGAGATTAGATCGATTTCGATACGTCCGCAAGTTGGACAGGATATTAAGGTAGCGGCATTCGCAGCAAGCCCGAATGATTTAAGCAGTTCTTTAGCAGCTTTCACCTCTTCGACCGGGTCAGCACTAAGGCTTATGCGTAGCGTGCTTCCAATTCCTTTGCTCAAAATAGCGCCTAGACCTGCCGCACTCTTTATTGTACCTGCATATAGAGTGCCTGATTCAGTTATACCTAAGTGAATCGGGTACGAAAATGCTTGCGCAGCTTTTTCATAAGCTTCAATGGCTAAGTGTACATCTGAAGCTTTCAATGAAACGACGATGTCATGAAAATCAAGATCCTCTAGAATTTTAATGTGGTGCAGGGCACTTTCAACCATACCGTCTGCAGTTGGGTATCCATACTTTTCAAGGATGTGTCTTTCTAAGGAACCAGCATTAACTCCAATGCGAATAGGGATTCCTTTCTCTTTAGCAGCATTTACCACCGCTTCAACTTTTTCCCTTTTACCAATGTTTCCAGGGTTGATACGGATCTTATCTGCACCGCCCTCGATTGCTTTCAGGGCTTTTCTATAATCAAAGTGAATATCGACAACCAGCGGTATGTTGATACGCTTTTTAATTTCAGGTATAGCGTCTGCTGCACGGTCATCAGGACATGCAACACGTACGACTTGGCAGCCCGCTTCTTCTAAACGTTTAATTTCGGCTACAGTAGCTTCAACATCGTGCGTTTTGGTAGTAGTCATGGATTGAATAACGACTTCATCAGCTCCGCCGATGGTCACGTCACCTACTTTTACAGGGCGTGTATCTTTTCTGTGGGTAATTGCCATTTTCAAATCGCTCCTTTATATACTTACAAAAAAGGTGTGCTTCTTAACATTCCAACCTTTATTATAAGGGCTTTTAACTTAAATGAGAAGTCAAGTCACTTAAATATAGCCACTCCACATGTAAAACTATTGTAAATGCTTCTATTTTACATATCCAAGTTTAACAAATTATATTATGGAGGAAGCAAATAGTAAACTCAAGTAATATTTAATGAAACGAAAGTAGAGCCTTAATCGTACATATAGTATTCAGAAGATATACGGGAGGATGTGTTCATCGTGCTTGCATTTGATTGGATTGCTTTGTTTATTACGTTTTTAGGCACCATGTTTTTAATCGGTGAACTGCTGGTTAACATGAAAGGGATCTTTGCAATTATTGGTTTTGGGTTTATTACCGTTTATTTTTCAAGTTACTTAGCAACAGATATGTTTATCGTTATGATGCTTGTCTATTTTCTTGGCATCATTCTTATGGTTATTGACGGGAAACTCATAAATGATGGCACACTTGCTACGATCGGAGCGGCCATTATGGTTATAGCCGTAGGATTTAGTGCACCTAATTGGGTAGCTGGCCTTTACAGTGTTATTGGAGTCATTCTCGGCGGTGCCGCGTCCCTGCTATTCCTGAAAGTATTTAAACATAGGAAGATGTGGACAAAAATCACCCTCAGGGACCAATTGTCATCAGAAATGGGGTATAATTCCATGAAAGAAAGTTATCAGTTCCTTATTGATAAAAGGGGAAAGGCTCTAACTGACATGAGGCCGGTAGGGACAATAAAGATCGAAGAAGAAGACTACAGTGCTGTTTCAAATGGACAGTGGATTTCAAAAGATGATGACATCAAAGTGGTTTCTGTAGATGGAACTAGAATATTAGTGAAAAAGATCTGATTAGCTGAAAATAAATCAAACCATAAGTGCTCGTTAAAACTCTCTCCCCCCTTTGATTGGGTAATACAACTCAAAGGGGATAGAGAGTTTATTATTTGTTCTTTAATTACGGAATTAATGGTTACTTTGCTTGGTTAGATTCTAATGGAAGTCAATTCAATTCAATTCAATTCAATTCAATTAAGAATAGGCAGCGCAGTTAGTTAGAAGATGGCTCTACTGTACATATAAACCTGCCTGAAATGCATAATTATTAAGAACCCAATTAACGAGTCTCACTAAAATAGAATCTTGAAAGAAGACATCAAGAAAGAAGATTTTAAATAAAGCTTTCTACAGCAGTGAGTTCTTTGCTATTTGCACTTAGTTATAAGCTCCTTTTAACAAATGGTTATTACCTCTATATAATCTTAATGTAAATTTAATGTTAAGATTCTCGGATATCCTTTACAAATAAAATATCTTTCGTTAATAATGAAAAAGGTGTTTTAAAAAAAGAGAGAAAATGTAGAAACTTGGATGAAGAAAGGGTGGGGACTAAATGGAGATAGACGTTCAAAAAATGATATTTGAATTTATTGGCGGTCTTGGTATCTTCCTATTTGGTATAAAGTATATGGGAGACGGACTGCAAAAAGTAGCTGGCGATCGCTTACGTGAAATGCTGGATCGCTTTACAAGCAATCCTCTTATGGGCGTGATTGCAGTTGCTGTAGTAACCATTTTGGTTCAAAGCAGCTCGACGACTACGGTTTTAACGGTAGGACTAGTAAACGCTGGGTTTATGACGTTCCGGCAGGCTATTGGAGTCATTATGGGAGCTAACATCGGGACTACCTTTACAGCATTCATTATAGGTATTGATATAAAAGCATATGGTCTTCCAATACTAGCAGTCGGTTCCTTAATGATCTTCTTCTTTAAAAATAAAAAAGTAACCAACCTTGGACAGACGGTCTTTGGATTAGGTGCCCTGTTTTTCGGGCTCGAAACTATGAGTGGCGGTATGAAACCACTAAGATCCTTAGAAGCTTTTAGAGAGCTTACATTAAGTATGAGTGAAAATCCGGTATTAGGAGTAGTAATTGGAACATTGTTCACGGTGATTGTTCAAAGTTCTAGTGCTACTATAGGGATATTGCAAGGATTGTTTGGAGAAGGATTGGTAGATATCCAAGCAGCACTCCCTGTGCTTTTTGGTGATAATATTGGAACAACCATTACGGCTGTTATAGCGGCTATTGGGGCCAGTGTGGGTGCAAAAAGAGCTGCATTCGTCCACGTAATATTTAACGTACTAGGTGCCACTGTGTTTCTCCTGTTGCTCAAACCATTTACAGCCTATGTAGAATGGTTACAAGGATATCTGAACTTAGGGCCGGAAATGACCATTGCCTTTGCACATGGATCTTTTAACATTGCGAATACAGTAGTGCAGTTTCCTTTCGTAGCTGTGCTCGCCTGGATAGTTATAAAATTAGTTCCTGGTGAAGATTCCTTAATTGAATTTAAGCCGCAGCATCTAGACCCGATTTTTATTGAGCAATCTCCTTCACTTGCTCTCGATCAGGCAAAAGAAGAAGTAGTTAGAATGGGGCAGTATGCATATAAGGGACTAGAAGAGACAAGTCTGTATTTAAATAATAAACAGCAGAAGCATTCGGAAATTGCGATGCAAATTGAGGATGCTCTAAATAATCTGGATCGAAAGATAACCGACTATTTAATTGACTTATCTCAAGCTTCCTTAACTGACGAAGAAAGTCTCAAGCATTCAGCTTTGATGGATTCGGTTAGGGACCTTGAGCGGATTGGCGATCACTTTGAAAACATCATTGAACTTATCGATTACAAGAACTCGAATAAAGTTTACTTGACCCCTCAGGCTATTGATGACTTGAATACAATGTTTGATCTTACTTTAATGACTGTGAAACAAGCCACAAAAGCGCTTGAAACCATGAATCGAGAAGAAGCATTAGCGGTCGTTCAAAAAGAAAATGAACTCGATCGAATGGAACGCAGTTACCGTAAAAAACACATTATTCGTTTAAATGAAGGTGTTTGCACTGGACAAGCTGGTATCGTATTCGTTGATATGGTCAGCAATTTAGAACGTATTGGTGACCACGCTGTTAATATTGCTGAAGAAGTCTTGGGAGAAAAAGAAAGTTTATAAACTTATTAAAAGAACAGCTGGGCTAATGCTTCAGCTGTTCTTTTAATAAAATCTGATAGATCTGCATGTTGATATATACAGATACGCTCCCGATTTTGTAAGACTCGGTTTCGAATTGCTTGAGGGGAGAAGAGCCTGTTAAAAACGAAATTGAAAGGAAGAGCACGTCTTATTATCATAATTGGACTTAAGACCTTAAGAGACTGGGCACCAAAACTAACCTGGAACTGGCAACGATGAAAACAGAGAGTGCGTCTCTATCGAGTCTGGGTGCTGGAGCTGAATAGCTCATCCCCGGAGTTTAGGTTTTTATTTTGCCGATAGAAATAGTGGTAAATAAGGGCGGAAGAAGGGGAGAGGGATATTGTTCAAACGTGGAATTGTTCCGTAATCCAAAACTATTATAAGCTGAACTCAAAAGGGTTGCGCTATTCAATCCGTTGAGGATCGACTTATGTTTCTCAGAGTTGGTACAAGAGTGGTTATTTCCCCACGAACACTAAATCTTCTATGGCATCGGATCCAAAGCGTTTCTCTAAAAAATACGTTTATTAAAGAAATTGCCAACAAAGTTTTAAAGACCTTTTAAAAAAGTCTTGCAAGCTTAAAGAGACCATGCTATATTATTCCTGTCGCTAATTTCAGCGCAAAAAAAGTTGTTGACAAAACATTCATTACATGATAAATTATTAAATGTCGCTTCAAGCAAGATTTACTCATTTTTACTTAATGGCGGTGTAGCTCAGCTGGCTAGAGCGTACGGTTCATACCCGTGAGGTCGTGGGTTCGATTCCCTCCACCGCCACCATTTTATTACATAATTAAAACTTTCATTACGGCGGTTGTGGCGAAGTGGTTAACGCACCGGATTGTGGTTCCGGCATTCGTGGGTTCGATTCCCATCAGCCGCCCCAAGTGGACCCTTAGCTCAGCTGGTTAGAGCTATCGGCTCATAACCGATCGGTCGCAGGTTCGAGTCCTGCAGGGTCCACCATTATTTTCATACGGAGGAGTACCCAAGTTTGGCTGAAGGGAGCGGTCTTGAAAACCGCCAGGAGCTTTACGGCTCGCGGGGGTTCGAATCCCTCCTCCTCCGCCATGATACATATAATGTGAAAAGGTTCATCATAAGATGTTTTTTTAAACAAATCAGTAGTTCTTAAATTTGCAGCTTACCATGGCTCGGTAGCTCAGTCGGTAGAGCAACGGACTGAAAATCCGTGTGTCGGCGGTTCGATTCCGTCCCGAGCCACTTATAAAAGTAATGAAAAAAACCAAGCCAATCGGCTTGGTTTTTTTATGTTTTAATTTATTCAATACGGGAAATCTTAATAGCGGAAGTCAAAAGTATTCCAAACGGAAAGCTGCATATTATTTGCAAGTACATTTCCGGTTTGATAATGTAAAATCAAGAAGTTATGCAAAAAGCATACTTTTGGTTTTACATATTAATTAAAGGAGGAGTTATACTATGGCCAAATTTGAACTACCAGAACTACCTTATGCTTACGATGCACTAGAACCTACCATCGATAAGGAAACGATGAACATCCACCATACGAAGCACCATAACACTTATGTGACTAAGCTTAACAATGCATTAGAAGGGCATGCAGATCTTCAGGACAAATCGCTGGAAGAATTGTTAGCGAACAATCTTGCAGCTGTACCGGAGGATATTCGCACCCCTGTACGCCGTAACGGAGGCGGACATGCAAACCACAGTCTTTTCTGGACAATCATGTCTCCAAATGGCGGTGGCGAACCAACAGGTGATTTAGCGACTGCAATTAATGATACCTTTGGAAGCTTGGATCAGTTTAAAGAAAAATTTGAAACAACTGCTAAAGGTCGTTTCGGTTCAGGCTGGGCTTGGTTAGTCGTTAATAACGGCAGCCTTGAAGTAATCGATACGTTAAATCAAGATTCACCGATTATGGAAGGCAAGACTCCAATCCTAGGACTAGACGTTTGGGAGCATGCTTACTATCTGAATTACCAAAATCGTCGCCCTGACTACGCTGCAGCATTCTGGAATGTAGTTAATTGGGATGAAGTAGCAAAACGTTACGATGCAGCTAAATAATAATTTTTAGAGAAAAGACCTGGATTTCCATCCAGGTCTTTTCTTTTTGTATATCTCTTTTTGTTCTGCCAACACTAATGTAGAACACAAAGGAGACATGGATATGGTGAGCAGACTGCGAGCGTGGTTGAGCCAAGAAAACGTTTCAAAAGATCTATTATTGTTGCTTTTAATTGGAGGTCTATACTCCCTCGGGATTTTTTTATCCAGTACATTTGTGAATATTTATTTGTGGAAACAATCAAATAGTTATACGGACATAGCTCTATATAATTTAAGTATTTATGTATTACAGCCCTTAACCTTTATATTTGCTGGTAAATGTGCGAAACATATCGACAGAGTGATCGTTCTTCGTACAGGGGTGATCGTTCTTTCTTTATTTTTCTTAACCGTACTTATTGTAGGGGAGAACGCAGCCAAGTTTAATATCATGCTCGGTGCATTACTTGGAGTAGGATATGGCTTTTACTGGCTGGCCTACAATGTATTAACTTTTGAGATAACTGAACCTGACACGCGAGACTTTTTTAATGGATTTTTAGGAGTTCTGCAATCTTTAGGTGGGATGACGGGCCCGCTACTGGCAGGTTTTATTATTTCTCGATTAAACAACTTCACAGGATACACGGTTATTTTTGCTGTGTCGTTTGGGCTTTTTATAGTGGCGGTTCTTGTCAGCTTTGGATTATCTAGAAGAAAAGCAAAAGGTAATTTCTCTTTTCGGAGAATCATTAACGAAAGGAAAAATAATCTCAATTGGAAACGCATATTAAATGCACACGTATCCCAGGGGTTTCGAGAAGGGACTTTTTTATTTGCGGTGTCCATATGGATCTTCTTAATGACACGTAACGAATTGTCCTTAGGTTTTTTTAATCTTGTGTATTCTGGATTCTCCTTCCTGTTTTATTTTCTAGTCACCCGTCTTGTTAAACCCAGACGGAGAAAAAAGGCTATTTTTATAGCAGGTCTTTCCCTTTACCTTAGTGTTTTAATTTTGCTGGTAAGTAAAAGCATGGCTTTGTTATTACTCTACGGGGCGATTGCAGGAATATTCTTTCCTTTATTGTACGTGCCCTATATATCTTTAACTTATGATGTCATCGGCAAGTCATGGAATGCCGGAGAGATGAGAATAGAATACATTGTAGTCAGGGAGCTATTTTTAAACTTGGGACGAGTTCTCTCCATTAGTGTATTCCTGCTCGCAATTGTATTCATTGCTCCTGAGACGGGAATTCCGTATATATTACTACTTGTAGGTGGAGGCCACTTTTTAATTTACTTCTTCATAAAAGATATAGATACTAAAGTAGTTCCGTCTTCTCACAATTGAAACTATCTTCCCACATCGAACGGCTATTATGTAGCAGTAAAATGATGCTATAATATAGGAAGAATTTTGTGGAAATTGGGGGAGAACATAGATGGCCGGCGATATGCAAAGAGGAAAGAAAAAAACTCATCTTCCTTTTCGTTTAAATATAGTTTTTTTTATTGTATTTCTATTATTTGGAGCGATCATTCTTCAGCTTGGAGTAGTTCAAATTCTTAATGGAGAAGAAGCCCAGGATGAAATTGATCGAACAGAAAACACAACTACAAATATACCCGTGCCCAGAGGAGAAATGTACGATCGCTACGGAAGGGTAATAGTAAACAATGAGCCTCTTTATTCGATAACGTACACTCCGCCTAAGGGAGTAAAACAACTAGATCGTCTAGAACTGGCCGAAAAGTTGGCGCAGTATATCAATATGGAGTTTGAAGACAAGCTTAGTACCCGTGACTTAAAAGAATACTTTTTCTTAAAGAATAGAGAAGAAGTGGTTGAGCGTATTAAAGATAAAGATACAAAGGATATGGATAATGGCGAGATTTACCAGCTTCAGCTCGACAGCATTAAGGAAACTGAAGTGACTTCTTATGACAATCAGACTAAGGAAGTTATCGCCATTAAAAAAGAATTGGACAAAGCATACGCACTTTCCCCTCACATCATAAAGAATTCAAACATTTCCTATGAAGAATATTCTTCCGTTGCGGAGCACTTGGGAAGTCTGCCTGGAATAAACGTAACGTCTGATTGGGAAAGAGAATATCCATATGGTAATACGTTCAGGAACTATGCAGGGAACATAACTTCAAGAGAACAAGGGATTCCACGTGATAATTTGGATTACTTTATGTCATTGGACTACAGTAGAAACGACCGGGTAGGAACGAGCGGTCTTGAACAGCAGTATGAGCAGGTGTTAAAGGGAACGAAAGAAAAGGTTCAGTATGAGATTGATAAAAATAACGATGTTGTTAATTCAAATGTGATACGTGAAGGGGAAAGGGGGAAAGATTTAGTTCTCACCCTCGATGTAGATCTTCAAGAAAAAGTAGACCAAATACTGCGTGAAGAACTTGAAAGTGCTATTCAGGAGGCACCTAATGAAAATAAGCATCTCGAGAATTCAGTAGCCGTTGTGTCTAATCCCAAAACAGGTGAGATTTTAGCCATCTCTGGACAAAAGTATAATCGAAACTTGGAAGAAGGAGAAGAGCGATTCTCGGACACCTCTCATCAGGCTGTTTATAACGCGTATATGTCCGGTTCTACGGTCAAAGGAGCAACGATTTTAACAGGTCTACACGAAGGGGCTATTGATCCTGGACAGACAGTAAATGACCGTGCCATAAAAATCTCTTCGGACCGGGAGAAGTCCTCCTATACTCCAAATATTGGAGTGGTAGATGATATAGCAGCTATTCAACAGTCCTCCAATGTTTATATGTATTTTCTTGCCATGTATCTAGGAAAAGAATTTGATTATCAGTATGGACGGCCTATTAGTTTACAAAATGATACGTTTCAAACCTTTTTATATAACTTTAATCAATTTGGTTTAGGAGTGGAAACAGGACTGGATTTTCCATATGAAGAAACAGGTTTTGAGGGGGATAACCCGGCCGATGGTAACATTTTAGACTTCGCTATTGGTCAATATAGCACTTATACGGCCATGCAATTAAATCAGTATGTCTCTACCATAGCTAATGGCGGTAGCAGGCTTAAAATGAGGCTGGTAAAGGAAATTCACGATCCTCCAACTTCTTCTGAAGGATTAGGACCGATCTATAAAGATTATTCACCCGAAATCATTAACCAGCTCGAAATGGATGCCGACTATATTGATCGTGTACAAGAAGGGTTCAGGCAGGTATTCCAGACTAATGAAGGTACAGCAAGCAGCGTGTTTTCGGATCCTCCTTATGCTAAATACAATATGGCAGGAAAAACAGGAACAGCAGAAGCGTTTAAGTCGATACCTGTAAATGGTGGGGAAACCTATCGACGTGAAGATAACTTATTGAATAAAACTTTGATTGGCTATGCTCCACATGATGATCCCGAAATTGCTTTTTCTGTCATTACTCCATACTTGGGAAATGATACACCTACAACGGGTATAAGTAATAAGATTGGGGCCCGTATAGGAAAAGCATATTTTGATTTAAAGCAAGAAAGAGAAAAAGAGGGTGTTGGGACACAATCACCTCAAGAAAACGCTGAAGAAACACAGGAAGAATAAGGAGCAACCTCATTATAAGACTAGTCGAGTCGTCTCGGCAGTCTTTTTTTTTGCCTGAGAAAATAAAAATCGATAAAAATCGACGCATTTACAAAACCTTTACGTTTGATTTATATGTCCTTAAAACTCTTTCTTTAATATATAAAATGTGAGTTGGTCAAGCCGGCATCACATAATACATGTAGAAATAGGGGGAGAAAGAAATGAAAAACTTTAAAAGTTTAGCACTAATGTTTGCATTTATTTTAGTGCTTGGAGTACTTGCTGCATGCGGCGGTTCTGGCGACGATGCCAACGGTGATGGAGGAGACTCTGAGAGTTCCAATACGGAAGAAAGCTCAGGAAGTGAGAGCAGTTCTTCTGAAGAATCAGGGGAGGAAGTTTCTGGTCCAATTGCAATCGATGGTTCTTCTACAGTTTATCCAATCATGGAAAACCTTACGTACAGCTACCGTGAAGAGGCTCCAGAAGTTGAAACCTCTCTAAACAGCTCAGGTTCCGGTGGTGGTTTCAAGAAATCCACTAAAGGTGAAATCGACCTAAGTAATGCTTCTCGTGAAATTAAAGAAGAAGAGAAGAAGCAAGCAGAGGAAAATGGGGTTCAGCTTGAGCCTCTAGAACTGGCATTCGATGGTCTTTCTGTAACAGTAAGTTCAAAAAACGATTTTGTTGAAAACCTAACCATTGAACAGCTTAGACAAATCTTCCTTGAATCTTCTGATGCTCAAATGTGGTCTGACATCAATCCGGACTGGCCTGAAGAGCAAATTGAAATTTTCGCTCCGGGACATGATTCAGGTACGTTTGATTACTTCAACGAAGTAGTACTTGAAGAGAACCCAATGAAAGAAGGAGAAAATACTACTCTTTCTGAAGATGACAACACTCTAGTACGTGGTATTGAAAATAATCCTAACGCTATTGGCTTCTTTGGCTATGCTTACTATGCAGCGAATAAGGATTCTCTTAAAGTCCTAGGGATTGCTGAAGGGGATGCTGAGCCTGTAAAACCTTCTGGTGAAACAATCCAGGATGGTTCATATACACCACTATCCCGTCCGCTATTCACTTATGTAAATGTAGAAGCTTATAAGAACAAACCACAAGTTCGTGACTTTGTTGAGTACACTTTAAACAATGCAGGAAAAGCTGCTGAAGAAGTTGGATACGTTGCTCTTCCTGAAGAAAAATATCAAGAACAGCTTGACAAGGCAAAAAGCTGGGCTGAGTAATTGAATTTAAAAATCTAAAAGGATAGGTGGGACCAGGTACTGGTCTCACCTTGCCTTATGGATGAGAGGAGTTTGACAATGGACAAAGGTTTACAATCAGAGGGAAATAAATTCAATGTCCAGGAATTAATTGAAAGAAATAAACAAAAGACCACGTTTGGACAGCGTATAGAGAAGATTATCCCGTGGTTTTTACTGTTGTGCGCTATTATCAGTGTGTTGACAACAGTCGGTATATTATTTACTTTATTGCGTGAGTCGATCGGTTTCTTTTCTAATGTATCAATAATTGATTTCTATACAGGGACAAGCTGGTCTCCGTGGTCTGGTGAATATGGAGTGGCACCTCTTATCGGAGGAACATTACTTATTACACTGATTGCCACAGTAACTGCTGTACCGTTAGGTCTTATGTCCGCCATATTTTTGAGTGAGTACGCCAACGACAAGGTGAGACGTGTGATTAAACCCATTCTAGAGGTTTTAGCAGGAATCCCTACGGTTGTTTATGGTTACTTTGCTTTAACGTTCGTTACACCAATGTTCCAGAATATTATTCCAGATCTCGGCATTTTCAACGCTTTGAGCGGTGGATTTGTTGTTGGAATTATGATTATTCCAATGGTAGCATCTTTATCGGAAGATGCCATGAACTCTGTACCAAACTCACTTCGTGAAGGAGCTTACGGCCTTGGAGCGACAAAGCTCGAGGTTGTATATAAGGTAGTACTTCCAGCAGCGCTCTCGGGAATTGTTGCCTCGATTGTATTGGCAATTTCACGAGCAATCGGTGAAACGATGATTGTAACGATTGCGGCTGGAGCTACGCCGAACTTAACGTTTGACCCTACGGAGTCTATTCAGACGATGACAGCCTTTATTGTACAGGCTGCTACGGGGGATACAACGTTTGGCTCTACGATCTATTATAGTTTATATGCAGTTGGAATGACGTTATTCGTCTTCACTCTGGGTATGAACTTGTTAGCACAGTATATTTCACGTAAGTTCAGGGAGGAATATTAATGCTTGGACAAAATGAAGAAGGCATCAAGAAACGGATGGAAGGCAGAGTATTAAAAAATAAGATAATGATGGGGTTATTTTTCTTAGCTACCTCAGTTGGTCTTATTTTTCTAGTACTGCTTTTTTACCGCGTATTGACTCAAGGAATTGGTTATTTAAGCTGGGATTATCTTACAAGTGGACCAGCTCCTTACCCAGAAGAAGCAGGAATCTGGATAGGGATGATAGGTTCAATTATGTTAATGGCTATAGTTGCGATCTTCTCTGTTATCATCGGGGTAGCGTCGGCTATTTATTTAGAGGAATACGCCTCACAAAACAAATTTACTGAATTTATTAGAGTGAACATCTCAAACTTGGCAGGGGTTCCTTCCATTGTTTTTGGTTTACTAGGTCTTACATTCTTTGTTTATATTTTTAACTTTGGATATACGCTAATTGCCGGAGGTTTAACGATGGCGTTACTGATTCTTCCGGTTATTGTGGTGGCTTCTCAAGAAGCCTTAAGGTCTGTACCTATTGACTTGCACCAGGCTTCATTAGGAATGGGGGCATCTAAATGGCAGACGATTGCTCGTGTGATTCTGCCCGCAGCGCTGCCTGGAATATTAACGGGTACGATAATTGCTCTTTCAAGAGCTATAGGCGAAACAGCCCCATTAATAATTGTAGGAGCTGCTACAGCCATTTATGCGCTTCCGGACTCTTTGCTTGCTAAATATACGGCTATGCCTATCCAGATTTATAATTGGACAGCAAGACCGCAAGAGGAATGGCAGTTTGTTGCCGGAGCTGGAATTATCATACTCCTGGCAGTTCTCCTACTAATGAACTCGATTGCCGTATTGATTCGTAACAAATTTCAACAGCGTCTTTAATTAAGGATGAGGAGGGTTTCACAATGACTAAAATCAGTGAAGAAACACAGGAAACAAGGACAGGAGGCTTAACTTCAAAGCCTGTCGTTGAGAGAAAAGAGAAACAGAAAAAGGCAGAGGTTAATAATGTTATGCAAGTCGATGACTTGAATTTATGGTACGGAAGCAATCAAGCCCTTTATGAAATCAATATGGACATCCCGGAGAAGCGGGTTACAGCTATTATTGGACCTTCTGGGTGTGGTAAATCCACCTTTATAAAAACGTTAAACCGCATGGTGGAAATGGTGCCGATTGTTAAAACTTCCGGTTCCATAAAATATCGTGACCAAAATATCTTTAGTGGAAACTTTAAACAGGAATATCTGAGAACTAAAGTAGGAATGGTCTTTCAATCCCCGAACCCATTTCCTAAGTCTGTATATGATAATGTAGCTTATGGTCCAAGGGTACACGGAATTAAGAAAAAAGAAGTTCTCGATGAAATTGTTGAAAAAAGCCTAAAGGATGCGGCCATTTGGGATGAATTGAAAGATCGTTTGGATGCAAATGCGTATGGTCTTTCCGGCGGTCAGCAGCAGCGTGTATGTATTGCTCGTGCACTGGCCGTTGAGCCTGACGTAATTCTGATGGATGAGCCAACTTCTTCACTGGACCCAATTTCTACTTCAAAAGTAGAAGAGCTTGTCCAGGAGCTTAAGAAAAAATATAGTATTATTATTGTGACGCACAACATGCAGCAGGCTGCCCGTATTTCTGATAAAACTGCGTTCTTCCTAAACGGAGAATTAGTTGAGTTCGCGGAAACTGACGATTTATTCCAGAACCCTCAAGATAAGCGGACGGAAGATTATATTACAGGACGGTTTGGTTAAGTAAGAGTTTGAGGGGGAAACAAATGGTCTCTATACGCCAACATTTTGAAGATGAATTAAATGATTTGAAAGAAAAGATAAAAGAACTGGCTCTTGATTCTAAATATTCACTTGATACTGCGATTCATGTTTTTTATCAGGGAGATGTCAGTAAAGCTACAAAAATTATTGAAGATGATGCCGTTATTGATGCTAAAGAGGATAAAATAAACGAAGATGCGATTTTGCTAATTGCTAAACAGCAGCCAGTCGCTCGTGATTTGAGACGATTAATAACAGCCATCAAAATATCATCTGATTTGGAACGGATGGCTGACCACGGCACGAATATTGCCAAGGCAACTATTCATCTCGGTGAGGATCATGGAATTGAGATTAATCCGGAACTAAGAGAAATGGCTGTACTAGCCATGGATATGGTTGACTTAGCAGTTAAAGCTTTTGAATATGAAGATATATCCTTAGCAAGTAAATTAGCAGAAATGGATGATGTGGTCGATAGAAAATATGGGGAAATTGTAAGGGAAACATTAGAATTAACTGCTATAAATCCCCAGCAAATCCAACACATTATGCAAATTTCCTATGTAGCAAGATATATTGAACGCTTTGCTGATCACATCACGAATATAGGAGAGAATATATTCTATCTTGTAAAAGGTCAATCTTATGATTTAAATAAATAAGAAGCAAAAAGCTGTTCATTTGGAACAGCTTTTTGCTTCTTAACGGAGAAAAATAAAGCTAGGTTCGTAAACATCCAGTTTGTTCTTATTTTCAAATGTATGTATGACCACTGCAAAATCATACTTGAAAGGAACAAGGTAATTTGTTAATATTAATAGAGTCTGATGAAATAGAAGATAAAGTGAAAAGATTGAATTTGGAGGGATAGACAATGCGTGTAAACATTACACTTGCTTGTACTGAAACAGGTGACCGTAATTATATTACTACAAAAAACAAACGTAAAAACCCTGAGCGTTTGGAACTAAGTAAATATAGTCCTCGTCTAGGTAAACACACCTTACACCGTGAGACTAAATAAAACAGTAGGATTATTTCCTACTGTTTTTTTATATTATTTCTTCTCAGTCAAGTTCCCAGTACTGTAAGGATCAGTTTCAAGACTATTAGGAACGTTGCGTTAAATGGAAAAAGCTCTTTTCTCCCACGGGAGGCTCATCATTTCCTAACCAGCCTAACTATAATTATGCGAGCGGACCCTTCTGTAGGGGGTTAGCCTACTGAATCAGCTTAAAATACTTTTTTAGCGCGGTTATTCCTATTCTGCTCTGAAGCGCTAAAAATACTGCTGATCTTACGTGTCCTACCTCTTTGAATAGGATTTTTTATAGGAGATTTCGAGAACCTAACGATTGCAAAGGGGCGAATGGGAACGACGAAGACTACTAAAAGATCAAAAGGGATGCGTGCATTCGTCCCTCCTGAATTTCCTGCTTATGACACGAGTATCCGGGCGAAGAGCCGGCCGAGCCGTCCCAAGGAGTCCCTTTCTCCACACATTATATCGAACTCGATTCTTAAAAAATCCCACCGATTGACTAATAAATCTATTGTAAAAAATGGCTAGAACCTTATATTTAAGACTTTTCAACGTCAGCTGTTTATTTTATTTTTAAGATAGACAATTCTAAAAGGAGATTGGGGTTATGAATAAAAAAGAGTGGAGAAGAATAGGTAAGCAAACATTGAATAACCTTTCCAGGGATAATAAAGATTCGATTCAAACGGCCCTATATCAGCATTTGTTCAAAAGTGATCTGTGGAAAAATGCGAAAATGATAGGAATGACTATATCTCAGGAACATGAATGGTCTACATATCCTATTATCGATCAAGGGTGGAGGGAGCATAAGCAGGTAGTAGTGCCAAAATGTATTCCTAAGACTAGAGAGATGGATTTTTATAAACTGGAAGATTATGGTCAGTTAGAAACCGTTTATTTTGGATTGAAAGAACCAGATCCTGCTGCTGCAGAAAAGGTGAAAAAGGAAGAGATTCATTTACTTTTAGTTCCTGGACTGCTTTTTGATAACTGTGGCTACAGAATAGGATATGGTGGTGGGTATTATGATAGGTTTTTAGAGGAATTTGATGGAGAGACGATCATGATCGCTTCAGAGGTACAGAAGGTCTCTTCTCTGCCAATAGAGAATTTTGACCAGAGAGTGGATCATATCCTTACGGAAAGAGGGTTATTTAAAACCAGACAGCCTTAACAAAACGTTCATAAAGAACGGGAGTACGCGTCGCATAATTTCTATAGTATGATTTACAATGAGAGTAACAAAAATTAAAGGGAGTTGATGGCATGGAGCGAGTAAACCGAGTTGCTTTGATAGGTACAGGTGCCGTAGGGTCTAGTTATGCATTCGCCTTATTGAATCAAGGTGTTGCAGACGAATTAGTACTTATTGATCTAAATAAGGAGAAGTCTGAAGGAGATGCCATGGATTTAAATCATGGACTAGCTTTTGCGCCTTCCAATAAGAAAATCTGGTTTGGTAGTTATGAGGACTGCAGTTCTGCTGATATCGTGGTCATTACGGCCGGAGCTAATCAAAAGCCTGGTGAAACTCGTTTAGATCTTGTCGAAAAAAACACATCCATCTTTAAATCCATTGTTGAATCCGTCATGACGAGCGGGTTTGATGGTATTTTCTTAGTTGCCACAAATCCAGTAGACATTCTAACTTATATGACATGGCAGTTTTCAGGGCTCCCAGTCCATCGAGTGATTGGTTCGGGAACAATATTGGATACCGCTAGACTGAGATTTCAATTAAGCGAGTACTTTGAAGTGGACTCGAAAAATATTCATGCTTACATTATGGGAGAGCACGGAGATTCTGAACTACCCGTTTGGAGCCATGCTAATGTAGCGGGGCGCTCTATATTTGATCGCATACATGACCATCCTGAAAAATATGATATAGAGGATCTCGACTCCATCTTTGCACAAGTGAGAGATGCTGCCTATCATATTATTGAGCGTAAAGGGGCTACTCACTACGGGATAGCTATGGGACTCGTTCGCCTCACCCGTGCCATACTGCACAATGAGAATGCTGTATTAACTATTTCAGGTTATTTACAAGGAGAGTATGGAGAAGAGGATTTGTATATAGGTGTACCGGCTATTATTAATCGGAAAGGCATAAAGGAAATAATTCAGTTAAACCTTGATCCTGAAGAAAAGCAAAAATTCAGCCGTTCCGCATCTATCTTGAAGGAATCAATGGAACCTGTCCTAAATAAATATAAGGATGCATAACGATTGTAGATCTGGTGAAAATAGACTCATCAACTAAAGTTTAAATGAGGTGGATGAGTTGCACCCAATTCTGAAAGGGACTTTGTTAGTGAGCTCCATACTTTACGGAGCTTTTAAGTTTCGTTATCGTTTACTAGATATTGTTACAAAAATACCTCTACTTAGAAGAGGTTTGGTTAAAACTTCTATGAGTGTTCCGTGGGTAAGAAGGAAGTTGCTTGCCCAAATGTTTCAAAGACCTGACTCTAAGCTGCCATAAAGGCAGCTTTTTTTGTCAATCGTACTTATGGCGAGGGTTGATTTCATCATGATATGATAAAGAGTATCAAGGAGGTGAGTCTTTGTTTATTGAACAGGATTTTTATTTCTGGAAGGTAACTCATGATCTTGTGCTGAATCAAGGGTGTGAAGTTCTTCATATTAATACAGAACATAAAGAAGCTTGGCTTGAGTACTCAGGTAAGTGGAAGAACCACGTGATTCGAATTAAATATAAGCAAATTAATTGGAGAAATGAACTAAAAAGAGATCTTCAAGTTACATATCAGCAGTTAAAGCAAAATCGTCAAATTTATCGCGGCGGAAATGTTATCCTGCATACAATTTATGTATCTGAATTTCCTCCTGTTGAGGAATGGGAAAATGTAGTTTCAGAATTGAATGAAGATAAGAAGTTAAACGTTCACTTATATTATTTTTCAGACGAGAATAAAGATAAAGAACGGAAGCGGTTTTATGAAGCTTTAAGACTCGATGAACCTGTGCTGGAACAAAGAATATCGCATAATGAAATGGAAGCCATGATTCCTTATTTAAAGCAGCAGATTGTATCAAGTCATCGGAAAAAGCAGCAGGAAGTACAGTCACTATTTCAATTCGGCAAACCTCAGATGACTTACATTTTACTGGCTGTAAATATTCTTCTATTCATGTTTGTGGAATCTCAGGGTAGTACGACCTCCGTTTCTACATTGATTGAATTTGGCGCAAAGTATAATCCGGCCATCATGGAAGGTGAATGGTGGCGCATAGGATCCTCAATGTTTCTACACATAGGTTTGCTTCACCTCTTGATGAATATGCTCGCTTTGTATTATATCGGCATCGCGGTTGAACGCATTTATGGAACCTGGCGCTTTTCCGTGATTTATCTTTTGGCCGGTATTTTTGGTGGAGTTGCAAGTTTTATGTTAAATCCTCACGTAGCGGCCGGTGCTTCTGGGGCTATTTTTGGATTATTTGGTGCTTTGCTTTATTTTGGAGTTCGTCATAGACAATTGTTTTTTAAAACGATGGGTTGGAATTTAATCTTCGTAATTGCATTAAATATTGCTTTTGGAATTATGGTTCCTCAAGTCGATAATGGCGCTCATATGGGAGGCTTAATTGGAGGCTTTATCGCTTCCGCTGGATTTAACCTGCCTAAGCGAAACGACAAGTGGATCCAGGGCATTGCTCTTACTGGCTATATCGTAATTCTGGGCACCATGGCCTTTATAGGAAGTGAGGGGCTGTTTAACGATGGCGAGAGAATGGGGCAAGTACAGCAAACACAAGATTTAAACGAAAGTGGAGATTACATCCAGGTGGTTTCGATAACCTCTGAAGCTTTAGCTGATCCTGGTAGATATGAAGCAGAATTGAGGTTTAATCGATCCTACGCTTATAATCAATTAAGTAAACCTGAAAAAGCGATTGAGGATTTAAAAAAAGTCGTTGAGCTCTCCCCTGATATGGGGGAGGCTCATTATAACTTAGCTCTGCTTTATCAGCAAAAGGGAGAAAAAAATAAGGCTATAGAGCACGCACGAACAGCAGCAGATTTAAGACCTGAGAATCAGGATTTCCAGGAATTAACCGAAGATCTTCAATAGTATTGAATTAATTGATGTTTTTTTCCTGTATCATCTTCAAACAGAACCATTAAATGTTTTCCATTATTATCAAAAAGAATTAAAGGAATATAACTTTGAATAGGATGAGACGATTCCGCATTGGAAATCCCCAAAATATAATTTTTGTACAGCCCTTCCCATAGCTGACCTTTTATACGTTCGTAGTTTTCTTCTGTGGTCCCTGGGAAGGGTTTTCCTTTAAACTCGCCGAGGTGCGTTAAAGGTACAAGAGTATATTGATTTTTAGGAATTTGATAATACCGGAGCAGTTCGTGCCACTGGGCTTCGAGTTGCTGAGTGATGCTATGGTCCAGTGTCTCTTTCCACTCTTTTTCTTCAGGGGTGGAAGGTACATGAAAGGAAGAACGTTTGGTTAGCGGTGAATCAATTACATAAAGAGTGGCATTTGAAGTAGCCTGAATACTTTGAATCGGTTTTTCTCCATCATGAATTTCCCCATGATGAAAACTAATCGCTTCATACCTCTTACTATCCTCTCCATGAAGGCTGGTTTTTTTTTCTATTACAGAAGCATTTTCCTTCCACTTATTCATAATTCCCTTTAACCTTCCGTTCACATATAATAACGACACGTCTTGTCTTAAATACATAGATTGGGCACTCTCCGAAAACATCTCCCATTTTATTTCGTACTCATCCTCATCCTGTGGAGATTCAAATTCCAATTTAGTGTCATATGAACTGAAGCTGTTTTCTTGAGCCAGTGGGAAGTATTTGATAACAGCATCATCTCTGAAATAATTTGAATATAGAGCTAGTACAATTACGAATACTAATGGACCCAATACCCAGTACAGCCATACTTTTTTCATAAGGTCCCCTCCTGTCGTCACCTATTCGGTATTTAAGCAGTATATAGATAGTTATGAAGAAAAAGAGAGGGACATGCGTCAAAAGTTAAGTATGCTTAAAACCAATTTGTTTATATAAGTATGTTTTCTTGAATTTAACAAAAGCTAACTTCTATGAGGAATGGAAGAAGGTGCGACATGGAAGAGAAGCAACTTTTATTTGATAATTATGAAAAGAATGTGGCCTACCTCCGCGATCGTTTAGGGGTAGAAGAAAGCTTTGATATGATTCATTTGGACCTTGTTTACGCAGGCAGAGGTATGTCTCTATTTATGGTCGACGGTTTTGTTAAAGACGATATTCTTCACTACTTGATGAAGCTGCTTTCAAGACTGGATCCTGACCAATTAGATCCTGACCCTTTAACTAAGCTCCTGGAGACTCACCTTCCATATATTGAACTAGATAAGGAAAAAGATCTTAACAAAGCAGCGGACACAGTTTTAGCAGGGCCTACCGCATTAGTGGTAGAGGGTATGGAAGAAATCGTAATGATTGATGCCCGGACCTACCCTGTACGCGGTCCTCAAGAACCTGACTTAGAAAGGGTGGTCAGGGGTTCAAGAGATGGATTTGTAGAAACTATTGTTTTTAATACGGCTCTCACGAGAAGGCGAATTAGAGATCGTTCGCTCCGTATGGAGTACACTCAAATCGGACGCAGGTCTCAAACAGACGTCTGTTTGTGTTACTTAAAGGATATTGCGGATCCTGAACGTATTGAGCATTTGCAGAGAGTCCTTCAAGAAATAGATACCGATGCTCTGCCAATGGCTGAAAAAACAATTGAGGAATTCATAAGCGGCCAGCACTGGAATCCATATCCTGTTATTCGCTATACGGAGAGGCCTGATACTGCAGCAGCACATCTTTATGAAGGACATATCCTAATCATTATAGATGGTTCTCCTAGTGTTATGATTACGCCGGCAACCTTCTGGCACCATCTCCAGCACGCAGAAGAATATCGTCAGAAACCACTTGTCGGAGCCTACCTGCGCTGGATTCGATTCATTGCGTTTATTTCTTCCATTTTCATTCTGCCTCTTTACTTCTTGTTTTCCATGCAGCCTGACCTCCTGCCGGAAAACTTATCATTCATTGGACCAACCGACTCTGGGGTTGTGCCTCTACTTTTACAATTTTTAATTGCTGAAGTAGGCATTGACATGCTAAGGATGGCCGCTATCCATACACCCTCTTCCTTAGCTACAGCACTCGGGCTTGTGGCCGCTATTTTAATTGGGCAAGTGGCTGTAGATGTAGGACTTTTCTCGAGTGAAGTAGTATTGTATTTATCTTTGGCAGCGATAGGTACTTTTGCGACTCCAAGTTATGAAATTGGACTCGCTGATCGATTATCAAGACTTGCACTATTACTCATCACAGGTTTTTTCGGTGTGAAAGGATACGTCATAGGAATAACCCTCTGGTTAATTTATCTGTCACGTATGCAGACCTTTAAAACCCCTTATTTATGGCCTTTTCTTCCTTTTGCCTGGAAACCGTTCCGAGATGTGCTCTTCCGTTCACCGATTCCCTTGAAAAATAGACGACCGGCTTTCTTGCACCCTAAAGACCCTGACCGATGAATTGGTCAGGGTTTTACATTTTCATTCCACGCTGCTATTGGTATAATGGATTCGGTGATGAAATTATGAAAACGATTTACGATATTCAGCAGCACTTAAAAAAGTTCGGTACTTATATCTACGTAGGCGATCGACTGGCTGATTTAGAGTTGATGGAAGATGAAGTAAAGGAGCTTTATCGTTCCCAGTGTATGGAGAAAGAAGATTTTCAAATGGCTCTTTTATTATTAAGAGGAGAAATAGCGAGGGAAAAAGATCGTCAGCAAGGGGAGGAACGTTAAATGGAAAAAAATATTTTTCTTGCCGCTGATATCGGCGGTACTACAGTGAAACTCGCAGTGATTAAAGACAGTGGGGAAATTGTTAAAAAATGGGAGATTAATACAGATAGAGAAAATGGCGGAGAGAGGATCCCTGAAGATATTCATCATGCCTTTGAGGATTCTTTAGAAGAGTTACATATTGATAAGAATCAAGTCGCTGGTATTGGTGCCGGAGCACCAGGTTTTGTTGATCCAAATAGCGGTTTTATTCACGAAGCAGTAAATATCGGTTGGAAAAACTATGATTTTGGGGCCATATTGAGTGAATGGACCGGTTTTCCTGTATGGGTGGAAAACGATGCCAATCTTGCAGCTTTAGGAGAAAAGTGGCTGGGAGCTGGGGAAGGAGCCCATGAACTAATTGCTGTAACCTTAGGCACTGGGGTTGGGGGAGGTATTGTAGCTAATGGCGAGATTTTAAACGGAGTTAATGGTACCGCAGGGGAAATTGGACATATTACAGTAGTACCTGAGGGCGGAGCTCCTTGTAATTGCGGTAAAACTGGCTGCCTGGAAACGTTAGCTTCAGCCACAGGAATTGTTAGATTAGCGAAGGAGAGTATCGAAACTACTCCTGCAAGCATCTTACGAAACATCCCGTCTGATCAGCTGACAGCAAAAGATGTATTTGAAGCTGCACAGCAGGGAGATGAAGCAGCAGGTGCGGTGATTGAAAAAGTTACGGACCTGCTGGGAATGACAATTGCCAATCTTGCTATTGCGATTAATCCTGAAAAAATTGTAATAGGCGGGGGAGTTTCGCAGGCTGGAAGTCAATTGTTAGATCCCTTGAAAGCAGCTTATAAAAAATATGCTTTACGAAGAACATTTGCAGCAACAAGCTTTGATTTGGCAAAGTTAGGTAATGATGCCGGAGTAATCGGAGCGGCATTTCTAGTTAAAGCGAATCAGTAAGAGGTGGAGCTGACTAAGCTCCACCTTTCTTTTCATATAATAGCAGTTCTCATACATATAGTGGATAATGTCGGGTGGATTACTTACGCTTAACAATCATCTAACAAATTTCTTAAAACCTACTTTTTTTGAAACTTTTGTGATAGAATTTTCGTCATACACAATGAAACTGTTTAATAAAACATTATAAGTGGAATTTGTAAAGGAAGTTAGAAGATCTGGTTAAATAAAAGTAAAAGAATTAACCAGAGGGGTGTACTTTTGAGGAGGAACCAACATGCAAATGAATAAGTTTCGCATGCCTTTATTTATAATAGCTACGATTTTATTTGGAATAAAGACATATCTAGTGTACCGGCTTATGTTCGACTTATCCATTGAAAATCCATTACAGGAATTTATTCTGCTGATAAATCCAATCGCGAGTGCCTACCTCATTTTTGCTATAAGTGTTTGGCTCAATCCTGCACGACAGATGAAATACTTGAGATGGACCTCTCTTATTGGATCACTTATCCTGTTTATTAATTTAATATTCTACCGAAATTTTACAGATTTTATTACTATCCCAGTTCTTTTTCAAGGAAATAATGCAGCAGATCTCACCGGAAGCTTTTTAACGCTTCTGCATATGCAGGATATTCTTCTGTTTTTGGATGTTGCAATTATTTGGTATTTAAGTAAAAAGAAATTTAATTTATCCATTAATTTACCTCAAACTGGTAAAATTGCAGCTACAGCCGTTACTTTTCTCCTGCTAGCAGGAAATGTAGTACTCGCTGAAATGGAACGACCTATGCTTTTTGTGCGCGCTTTTGACAGAGAATATCTTGTGAAGAATATTGGCGTGTACAATTACCATTTATACGATGCTTCTATGCAAACTAAAACAAAAGCTCAACGTGTACTTGCGGACGGAAGTGAAATCAGTGAAATTGAGTCGTATTTAGACAGCAACTCTCCGGATGGTAATAACAAGGATGTACCTTTATACGGAATTGCAGAAGATAAAAATGTGATTTTTGTCAGTGTTGAATCTTTCCAAAACTTCTTATTTGACTCTGAAATTAATGGCACAGAAGCAACCCCTTTTCTTAACGATTTAAAAGAAAGCAAAGACACCATATGGTTTAAGAACTTTTATCATCAGACCGCACAGGGGAAAACATCCGATTCAGAGTTTATCATTGAGAATTCTTTGTATCCACTCGGAAGGGGAGCCGTCTATTTCACACATGCGCAGAATGAATATCATTCCCTACCGGAAATCTTAAATAATGAAAGCTATGAAACATCTGTATTCCATGCAAATAACAAAAGTTTTTGGAACAGAGATGTCATGTATGACAATCTTGGTTACGATCAATTTTATGGTGAACAATCCTTTGAAGTCACGTCGGAGAATTCGTTTGGCTGGGGACTTGAAGATAAAGCCTTCTTTGATCAATCCATTAAGTACTTGAAAGAACAGGAGCAGCCTTTCTACAGCAAGTTTATTACGTTAACGCACCACTTCCCTTTTGAACTACCGGAAGAGAAAGCGAATATTGATCAGTATGATTCTGGCTCTAAGACTCTGAATCATTATTTTCAAACAGCACGCTATACGGATGAAGCATTGCAGTCATTCATCCAGGAGCTAAAGGATTCGGGTATTTATGAAGATTCAATCATTGTTTTAATGGGGGATCACTATGGAATTAGTGAATTTCATAATAAAGCAATTGGAGAATTTCTTGGAAAAGAAATTAACGCCTATGAGCACACTCAACTTCAACGAGTACCCTTCATGATTCATATTCCAGGATATGAAAATGGAGATATACGTGAAGAGGTGGTAGGGCAAATTGATGTTAAACCTACTCTGTTACATTTATTAGGGATTAACAATGAAGAGGACCTCACCTTTGGAGACAACATGTTTGCAGAAAAAGGCAAGGATTTCATTGCTATGAGAGATGGAAGCTTTGTGAGTGAAGAATATATTTTCGCCGATGGAACTTGCTTTGACCGTGAGAGCGGAGCCCCTTTAGAAGAAGAGGAAGCAAATCAATGTACTCCTATTAAAGAAAAGGTCGATCAGGAACTACAGTATTCAGACAACATTATTTACGGTGATTTGTTCCGGTTTTATGATTTCGGACAGAGTGAAGATTAATAATTGTAAATTTAAGAGCCGTCATGAAATTTCTCATGACGGCTCTTTATATTTACTCACATATTTTTTGCGCTCTCAGGGTAAGGATACATACATAATCATTATTTAAAGAGAGGGAATGTCATGTTTCGTTTTGAGAAAGTCAGTCAAGATCCATTAACTAACCTTACATTTACGATCGAAAAGAAAGAAAAAGTAATCTTATTTGGCCCTTCAGGCGCAGGCAAAAGTACTTTGTTATATTTATTTAATCGTTTAAGTGAGCCTGATAGTGGCACCATTTACTTTAATGGAAAATCAATTAAAGATTATTCGGTAACTGAATTAAGGAGAAATGTTGGGTTGGTACTTCAGGCTCCTCACCTTTTTCCAGGCACGGTATTAGATAATCTAAAATATGGACCCTCGTTATTCGGGGAGTGGGAACAAGGAAATGCTGAGACCTTACTTGAATATGTACAGCTTCCATCCTCCTATCTACATAAAGATGTAAGCCATTTGTCTGGTGGCGAAGAGCAGCGTGTATCATTAGCCCGTACACTTGCAAATTCACCCGAGGTTCTGTTACTTGATGAGCCGACGAGCGCACTTGATTATCAAACCGCTGAAGAAATTGAAGAAGTGCTCGAAGGATTAATTAAGGAACATGAAATGACCATGGTGATGGTTACTCATAATTTGAATCAGGCTCGAAGACTGGGTGACAGAGGTCTCTTTATTATGGATGGAAATCTTCAGGAAGATGGAATGATTCCCGATATGCTTGACCACCCAAAAAACGAAAAACTGCTTAAATTTATTGAAGGATAGAGGATGTGAACGCTTTGACGCCAGAAGTCTCAAATCAGTCTTTGTTTTTTCTTATCATTTTTGTTATTATCCCTTTGACCCTATCGTATTTTTACCAATTAGGACTGGGTAAAAATGTGTTATGGTCTGCTTTAAGGGGCACTGTTCAGTTATTTGCAATAGGATACATATTGACTTATTTATTTGACCTGCCTGCCAGTGTGGGGATCCCTTTAATGGTTGGAATAATGATTATTATTGCTACCTTTCATGCCAGACAAAAAGGAAAAGAGCTTCCCCATATATTACCTGTCATTTTTATAAGTCTTTTATTTGTAGAGGGAAGCGTCCTCACGATGTGGCTGGTCTTTGACATGGTACAATTCCGTCCGTCAGAAGTTATTCCTATGAGCGGTATGGTGATTGGTAACAGTATGGTAGCCATGGGACTGGCATTAGAAAGAATGAAAAGTGAATTTCGAGATAACAATGGACGGCTGCTCGCTGCGCTTTCACTAGGAGCTGAGCCCAAACAAGCCTCTCATTTAATTGTACAAAGAACACTGCATGCTGCTCTAATTCCAAACGTGGACCGTTTAAAAACCATTGGACTGGTCCAACTGCCCGGGATGATGACTGGTTTAATACTGGGAGGGGTTGAACCAGTAATGGCTATTAAATATCAGCTGGTTATATCCTTAAGTATTTTTTCCTCAGTATCCATCAGTGCCATGTTTGTAACTCTCGCTATGTACAGATATTTCTTTAATAAAAACAAACAGCTTATTGAACCTGTAGAGTAATTTAAATATGCTTATACAGATTGTACAAGTGTTGTGAAACATAAAAAAAGTGTGATACTTAAAATAAGTATCACACTTTTTTAGTTCATTAACTGAAAAGATTGGAATAAATTGTCATTACTGAGAACCAACCAAACATCAATGCTGATGCACCAGCAAATAAGACGGCGAAGAAGTTTTTAGTTTTCAGTTCACGGAACACCGCAATTACACATAGAATTGCAACGAGTAAAAGAAGAATAGCTGTGACCAAGATCAGCACCCCCTAAATCCCTTTTCTTTATTATCATCCCCATAACAAGGATGTTATAATGTATGTAGCTTAGTTCAATCCTTATTCATTTTATAATATAAAAATGAAAATGTCGAGTTATCTATCCGTATTTTATTAAATTAAATGAGAGGTGTCTACCCATTGTTAAATATTTCTCGATTGCCATTGGGACCAATGGCTACAAACGCTTACATTGTCTATCAAAATAAAGAAGCGCTAGTTGTGGATCCAGGGGGCGATTTCCGAAAATTAGAAGCTTTTTTGAAAGAAAAAGAGTTAAAGGTAATAGGTGTATTATTAACTCATGCTCACTTTGATCACATAGGTGCTGTAGATGCAGTAAGAGAAGCTTACAACGTTCCTGTTTACTTGAATGAGGCAGAAAGTGACTGGCTGAGTGATCCAGCAAAAAACGGTTCTGGATTTTTCCAAATGGGGCAAATTACAGCTCGTCCAGCAGATTATACACTTGAAAGCGGTCAGATGGAAATAGGGCCTTTTTCATTTGAAGTACGTCATACTCCTGGGCATTCTCCAGGAAGCGTATCTCTCGTCTTTAGAAACCAGCGTTTTACAATAGCGGGAGATACTTTATTTCAAAGAGGTATGGGAAGAACGGACTTACCAGGAGGAGATCGAGAACAATTACTGGATAGTATTCAAAGTCAATTATTCAGTCTTAGAAATGATATGCGCATTTACCCTGGGCATGGCATGCCTACGACAATCGAGGAAGAGCGTAAAGAAAACCCGTTTTTCACTTAAAAAAGAAAAAAATCCTGTTATCCATTGGATAACAGGATTTTTTTAGTGTCCTCCAAAGCTCGGCACTAAAATAAATGAAGAATAATAAGTAAAACCGATCATGAAAACTGTCAAGTATGAGAAAAATATGTAAACATACATACGTTCAGACAGTTTAAGGTAACCCACAGTAAGGAAAAAAGCCGTTTGGGCAAGGGATAATAAGGAAGCCTCCATCATATCGCCTGTATAAAACATGACAGCAAAAATACCTGTCCAAAAGGCTAGCACTCTAAACATACGATCCATGCTTTTCCCCCTCCTTTTCCTTCGATAAACTATCATTAATATTATAAACGACCAAATCTCAATTGTAAATAAATCACTTAGCATTCTTTTTACATTATACACACAAGCAGACACCTTATACATTACCCTTAAACGCAGTAAGGAAAAACTTTCAATTGAAAATTACTCAAAAGATGTTTAAAATATTGTACAAAGGTTATACAATAACTGTACAATTTAATACATCAAATATTTTAAGAGGAGCGGTGTTAATGGAAGAATTAAGATTTTACACTTACCCTAGTTGCACATCTTGTCGTCGTACTAAGTCCTGGTTGAAGAGTGAGGGAATTGATTTTAATGAACAGCATTTGTTCAGGGAGACTCCAACAGTGGAAGACCTTAGAAAAATATTGTCTTTGACCACTTATGGAATTGACGAAATTCTTGCTAAACGCAGCAAAGAGTTTAAATCCTTGGATATGGATGTAGAGGATCTTTCCCTAAACGAGTTTATTGATTTAGTAATTGAAAAACCAAAACTTTTAAGACGCCCTATTCTAACTGATGGAGAAAAATTAGTGGTTGGATATGATTTAGAAGGGTTACGTGGAATTACAAATCAGAAACTTGAATACGCGGCAAGTATTTCTTAAATTACGTTATGAAAGAGGAACCCGATATGGCCAACTTCGTTTAATTAATCATCGCAAACCATGATCTGTGGGAATGCGATGATTTTTTATTAGTTCTTGGTTTGCTGTAATTTGTAGTAAGTATCTAACGATTTCATATTTCCAGAGTAGTCTGTTATCTCCCATTTACAATGAATACTCTCAATACTTTCTCTATTACAGGTGGACTGAGCTTGTCCATTAGGCGTTGTTAAGCGGTAATAAGGATCTTCTTCAGGAGAGATCTCATTCCACCGTATAAGCAAATTTTGCTGAGCGGTTTCTAATAAATTCTGTCTGACGATAGATAAAATGTAGGTATCGTTGAACAAAACTTGGTTCTGATAGCGTTGTACAGAACTTAAAGTAAGAAAAATAATCACCAATCCTATACCTGCTACCCAGGGAAAGATAACTCCCTGCTGATTAAGGAGCGGATCTATGAATGTTTTTTTGATAAACACCACCACCTTCCATTTGTAACTTAATCATTATATAGTGAGTATGATTGGTTAAGTGCACTGCTTCTACATTCTGTAGTAAAACCTCATGACCAGAAAGGTTTACTCTTCTCCTAATAAGATTCTGATATTGTTCAATAGTAATCTTGCGGTTTACAGCATCTGTGATAAAGATGCTGTTAGAAATCACCTCCACCTCACGACCTCTGTTTACTTCTTCCTGTAAGAACGAAAACATTTGCCGGACAGATAATTCCTCATAGTACTCAACGTCATGAATCATTCGAAACAAAGGAAAAGAGAGAATGAGGATTAATGAAATAATGATGAGGCTTATTAGAGTTTCCATTAAAGTAAACCCCTGGCTATGAATCTTTGGCATATAGACACACTTTCTTTATTTTCCTCAAATGCGTTTTCCACGTAATACAGCCTTCCACAAGGTTACTCTTCTCTACGAATTGAATTTGGAATGGTGATTCTTCATAACCTAAGTGTACACTCGGCAAATGTGGCTTCGTATAGGAGAGGCTGTGCAGTTCCTCATGAAGATAGGAAATGGCTATTCTTTCATTGGCCAAATCCTTTTGTAATAAACGAATGTGGCTGAGGGAGGGGAGTAGAAAGGTAATAAGGCAAAGAAGCAGACTGAGTGCTGTGATCGTTTCAACTAAGGTAAATCCACTAGAGTTCTTCAATGGCTAACCTGCTCGCTCCAAAAGGGAAAACGATTTTAAAGATGGAGTGGGGCGTATGAATTTTCATAGTCCCAGGCTTTGTTACAACTCCATTTTCGTTAAACCGCACAGTGGCTTCAAGAGTAAGAAGTTGCATTCTCCAATTGTCGGGGAATGATCTTTGGAATATTGTAGTTTTATTTTTTTGATCATATAAGATGTATTCATTTGTATTTGGTCGAAACAACAACATATAGTAAATATGGTCTTGCATAGTCAGCTGCTGTGTCAAAAGTACATCATCTTTCAGTTGTGACATGAAGTGCGAAGATTGGATGTGCTGAAATGTGCGATGATGGAGAGGAACAATACTTAGAAGGAGAATGGACCAGAAGATAAGAACAATTAGAACTTCACTAATTGTAAAGGCCTTAGACGATTCTGAACCATCAAGGAGCAGAGACTTCACCGGAAGTTGAATCATATCCAAGTACGCCTCCATCAGGGCAGGTGGTTTGCTTTAAATATTGACCTTCAACTAAATCAGACAAATTGGCAGGATAAGCCCCGTTCTCGATAGAATAAGCTTCTGCTTGAGCCTGGGCTGTAATCACAAGTGCCTCGCAGCCTTTATCTCTAATCGTTCCGTTGTTTTTGGTTAAATTAGGTATAGTAATAATCATTAGTACAGAGATAACGAGCAGGACAATCAGCATTTCAATTAATGTAAAACCTTTATCGTTTTTCATAAGTATCACTCCTGAGTTTATATTTGATCCATCCACTGGTAGAGCGGAAGCATGATAGAAGCATAGATACAGACCACAATTACTGCAATTATAATAAAGAACAATGGTTGAATCATTTGCATCCATTTAAGCATTTTCTCTTGTACATATTCTATGAAAAATTCGGATAGCATCTCCAGTTCATGACTAAGAGCTTCTATGTCGTTTGTTTGATGGAACAAATTAGTTAGCTCGCTTTTTAGCAGAGAGCAGCTGTGCACCGATTGCCCGAGAGTTCTTCCTTCAGCTAGATGAGATATAATTTTTTTGCTGTAGAAGGACAATAATTCGTATCGATTGTGGCTGCTCATAATCTCCAGGGACTGTTTTAAAGGGAGTCCAGCTTTAAAAAGGGAATTAAGATGAGTAGTAAAAAGAAAAGAAGTCATAAATGAATGATAAATCTTTAGAAGAGGAACTTTTTCGTACAAATTAATTCGTCTGCTTAGTGAAAGTCTTGGAAAAGTTAACTTCATAACTATCAGCCCAATGAACAAAGTAATCGATAAAACACCAAGTCCATTGATGAAATAATCTAATGCCATCATAAACCAGAGAGAAGAAGAATCCTCTCCTTGAAAAAGGACTAGGAAATTGGGGAGGATAGTATGTTTTAGAATACTAAAAGCAGCGATTAAAAACATTAAAAGAAACAGAGGGTATCGTAAAACTTGAAATAATTTATGAGAGTAATCTTTTTTCATTTTTAATAGCTCTTCACATTGTTTAAACATAGCTGGCAGGTCCTGGTGCACTCTGCCAAAATAGAGAAAGTTCGTTACCAGGGGTGAAAAGTGAACATGAAGGAAAGCGTTATCGATGGTTTCTCCCTTAGATAAGTGGATGTTAATTTCCTCTGACAGCGGTCTCAGGGAAGGATCCCATCCTGTCATCTTTAAGGCTTCCAATAATGGATACCCTTTTTGGAGAATGTGGCTTAATCGATGGAAAAAGAGTATTTGAATAGCAACGGGGAGTTTCGTGTTTCTCCGGGTGAAGTTTACGAATAATTTATGAATCCGAGGGCATAAGCCTTCCTCCTTAAATGATCGAAAGACTGAAAATTATTCTGGGTGTTGGGGGGGATATCCCGAATAGATGAGCTTAGAAGTCTGCCATCCAGCAACTCTAAGATAGCGGCACGTCTAGGCAGCATTCCTTGTCCGTGGATAGGCACAAGTTGCTGTGCAGCTATTGCGATCAAGGTTTGTTCCATGTCTGCCTGAGGAATATTCATTTCTCTTAACCGTCGAAGCGTTCCATAGGCATCCCTGGCATGAATAGTACTAATAACTAGATGTCCGCTCAAAGCGGCTCGAAATGCAAAGTGTGCAGTGTCGCGGTCTCTGATTTCCCCTACCATAAGTAGATCTGGATCATGACGAAGAGCTGCTTTTAAACCAGTATCATAAGTAATGCCGGCCTTTTCGTTTACTTGAACTTGTATAATGTTGTTTAAATTCTTTTCAATTGGATCTTCAAGTGTAATGGCTTGAAATGAACTGCGGTTCATTAAGGCCTGTAAAAGAGCATAAAGAGTGGTAGTTTTACCACTTCCTGTAGGTCCTGTAAACAGAATCATACCACTGGAATGGTTTAACCATTGTTCAATTCGTTTAAGCTGAGAGGGAAAAAGAAAAAGTTGTTCTAAGGGAGTATGATCCATAGGTGTTAGAATGCGGATAGCCAGGCTTTCTGTTCCTGTGATAGGAAGAGTGGAGAGGCGGAGATCGAAGGTTGACTGGTCACTTCGGTGTTGAAGAGTGCCATTCTGAGGACGCTTGATTTCTCCAATATCCATTCCTGATGTGAATTTAAAATAAGCGAGAAGTTTTTGGTAAAGTGGCAGGGGAAGGGAAGAGTGGGAAATTCTTTTACCATGAATACGGAAATAAATACTGGCGTTTTCTGCAAACGGAGTGAAATGAATATCTGAAGCCGTTTGCTGTATCGCTGAGACTAGTAAATCACGAGCGTAATTTGCTATGGACTGCAAAGGAGCTATCACCTCTTTTCATTAATTTTTTCACAAAGGATAATATTCGACATAATTCGGCTGATTCCTTCTTTTATTTTTGAACTTTTTATATCCCCCCAAGAGATGTATAATCAAGGAAACGTCTGTTTGGATTTTCTTATTTAATTCGACAGTCTGTTTTTGAGGGTAGGAGGATCATTCACGTACACACGTATTATAGACGTCCTGGATACCCAGTTTTTTCACCCCGTTTCCTCTTACGCCATTAAAGATGGAAATTTGGATAGCCAGAGGCTTTGTCTGCTGAATAAGTTAGTTTCTATTTTTTTAAGATTTAATGATGACTATATTTTCAAGATAGGCTCTGTTAAAGTTTTTTGTTGATTTCTCATAAGAGGCTTATTATGCACCGTGTCTGGATGATGGAACAAGAAAAGTTATTTCCCCGCCAGCCCTCTTCCATATAGAGTAACGGCCCCAACTATCTCGAAAATGAGTCTTCCAGTATCAGAAGTTTAACCTTAAAATCAACACTGAAGTTTAATAAAGCCTAAAGATAAAATAAGAATGGGGAGTTAGTATGATTTACTTAATTGGTTTTATGGGCAGTGGAAAGTCAACTATAGCTGGAAAACTAAGCGATGAACTTAACTTGCCTTACATAGAAATGGATAAAGCAATAGAAGAGAAGGAAAAAATGCCTATCTCAGATATGTTTGCTCAATTTGGTGAAACGTACTTCCGTAAATGCGAAACTCATCTTCTCAGAAGTATTAACGAGGAAAGTGTTGTATCTACTGGCGGAGGAGTGATTTTAAAAGAAGAAAATCAGCACTTTTTATCCACTGGAACGGTAGTGTTGTTGAGAGCCTCTTGGAACACGATTGTATCCAGATTGCAGAATGATCAGGATCGTCCTTTATGGAAAGGGGACTTAACTGAAAAGCAGGCTTTATTCGCTGTGCGCCAGCCTATATACGAATCATTGGCTCATCACATTATTGATGTAGATAATAAGAGCCCTGAAGAAATTGTTAATGAAATAATGGATCGTCTAAAAAAGTAGAGATTCGGCCATACTATTCCTAAAGACACAAGTAAAGAGGGGATATTATGGACCGGAATGATTATGTAAAGTTTCTCACGGAAGAAATGGTTAAATATATGCAAATGAGTAAACAGGAAAAGAAGCAGAGAAAGGCAGCGAAGCCATCAAAGAAAAGTACTTTTTATTGGTTTGGTATCATCCCTCTTGCTCTTAGGATGATAAAAAAAAAGCATAAAACCACGGAATATTGAAAGTGTCATTTCCGATAATTTAGCCGCTGACTTTTAGTCAGCGGTTAAATTTTTGATTACATAGGAGTTTGACTTTTGAGAAATATAAAATAACCCTCCATTCAGGGCCTCCATTAGAATTCTCGGGCTGTACCTTGTATCAATTTGCTCCTGTTCTTTGGTGAATTGTTCTAGCCCAATATCTTCTGATGAATAAAAGGATTCTAAAAGATCTTTTTCTTCTTGCAAGTGCTTTAAGGATTGTGTAGCCCAATCGTGGCTGATCGAAGACACATACCCTTCCACATATCGTTCAATGCGTTTATAAGCGTTCTCCAAATTAATTAGAGGAGTCATAGGGAAGGTATAGTCTGATACAGTTGGTTCAAATTCCATCTTCCACAGTCTCTCCATCATATTAGGCAGAAGAGTTCCATGTACTAAATTAAGACCCAGGGACAAAGTTTCATCTTTACTTTGCTTGCCTCTGTAATGGAGGTGGATATTTACGACAAGCCAGGGACAAAGAGCACGATTTTGGAGCGGTTGCTCTACAGCTTCATAAAGGCGAGCGGTTTTTCCTTTTTTGATGGCTGCTCGATAAATTGTATGAAGTTTCGGAGTACCTGCATGCAGGTAAATTCCGCCTTCTTTGGAGTGGCTTGTGTTTGTGAAGAGTAACTGCATAGGGTCTCCTGGTCGATTCATTTTTTTCATGTAATGCCAATAGAAAGGACGATTCATTATTTCTTCATCCATGCTGCTCGTTAATTGAACTTTCAAATGAGATTCACTTTTTTCCAGGATAGCGCAGCCGTAAGAGGTGAAAAACTGATGGACGAAATCAAAATAAGGGTTCAAAGTCAACTTGTTTCTCTCCTCTCGCTAATCGAATGTTCAACATAACTGACTAAATTGTTCAGTTTAATATCGATCTCGCCTTTGCTTTCAGATTGATCAAGTATTGTCTGAATTTGTTTATCGAATGAACCTCCGGGGATGTGTTCTAAGATATGGTCAAGGTCGCCTACCGCATTTTTAAACATCTCGATCTTTTCATAAAGCATCTTCATAATGTGGTCTTCAATGGTATTTTCAATTGCGAAATTATAAATTTTCACATCATGTTCCTGACCAAAACGGTGGATCCTGCCTATTCGCTGCTCTAGCCTCATAGGATTCCAGGGAAGGTCATAATTAATCATGTGATGACAGAATTGAAGGTTAATTCCTTCTCCGCCAGCTTCCGTCGCGATCAGGACTTGAGCTTGATTTTTAAACAATTGCTTCATCCAATCACGTTTACTCTTATTAAACTTTCCGCTGAAAGGTACTGAAGAGATTCCATGCTTTTGGAGGTACCATTGCAAATAAAATTGAGTGGCCCTATATTCGGTAAATACAATAAATTTTTCGTTTGTCTCACTGATCAGTTCTATCATTCTCTTAGCTTTAACATGGTGAGGAAGTTGTTGAAGCTGCTCAATAAATTTTGAATAAACAGTCATTTCCTTCTCACTTGACTTCTGTCTCATCTGATTTAGCGACATATAACAAGCTTCTCGCGAGGAGCACAATTCTTTAGCTAACGTCAGCCAAGTAAATGAAGGATGATCTGATTTTAAAAGTTCCAATTCCTGGTACATATTTTGTTCTTCCTCGGTAAATTTCAGGCGCTCATTTACTACTACACGTTTAGAGTCATCAAGTCCTGTATCTTTTCGACGGTTTCTGATCATCATTTTTCCAACAAGTGAATGAATGTGTTCAATATTCCCTTGTTTATTTGCTTCATAGCGGTATTTTTTCTTAAAATCTGTCAAATTTCCAAGGTATCCAGGCTTTAAAATCGAGACAAGATTAAATAAATCACTGAGCTTGTTTTGTATAGGTGTTGCTGTAAGTAAAAGACAGTACGTTTTTTTAAGTTCTTGTACAAACTGATAGTTTTTGGTTTGATGGTTTTTTAATTTATGTGCTTCATCGATGATAATGAAATCATAAGGAATAGACAATATTTCCTGACGGTGGGCTTCTCTTTTTGCCATATCAATAGAGGTGACTGTCACGTCCCAATCTGACCAGGCTGCTTGCTTTTTTCTAGGGGAAGCAGCTTGAATGTAGAATTTTTCGTTAAGTTCTTGAACCCACTGATTCACCAGTGAAGCGGGTGTAAGGATTAAGATCTTACGAGCAATGCCTCGAATCATGTATTCTTTTAATATCAACCCAGCTTCCAGTGTCTTTCCCAGTCCTACTTCATCAGCCAGAATGGCTCTTCCATTCATTTGATGAATGACTCTTTCAGCTGCCTCAACCTGGTGATCCAGAAATTGCACATGTGGTAGGTGTTCCAAAGCAAGGAGTCCATCGAAATTAGGAACTGTATTAATCTTTGCAGCCTGGTAAGCAAGTTTGAATCCTTCCCAGGTGGAGAGATGATTTGGATTGTTCAAGTTATCACGTAAAGTGGGAATAAATGTATGATCAGGATGTATTTCAACCATAGTTGTGAGCCTCCATCTATTCTAAAAAGATTATTAAAAATTAAGAATGATTCTACAAATCCAATGTCAAATTGTGAGGACGCTGTGATATAATGATGTCGAATGAATAAGTGAAGCCATACGTTTTTAAATAGTATGCCCAATAGAATCTAAGAAAATACGAATATGAAGCGAATGACTGCAGGGGGAGAGTCTACTTACGTAGCGCCGAAGGAGCAAGCATGCTGTGAATCTCTCAGGCAAACAGACCTCTGTAGGACGCAGCTCTGGAGAGTGTTTACTAACAGTAAACCACCCAAGAAGCAAATGGTTCTTCTTTATATAGAAGAAGAATTATCAAACTTTCTGGTGAATGGACAGAGACTCCCGATTGAAAAACGGTGGAGTCTCTTTTTTATGGATGAAAATTAGAGGGTAAAGGAGTGGTTGGATGGCTGAGTTAAAGCGAACACCTTTGTATGGTGAATATAAGAAACTGGGAGCAAAAACAGTTGATTTTGGGGGATGGGACCTGCCTGTACAGTTTTCAAGTATAAAAGAGGAACATGAGGCAACAAGAACCAAAGCAGGGTTATTCGATGTTTCCCATATGGGTGAAGTGCTGGTAGAAGGGGATGGAAGTCTCTCTTTTTTACAAAAAATGCTCACAAATGATGTTTCTAAACTTGAACCCGGGAAGGCTCAGTACACAATAATGTGCTATGAAAATGGCGGTACTGTAGACGATCTTATTGTTTACCAATTAGAAACAGACAAATATCTTCTAGTTATTAATGCAGCTAACCGCGAGAAAGATGTAGAGTGGTTGGAAAAACACCAGGAAAATGGTGTTTCCATCAAAGATCTATCTGATGAATACGTTCAATTAGCACTCCAGGGTCCAAAAGCTGTAGAAATCTTAGAATCCATAACAAAAACCGATGTTTCAGAAATAAAGTTTTTCCGTTTTATAGCAGATGTTTCTATCGATAATGTGAAAGATGGTGCTATTGTCTCCCGAACAGGTTATACGGGAGAAGATGGTTTTGAGATCTATCTACCTGCTGCTTCAGGACCAGATCTATGGCAGGTTCTGCTTGAAGCAGGTGATAAGCATGGAATTCGCCCTGTAGGACTCGGAGCAAGAGATACACTCAGATTTGAAGCTAACTTAGCCCTTTACGGTCAGGAGCTTAGTGCTGAGATCAGCCCAATTGAAGCTGGACTGGGTTTTGCTGTCAAAACAAAGAAGGAAGATGAGTTTATTGGTAAACAGGTTCTGAAGAAGCAAAAAGAAGAAGGTCCTTCCCGCAAGCTCGTTGGTATAGAGATGATCGATAAAGGAATTCCTCGTACCCACTATGAAGTTTTTGATGGAGAAAAGCCAATTGGATTTGTTACGACCGGAACGCAGTCTCCCACGCTTGGTAAAAATGTAGGGCTCGCACTATTAGATTGTAATTACACGGAGATGGGCACAGAAGTAACCGTTCAGGTAAGAAAAAAACGTCTTCAGGCAAAAGTGGTTCCTACACCATTTTACAAAAGATAAAGTTTTGAGGGGGAAGTACGTATGGAATTTCGATATCTGCCAATGACTGAACAAGATAAGAGAGATATGCTTAACCGAATTGGTGTTCAGAAATCTGAAGAACTATTCTCAGATATTCCAGAAAATATCAGATTTAAAGGGAACTTGGATCTAAAGGAACCAAAAAACGAATTTCAATTAATGAACGAACTTACGAAGATGGCCCAGGAAAATGTAACTTTGAAGTCGCACACTTCATTTCTGGGAGCAGGCGTTTACGATCATTACATTCCTTCTATCGTAGATCATGTAATATCCCGCTCTGAATTTTACACGGCTTATACACCATACCAGCCGGAAATTTCCCAGGGCGAATTACAGGCCATTTTTGAATTTCAGACTATGATCTGTGAATTGACAGGAATGGATGTGGCTAACTCCTCTATGTATGATGGAGGCACGGCGCTTGCGGAAGCCGTAAATCTTTCAGCCGGTCAGACAAAACGAAAGAAAGTCCTCGTTTCTAAGGCCATCCATCCAGAATCACTTGCTGTTATTCATTCTTATGTAAAGGGTCCAGGAGTTGAAGTTGTTGAAATCGACCATAAGCACGGAAAGACAGACTTAATTCAACTAGAATCCGAATTAGACGATGATACGGCGAGTGTAGTCCTTCAATATCCAAATTTCTTTGGTCAGATCGAACCTCTTGATGAAGTTAGAAAAATAGTAGATACTCAGAAAAAAACGATGATGATTACTTCAAGTAATCCACTGGCTTTAGGTTATTTAACACCCCCTGGTGAATTTGGATCGGATATTGTAACTGGCGATGCTCAAGTATTTGGAATTCCTGCCCAGTATGGCGGTCCGCATTGTGGATATTTTGCTACCACTAAGAAATTAATGCGGAAAGTGCCGGGTCGGCTAGTGGGGCAAACAGTAGACGAGGACGGGCGTCGTGGGTTTGTACTTACTCTTCAAGCTCGCGAGCAGCATATACGCCGTGATAAAGCGACTTCCAATATTTGTTCCAATCAAGCGCTTAATGCGTTAGCATCGTCCGTTGCCATGTCCTCTCTAGGGAAACAAGGTCTAAGGAAAATGTCATGGATGAATATCCAGAAAGCCGCATATATGAAAAAACAATTACAATCAAACAACATCGAAGTCGTATTTGATGGAGCTTTCTTTAATGAACTTGTGGTAAAACTGGATCGTGATATTAAGGAAGTAAACCGTATTCTGCTTCAAAAAGGTATAATCGGCGGTTATGATCTTTCCCAGATGGATAAAAGTTTACAAAATCATATGCTGGTAGCCGTAACTGAGATAAGAACGAAAGAAGAGATTGATCAATTTGTAAAAGAAGTGGGGGATATTCATGGCTGATCAGGACTTTCCTTTAATTTTTGAATTGAGCCAAGAGAGCAGAACAGGTTTTAGTCTTCCAGACCTTGATGTGCCTGAAATGGATGCAGAAGACATGATCGGCTCCTCTTTTGTAAGAAATAAGGCGGCTGAACTTCCGGAAGTAAGTGAACTTCAAATTATGCGGCACTACACGGCCCTTTCCAAGAGAAATCATGGAGTTGACTCCGGTTTTTATCCACTTGGATCCTGCACAATGAAATATAATCCTAAAATGAACGAAGATGTAGCTCGTTTAACTGGATTCAGTCACATCCATCCGTATCAGGCATCAGAAACTGTCCAGGGTGCGCTTCATTTGTTGTACGACTTGCAGCAATCACTTGTATCCATAACGGGTATGGATACGGTTACGCTTCAACCTGCTGCAGGGGCGCATGGTGAATGGACGGGGTTAATGATGATTCGCGCTTATCATGAAGCGAATGGAGACTACGGTCGAACGAAAGTTATCGTGCCAGACTCTGCTCATGGTACAAATCCTGCTTCGGCGACAGTGGCCGGCTTTGAAGCTGTGACTGTCAAGTCCGACGAGCGAGGATTGGTAGACCTCGAAGATCTCCGGAGAGTCGTAGATGAACAAACAGCAGCGCTCATGCTGACGAACCCAAATACATTAGGGCTTTTTGAGGAAGATATTGAAGAAATGGCAGCTGTGGTTCATGAGGCTGGTGGAAAGCTGTATTATGACGGAGCAAACCTAAACGCTATTTTAGGTTATGCACGTCCAGGGGATATGGGATTTGATGTGGTTCACCTGAATCTTCATAAAACATTTACCGGTCCTCATGGAGGGGGCGGGCCTGGGTCTGGCCCCGTTGGAGTGTCAGCAGAACTGGAACCATATCTTCCGAAGCCTATATTGACAAAAGTAAATAATCAGTATCAATTCGATTATGATCGTCCTAAATCGATTGGTCGAGTGAAGCCTTATTATGGTAATTTCGGAATTAACGTACGTGCTTACACGTATATACGAACGATGGGACCTGAAGGTTTGAAAAAAGTAAGTGAATATGCTGTAATCAATGCAAATTATATGATGAGACGATTGCAAGACCAATATGAGCTTCCATTTGATCGACATTGCAAGCATGAGTTTATTTTATCTGGGAAACGCCAGAAGAAAATGGGCGTACGTACGCTGGATATAGCTAAGCGCCTGCTGGACTTTGGCTACCATCCGCCAACTATTTATTTTCCAATAAATGTAGAAGAAGCATTAATGATAGAACCCACAGAAACTGAGTCGAAAGAAACGCTGGATGCTTTCGTAGAGGCTATGATCCAAATCTCCGATGAAGCGAAAGACAATCCTGAAATTGTACAAGAAGCTCCTCATAGCACTATAGTCAGTCGTATGGATGAAACACAGGCGGCTCGTAAACCAGTCTTAAGTTATAAGAAGGGTGAAACTGAGTAACAAATGCCGGAGTCATTTGAATAGATGAATTTAATTATTTAGACATACTAATAAATTGGGTAATGGTATAGCAGAAACCCGTGACTCTGCATCGTTCAGGGACGCAGAAAAGTAATATTTCCCCTGGTTCTCTTGTACCTATTGATCCTTAATTTTCCGTACGGGTCTTCCGAACGAGGGAGTTTCACTCTAAGTTAATAAAGTTATTGAATAAAGCTCAAAAAAATAAGACCTGAAAGCCGGGTTGTAACCCTGGCCTTCAGGTTTTATTTTTATTTTGACTTTTTAGTTTTAATTTTTCCTCCCCATTTTTTAAAACCGCCTTGCAGAACATTAAGATCTTTATAATCTTTTTTGTTCAGCAGCATGGCAGCCCGGGTTGATCTAGCTCCACTCTGGCAATACAAATAGACAGGTTTGTCTTTCCGAATTTCTATCAGGCGGTTTTTCATTTGCGACAATGGGATATTTCGTGCTCCCAGTATATGACCGCCTTCAAATTCTTTTGGTTCACGAACATCAATAAGCTGAGCTTTGCGGTAGCCTTGTCTGAACTCTTCTTCTGTTAACGTACTCATTATTTTTTTGGATTTGAAGTATCTATATAAGCCAAATGCTATAAGAGCAATGACAGCTCCAATCAAGATCCAAAGTTCCATAGTATGTCCCCCCATTTCTCTTTTCCTCTATCTATTATAGGAGGGAATCGTTAGCTTTTCAAAAAAAGTTTATTGTATGTTAGAATTTCAAAGTTGGTATGATCGTTTTTTTATGCTGTACCTATGCAACTAATGAATTAAGTGAAAAATCCCTAAATAACAGCTTCTTACTTTTGAAATCTAGCTCACACTGCTTTCTGCGTACGATTAGTAGATTGACAAAATTCAACACATTCGTTCAATAACACTATATATTGAAAAAATTCAAATTAGGAACACAATATATTGATTAAGTTTTTGTAAATGTGGTATGTTACATATACATACAAAAAAATGAAAAACTTATTTTATCATTCAAGGGAGAGATTCATAATGCAAACCACCACCTCCAATGATACCTATGCCAAGGTTAATGTAGATCGGTTAAATGCAGATATTCGACAGTTTTCTCAAGTACATGAAATAACAGCAGATATGAAGATTACCCACAAGGGCGTTTCAAGACTGGTTATGCTAGATAGGTATGCATTTAAAGATACCGAAAAACTTACGTTAGCAGAGAACGATTTTGTGGTGCTTACGGTGAAAGATGATCCGAAATTTCCTGCTCGAGGCTTTGGTTTCATTCAGTCAATTGATTGGGAAAAACACGAGGCAGTAGTGAAAGTAGAGGATGAATTCGTAAACGTTCTTGATCATGAAAATGAAAGAGAGACAGGCTTAATAACCCGAAACCTGGATACCATTGATAAGCCGCTGGAAGTGTATTATGAGCAAATTGCTCTTCGCAATGCTACAGGATTGTCGGAGGTAGAAACGGATCCCGTTCAAAAGCAAAAAAGTTTTGATAACTTTTATAACGAACTCTCAAATTTGAACTTCATCCCAGCAGGCCGTGTATTATATGGAGCAGGTTCTAATACTGATGTAACCTATTTCAATTGCTACGTTATGCCTTATATTCAAGATTCCAGAGAAGGCATATCCGATCATCGTAAACAAGTGATGGAAATTATGTCACGTGGTGGCGGAGTAGGGACAAATGGTTCTACTCTAAGGCCAAGAAATACACTAGCTCGTGGAGTTAATGGGAAATCCTCTGGTTCTGTATCATGGCTTGATGATATTGCTAAGCTGACTCACCTGGTGGAGCAGGGTGGCTCAAGGCGGGGAGCACAAATGATTATGCTTGCCGACTGGCATCCGGACATCATCGAGTTCATTATTTCTAAAATGCAAAATCCTAGAATATTACGTTTCCTTATTCAAAATACGGAAGATGAACAAATTAAACAGCTGGCTAAAGATAAACTCAAGTTCACACCTTTAACGGAAACAGAGAAAGACCTTTTTCAAAGTGTTGTAAATTATAAGCATATGCCGGGTTCAGGTGGATTTACGGAAAAGGCTATACAGGAAGCTGAGGAGAAACTTTACATTGGCGGTACGTACACAGTGCACAACCCAGAATTCCTGACTGGAGCCAATATTTCAGTATGTATAACGAAGGAATTTATGGATGCTGTCGAAGAGAATACTGAATACCATTTGCGTTTTCCTGATGTAGAAAACTACACCAAAGAGGAAATGAAAATCTATAACGAAGAATGGCAAAGCAGCGGAGATGTAAGAGAGTGGGAAGAGAGAGGTTTTGGTATAAGGAATTACCGCACCGTTAAAGCTTCAGAGCTCTGGAATTTAATTAATATATGTGCAACTTATTCAGCAGAACCAGGAATTTTCTTCATTGATAATGCCAATGAAAAAACAAATGCTTCTGCTTACGGACAAAAAGTTGTAGCTACAAACCCATGTGGTGAATAGTTTGCCTCATGTAAAACATTGCGGGATAAAGCGGGAAGGCTGAAATGCTGATCCGAACCGAAGGCTGGAATTAAATACTCCAGTCAGGGGCAACGCATAGGTGGTGAACCTCATTGTGAGAATATAATCCACCCACGAGACCGCAACATTACACGAGTGGTGTGATGAAAATGTATGCTGAACTTGCAGGAATGAAAAACTGTAAGAACTTCTGGATAAAAAGCCGGAGGGATAACAACCTTGGAACAGCCACTAGCTCCATTCTCTGTATGTAATTTGGCGGCAGTTAATTTGGCCTCCGTTGCTGATAAAACAGAGAAGAAAGTAAATTATGAGCAACTTAAACAAACCGTTCAAACCGGCGTTCGGATGCAGGACAATGTTATTGATGCCACTCCTTATTTCTTGGAAGAAAATAAAGTACAAGCCCTTGGAGAGCGTCGGGTCGGACTTGGGGTTATGGGACTCCATGATTTGCTAATTTATTGTGAAACGGAATATGGTTCCGAAGAAGGAAACAAACTAGTAGATGAAATTTTTGGAGTCATTGCGACCACCGCCTATCGCACCTCAATTGAACTGGCTAAAGAAAAAGGCAGTTTTCCTTTCCTGCAAGGAACGAGTGAAGAGGAAACCACTAAATTGCGAGAAGCGTTTATTAACACTGGTTACATGAAAGAGATGCCTGAGGATATTCGCGAAGGGGTAATGAAGTACGGGATTCGAAATTCTCACTTATTGACAGTAGCACCTACTGGAAGTACGGGTACAATGGTGGGCGTTAGTACAGGACTTGAACCTTACTTCTCTTTCTCTTATTATCGAAGCGGACGTTTAGGTAAATTTATTGAAGTAAAAGCAGATATTGTGAATGAGTATCTAGAGCAGCACCCTGATCAGGACCCTGATCATCTGCCTGAATGGTTTGTAACGGCTATGACAATGTCTCCTGAAGCGCATGCAGACACCCAATGTATTATCCAGCGCTGGGTTGACAGTTCTATTTCTAAGACCGTTAATGCTCCGAGAGGCTATTCGGTTGATCAGGTAGAAAAGGTTTATCAACGATTGTACCGTGGAGGAGCGAAAGGCGGTACCGTATATGTTGATGGAAGCCGTGATAGTCAAGTCCTAACCTTAAAGGCAGAGGAAAATGAATTCGACGGGGAACAGACCGAGTTTGAATTTGAAGAAGAAAGAAAACCTCGTGTTGTTCTAATGGATACGGTACATGAGTTAGATAAGACGAATGTGACCATAGGATCTGAAGTGGGCGATACTTGTCCAGTCTGCCGTAAAGGAACTGTTGAAGACATTGGCGGCTGTAACACTTGCACGAATTGTAATGCCCAATTGAAATGTGGTTTGTAGAATCTAATTAGTAAAAAGATTATATACCGGGCTCAAATTGAGTCCGGTATTACTTTTTTAGGAATTATGCTCGCTTGTCACAACAGGCAAACTAGTGTATCATTTTCATGAAACACCTACATAAAGACAGCCTGTATTGGGGGTTTATCATGCCAACACCAAGCATGGAAGATTATATTGAACAAATTTATATGCTTATAGAAGATAAAGGATATGCACGAGTATCTGATATTGCTGAAAATCTCCAGGTACATCCATCTTCTGTGACCAAAATGGTTCAAAAGTTGGACCGGGACCAATATTTGAATTACGAAAAATACCGTGGTCTCATTTTAACTCCTAAAGGAAAAAAAGTCGGAAAACGACTGGTTTACCGTCATGAGTTGTTGGAACAGTTTCTGGAAATAATAGGAGTAGATAAGGAAAACATTTATGAGGATGTAGAGGGAATTGAACATCATCTAAGTTGGAATTCTATTGATCGAATAGGAGATCTCGTCCAGTACTTTGATGAGAAACCCGCACGAGTAGACTCTCTTAGGGAAGTGCAGCAGAAGAACGAAGAGCAAAATCAAGAATAACCTTACCAAGGCGCAGATTTCTGCGTCTTTTTGTTATTCATCTTCTAACCAGCTCATAAGATTTCATAAGGGGTTAAAGCGGGGTGAAATTTTATGAAGGTTGATGGAGTTTTCTCAGGCGGGGGTATGAAAGCATTAGCTTTTATAGGTGCTCTTGAGGAACTTGAAGAACAAGGTTATCATTTCAGCAGGCTTGCCGGCACTTCAGCAGGTTCAATTCTTGCAAGTATGACAGCAGCTGGCTATACCTCTGGGGAATTGAAAGAAAAATTGAAGAGTCTTTCCTTTGAATCTCTTGTGGATCTCCCCACTGCGGAGCGTTTATTTCCTTATTCGAAATGGTTACTACTATACTTTCGCATGGGTTTGTATAAGGGGAACCGCCTTGAGTATACGATTGAAAAATGGCTCGAAGAAAAAGGGGTGCGAACGTTTGCAGATCTCCCCTCAGGATCTTTAAAGATAGTATGTTCAGATCTAAGTATAGGTCGTATTATTGTGATACCTGATGACTTAAAAAGAGTCTATGGAATTGATCCCGCAACTTTTTCAGTAGCCAAAGCTGTGAGGATGAGTTCAGGACTCCCTTATTTTTTTATACCCATAAAGCTTCATGGGAAGAACGGTAAATCCTTAATTGTAGACGGCGGAGTTTTAAGTAATTTTCCTATATGGATTTGGGAGGGGAAAGAAGGACGGCGGAAGCGTCCGATAATAGGCTTGAAATTAAGCGACCCGCCTAGCCAGCTTCCAGCACAGAAAATCCGCAATGCTATTCAAATGTTTCATGCGCTTTTTAAAACGATGCAGCAGGCTCATGATGCCCGTTACATCTCTCATTCTAAAAGTAAGGATATTATTTTTATATCAGTCCAAGGATATGATACAACGGATTTTCATCTGAGTAACCAGGAAAAAGAAGATTTGATGAAGATTGGAAGGGTCCACGCTGCAGAGTTTTTGAAGAGGTGGACAAAATAAAAATCGAGCCAATTAAAAAGAGGCTCGATTTTTATCTTTGTTTTTATTACCTTCGATTACTCTAAGTTGCGGGCCGCTTCCTCGCCGTTTACTTTTTTTATGAATGGTTGTAGGTTTAGCTGATCTAACGGCCTGGCTTTTTTTCACTACAGGAGCGGGTTGTTTATATTTTTGTTTAGATTGTTTAACAGCTTGCTTATATTTCTTCATTTCATTGCTGCTTTTTCCTACGCTGATTCCACGGTTGCGCAGGAAGAAAAAGTAAATAGCCCCATAGACGATTGCTGCAATAACGATCATCATGCCAATTGAGCTAAGAAAGCTGCCAGTGTCAGTCAATAATTGATAGCCTACAAAGAAAACGGCTAAAGCCACCAAGGTGTATATGATAGGAGTCATCCAGTTGCGCATGATTGTTATTCCCCCCTTCTCAAAATGATCGACTAAAGATCTTTTAACATTATATATACCACTTATAAAATATTTATATCCCAAAATCATATATTGGACCAACACTATAGGTTTCCAACTATGATGGGATAGTAAAGTGTAAATAGTTCTATTAAAGATTATTTCCTGATCAGCTGGAATTATTCAAAGACTATGGTTCGTTTGTGTAGAAGTTATTTTAGTAGAAATGTGAAGTTAAGATTCAATAGTGGGATTTTTTTACAGTACTTATGGTATTCCCAGATTAAACCGCTGTATAAACGCCTGATTTACATTCTTTCTTACTTATATTTTACCTTATTTTTCTTCGCATCTCTAGCCTTTATTATGTCGAATGAGCATGAAAAATTCGCAGATGGTTAAAGATAATGGACAGAGGTGATTACAATGTCAGATAAACCGAAAGAACAAAATCAACAGGAGCCCCAGCAAAGTGTTCTTACCAAAACTTTAATCATTGGTTTCGCTTCAGGGGTATTATGGAGTGGTTTAGCAGCGCTTGCTTATTATTTTCACTTCAGTGAAGTTTCTGCTGCTTCCTTCCTGTTTCGCTCCTATTGGCAGACGGAATGGACAGGAACTTGGCTTGCTGAAGTACTGGCTGTTATTATAGTGGGAGTGTTGTCTCTTATAAGCGCTTTGCTCTATTATATGTTTTTAAAAAAGAAAAATGGCATTTGGCCAGGACTGATTTTTGGTTTGGTTTTGTGGGCCGTTATTTTTGTTATCCTTACCCCTTTATTTCCAGCCATACCTGCGTTTATGGAATTATCCAGTGATACATGGGTTACGACAGGCTGTTTATTTCTTCTTTATGGATTATTCATAGGTTTTTCTATTTCCTTTGAATATAAGGAGTTTAACGAGTCAGCAAATTAATACTCAAAAGAAGGAGTAGTATGATACACTAAAAAAGTATGACAATTTCGTAAATGGTGGGATGGAATGATGGCAGTAAAACGCCTATTCTTAATTAATGGGCCAAATTTAAATATGCTTGGCAAAAGAGAGCCGGGCACTTATGGTAACGCTACTTTGGCTGATGTTGTAAAACTCGTTAAAGATACTGCCTGGGAGTATGGATATGAGGTAGAAGAATTCCAATCGAACCATGAAGGGGATCTTGTAGACCAACTGCATAAGGCTGACGTACAGGCAGCGGGTGTTATTATGAACCCAGCTGCTTATACTCATACCAGTATAGCATTAAGAGATGCGGTTAGCGCTATCTCCCTGCCAGTTGTAGAAGTACACATTTCTAATATTCATGCGCGAGAATCCTTCCGTCATCAATCTATGCTTGCTCCCGTGTCCCAGGGCCAGATTGTAGGCTTTGGTATAGATGGTTACCGCCTGGCTGCATTAGCTATAATTAAACAGATAGAATCAGAAGGGAGACACGAAAGATGAGTAAATTAGAAAATCTGCGAAAATCCGTTATGAGTGATGAACTGGATGGTATACTGATTATGAGCCCAAAAAACAGACGATATGTATCAGGGTTTACCGGTTCCTCAGGGGTGTTGCTTGTCACAAGTGGGGAAGCCTTACTTATTACCGACTTTCGATATATCGCACAAGCTAACGAACAAGCGTCTGATTTCGAGGTCGTAGAACATAAGAATCCTATGGTGAAAGAAGTCGCCAATCAAGTGGAACGTTTAGGGCTTGAGCGGATTGGCTTTGAGAAAGACCACGTTACATATAGTGTCTATGAACAGTATCGCAAAGAATTAAAAGCAAACCTTGTTCCCACCTCAGGTATAGTCGAAAAGTTACGCTTAATAAAGACAGATGATGAGATTAGTATTTTACAAGCTGCTGCTAAAATTGCTGATGATGCCTTTGAACATATACAAAACTATATTAAACCAGGTATCAGGGAAATTGATATTTCAAATGAATTGGAATTCTTTATGAGAAAGCAAGGAGCTACCTCTTCCAGTTTTGATATTATTGTTGCTTCAGGCTACCGTTCTGCTTTACCGCACGGTGTAGCATCTGAAAAAGAAATTCAGTCTGGAGAGCTGGTTACTTTGGATTTTGGAGCTTTATATAAAGGATATTGTTCTGATATTACCCGTACCGTAGCTGTTCGTGAAATTAGTGATGAACTGCGTGAAATCTATGATGTTGTTCTGCAGGCACAGTTGAAGGGCATGGAGGGGCTTAAGTCCGGGATAACAGGTAAGGAAGCAGATGCCCTAACGCGTGATTATATTAAAGAAAAAGGCTACGGAGAGTACTTTGGCCATTCAACTGGACATGGAATCGGTTTAGATGTCCATGAAGGACCTGGTCTTTCGTTCCGTTCCGACATGGTGCTTGAAGAGGGAATGGTCGTAACCGTTGAGCCTGGAATATACGTACCCAATGTCGGGGGCTGCCGGATTGAAGATGATACGGTCATTACAAGCGCCGGTAACAACCGTTTGAGCACATCTACTAAAGAACTTATTTCATTGTAGAGGATATATAAGGAGGAAAAAATATGATTTCAGTTAATGATTTTAGAACGGGTCTCACCATTGAAGTGGAGGGAGATATCTGGTCAGTAATGGATTTTCAGCATGTGAAACCAGGAAAAGGGGCTGCATTTGTACGTACAAAGTTACGTAACTTGAGAAACGGAAATATTCAGGAAAAAACATTCCGTGGCGGCGAAAAGGTGGAACGTGCTCATATTGAAAATCGTAAAATGCAATATCTATATGCCAATGGAGATATGCATGCATTTATGGATATGGAAACTTTTGAACAAGTAGAAATTCCGTCATCCGTGCTTGAAAACCAGTTGAACTATCTGAAAGAAAATATGGAGGTGCAAATCCAGTCTTATCAGGCAGAGACCATTGGTGTAGAGCTTCCTAAAAACGTTGAACTAAAAGTAGTGGAAACGGAACCCGGAATTAAAGGGGATACCGCAAGCGGCGGTACCAAATCTGCAACCCTGGAGACAGGTTTGACCGTGCAGGTACCTTTCTTTATTAATGAAGGTGAGAATCTGTTGATCAGTACGACAGATGGAAAATACGTTTCACGTGCATAACAAATAGAGAGGCTCTTTTATAGCTCATCCCTTCATAGGGATGAGCTTTTTTTAATAGAGAAAATCTATTTTATATCTCTTAAATGGTCATAAGAGATGAGATAGAACATACATATGAAGTAAACCAATTAAAGGAGCAGAACAGGATGGAGGAGATTATCAGGTTGTTTCCCGATCACTTCCAAATCCTCTTAAAAAGGAAAGTGAATTGGAAGACAATTCAAGAAATTCGCTTACGAATCAATCAGAAAATTGAGGTTCTTGATGCTAGGAAAAATGGAGTGGTAGAAGGGCCGCTTGTTACGTCGATTGATTTATCCTACGTATTAAATCAGATCAGTCAGTTTTCCCTCTACCGATTTAAAGATGAGTTAAAAGAGGGCTTTATAACGATTCAAGGAGGTCACCGTGTAGGGCTAGCTGGAAAGGCTAATACGATAAACCATCAGGTTGAGACACTAAAACATATTGCTTTTATGAATATTCGTGTGGCCAAGAATACTACAGGACAGATTAATCAGCTCATCCCTTATTTATATCAGAATGGCAGATGGACAAGTACTTTGATTATAGGCCCCCCACATTCAGGTAAGACCACTTTACTAAGGGAGTTGGCCCAGAGAATCGGTTCAGGTCACCAGGATCAACGAGCAAGTAAAGTGGCCATTGTGGACGAGCGGTCTGAAATAGCCGCGAGTCTTCGTGGGGTCCCCCAACTAGATGTAGGAGAACGTACAGATGTTATGGACGCCTGTCCTAAAGCAGAAGGCATGATGATGATGATACGTTCGATGTCTCCAGAAGTATTGATCGTCGATGAAATTGGCGGGGCAGCTGATGCGAATGCGATAAGGGAAGCGACTTTTACTGGAGTAGAAGTTATATGCAGCATTCATGGAACGAGTATAACAAACGTTCAGAAAAGACCCTCAGCTAGAGAATTGATAGAAGAAGGAGTGTTTGAACGATATCTTGTTCTGGAACGGTTAAGCCCCAATAATGCTGGGTCTATCACTGTTTTAGACGAGTGTGGACTGCCCATAGCTCATTGGAAGGGAAGGGAACTGCATGGAGTGGATTGGGGCCGTACTCATCCTGAGTGTAACAACACTAGCCGGTTTTGATATCGCAGCCCGGTTTAAGCAAAGACCGGGACATATCCGGCAGTGGAAAAATGCTTTGCAAATGATTGAAGCAGAAATGGTTTACGGGCAGTCCTCTTTATGGGAAGTATGTGAGAATTTAGCAAGGCACTTGCCACCGCCAACCTCTCAGTTTTTTGAAAAGATTAACCAGGATCAAGAACCTTGTTCGGATTTTGCTTCTTTATGGGAATCCCGTTTGAAAAAGCATTGGTCTTCGAATGCGATGGGGAAAAGTGAATGGGAGATTTTACTTCAGTTTGGGCGTACCTTAGGCCAGCATGATTTGGAACAGCAGCAGAAACAAATTCAACTGGCACTCCATCACTTAGATCGAGAATTACAGGAAGCATTGGATGGAGTTGATCAGTACCAGAGGATGGCTCGTGGAATGGGTGTTTTAAGCGGCCTGCTTGTCATTATATTAATTATTTAAAAGGGGGAAGAACCATTGTGCTTCAAGATGCCACGATACTTTTTCAAATTGCCGGTGTAGGGATTATTGTTGCGATGATACACAGTATTCTAAAGCAAATGGGAAAAGAGGAGATTGCGCAGGCGGTCACGCTCACAGGATTCATCATAGTCCTGTTCATCGTTTTGTACCGGCTCGCTGATTTATTTCAAGAAATTAAATCAGTTTTTCTTTACCAAGGGTAGGAAATTATGGATATTATACAAATTGTATCTTTAGGACTAGTAGCGGCCTTATTAATTATTTTATTAAAAGAGCATAAATCCTCGGCCGCTTTTCTACTCCTTTTGTTTACTGTCATCATTATCTTTTTATCTATTCTGGATCAGGTCAAACATATATTTGCGCTTCTATCCTACATGGCTGAACAAGCTCAGGTTGAACCCTTTTACTTCAAGACCATCTTAAAAATTATAGGAATCGCTTATATTGCAGAATTTGGGGCTCAATTAATCCGAGATGCTGGGTTGAATTCATTAGCTTCAAAAGTTGAACTGGCAGGGAAATTATTCATATTAATGCTTGCGATTCCTATCGTCACTGCAGTAATAGAGACCATCCTAAACTTTATTCCTGGATACTTAGGATAAGATAGCGAGGTAAGAAATGAAACGTTTATCTTTCATAGTCTGTTTACTCCTAGGCATCGTTTGTTTTCCCTTGATCTCTTCAGCTTCCCAAAATTCCGATATACCTCCTACCATGTTAGATTATATTTCTACAGAAGAGCTTGAGAAAAGTTGGGAGGAGCTCGACCAGGACTATGGAGATTACATGCCCTCCTTCAATATGAAAAACTTCCGTGAATATATTCAAAACGAGGGATCGCTGAAGACATCGGACTGGTTCACAGGGATCATTCAATTCTTCTTTCAGGAGTTGATGCTGAATGGTAAATTGCTGGCCTCATTATTGTTTTTAACTCTATTCAGTACTTTACTCCAATCGGTTCAGAATTCATTCGAAAATCCAGTAATTAGTAAAATCGCTTATCTGGTTGTTTATCTCGTGTTGCTTACACTGGCTCTGGAGAGTTTTAGGCAGGTGATTGATTACACGATAGAGGCAATCGACAGAATGAGCAGCTTTATGATCGGACTACTTCCACTTTTGCTCGGGATTATGGCATCATTTAGTCATTTAATGTCCATTTCCTTTTTTCATCCCATTATAGTGGCTCTCGTTCAGTCCAGTGGTCTTCTAGTTAAATTCCTTTTAATTCCTTTGTTTACATCTTCTGCTTTGCTTTTGATTGTTGGGTCACTCAATGAGACTTATAAAGTTGATCAGCTTGCAGAGCTGCTAAGGAAAACCGGCTTAGCAGTCATGGGGATATTTTTAACTATTTTTCTAGGAGTTATATCCGTTCAAGGGACGGTCACAGCTGTTCAAGATGGCGTGACGATGAAAACGGCAAGGTTTGTAACAGGAAATTTTGTGCCGGTCGTGGGACGTTTGTTTACGGATGCTACGGACACCATATTAGGTGCCTCTCTCGTTTTGAAAAATACTCTGGGGATTGCGGGAGTAGTCATTCTGCTCGGCATTGCCGTGTTTCCTGCACTTAAAGTATTCGCTATTGCCATCATTTATAAAATGGCTGCTGCTTTATTGCAGCCGCTAGGAGATGGCCCTATCATACGAGCTATGGATGTAGTGAGCAGGCATATCATGTATGTATTTGCTGCATTGTTAATGGTTTCCATGATGTTTTTTCTAGTTATCGTCATTATGGTAGCAGCCAGTAACATAACCATGATGGTTAGATGAGGGTGTGAAGGATGAACCTTTTTATAGAGTGGATTACTAGAATTGTTTTATTTCTTCTGTTAGCTATAGTTGCCGATGCGCTTCTTCCTTCGGGTTTGATGAAGAAATACGCTCGTCTGGTTCTATCGGTGCTTCTCTTATTAATTTTTCTAGGGCCTTTATTACAACTATTGAAAATAAACCCTGATCAGCTAATGAAAAAAGCGGAGTACACGATGAATGAAGAGATGGAAGTTGACTCCCTGGACGATAGTATTGAAGAAAAGAAAAAAGAAATACTTGAAGGACAAGATGCATATAAATTAGAACAAGTTACCCAATCATTGTCAGCTGAGCTTAAAGATCCGCTCAAAGAGCAGAATTTGCAGCTGGTGGATCTGGAAATGAGTTTTCTTCAAGAACCGTATCAAATGGATACACTGGACAAGCTGGTCCTAACACTTACTCCTCTTGAAGAAAGTAAGACTGTTGAGAATGTTTCTATATCCATCATGGAGAAACAGGCCCCTAAAGAGGAGAAACAGGTAGACAGTATTCAAGCCTGGATCTCCCAATACTTGGAATTAGACAAAGCACAAATAGAAATCCGCTGGGAGGAAGAGGATGAATAAATGGTGGAGTAAATTATTAGAACCTTTGTCTTCTAAAGAAGGAAAAAAGATTAATAAGCCTAAATATTTTATAGCTCTTGGATTAATTGGAGTTCTGATCATTCTCTCTAGCAACTGGTTCCAGAGCAACGAACCTGCTCCGCCTTCACAAGGTGAAACAGCAGAAAAATCCGCAGTATCCTCTGAGGCAAGCGATGCACCTGAATTAACGGACTCGATAAACCAATTGGAAAAGGGTTATGAGAAACAGTTAAAACCACTGCTGGAGAACATCGAAGGGGTAAGTTCAGTTGACATTATGATTAATTTATCAGCCACTCATGAAAAAGTGTATGACAAAAATTTAATAATAGGAAAGCAGACCACGAAGGAAACAGACAAGAATGGAGGGGAAAGAGAGATTGAAGATTATTCAAAGGAACAGCAGTTAGTCCTGGTCCGCCAGGGAGACCGTGAAGTTCCTTTACTAACAAAAACGACCAAACCAGAGGTCAGTGGTGTATTCGTAACCGCTAAGGGGGTCGATCAAATTCAAGTTAAAGGGTGGGTGGTCGAAGCTGTATCCAGAGTCTTAGACGTACCCAGTCATCGGATTTCTGTCTTGCCTAAACAATAAGGAGGGGTTATCTTGGTTAAAAAACAAACCGTTTGGTTACTTACGATGTTAAGTCTGTTAATTGTATTGAGTGTCTATTACATGACGTCCCCTGATAATGGAGAGATGGCCTTTATTCAAGAAGATAGTTGGACAGAAGTGAATGAGGATGAAAACAATCCAGAAAATGCGGAAGGGGTGGAAACGTCTGCTGACGGATCCGTAATTTCACAGGTCTCAACAGAGGAGTTATTCGCTGCTATCCGCTTAGAAAAACAAAACGAGAGAGATCAGCTTCAGGAACAGCTTTCAGAAATCGTAGCTTCGAGTAATTTTACTACACAGGAAAAAAATGAAGCTTTGGAAAGAATGGAAACGATTAAAGAGAATCAATCTAAAGAGTCTATATTAGAAAACACTATTCAGGCAAGTGCTCCATATGAAGATGTTTTAGTTCGAGCAGAAGAAGAGGTCGTCCATGTCACATTAAAAGCTGATGAATTATCAAAGTCAGAAACCAATCAAATTATCCAGATGGTTTCAGATGAGTTTGGAGAAAAACGCGTGCAAGTTCAATTCCAACCGACTAAATAACCGGAAGCCCCTAACCTTAATGGTAAGGGGCTTTTTTGATGTTTTATTAAATTGGACAGGGGACTAATGCCCTGTTTTTACCTTCATACACAGGTTTAGAATAAACCGCTTCCAAACCGGAAGTTGCAGTCAAGTGGTATTCTGTCGTAAAATGTTAAGAGGAATTATTAATATCAGTTATAAAAAAAGTTATGTACATAAAGGAGTGCCAACTATGTTAAAGGTGCAGGAAATACGTGAACTAATTAAACTTATCGATCAATCAAACATTGATGAATTCTGCTATGAATCCAATGGAACCAAAGTTTCTATGAAAAAGGAACAAGGTCAGGCTGTTTCGGAGCCTGTAAAAGTACAGGAGACTGTTCAAGCACCAGCCCCATCGCAAGATCAGAAAAGTGAGCCGGTTAAGCAGGAAGTACAGGAGCAAGCGGAACCGGAAGAAGCAGGTAAGAAGGAGCAGCAGGAAGCTAATTATGATGCGGAAGTTACTTCCCCTATGGTCGGAACCTTTTATAAATCGCCTTCTCCAGATCAGGAAGCTTATGTTCAGGTCGGCGATCAGGTGAAAGAGGATAGCGTGGTTTGTATTGTAGAAGCGATGAAGTTATTCAATGAAATAGAAGCGGAAGTCAGCGGGGAAATCGTCGAGATTCTTGCAGAAGACGGTGAACTTGTAGAATACGGACAACCATTATTCCGCGTAAAGTCTAAGTAACGGGGGATGAGATTTTGATTAAAAAAGTTTTAATAGCCAATAGAGGAGAAATAGCTGTTCGAATTATTCGTGCTTGCAAAGAGATGGGAATTGAAACGGTAGCAGTTTATTCGGAGGCAGATAAAGAAGCTCTTCATGTTCAGCTGTCTGATGAAGCTTACTGTGTAGGGCCAAAATTAAGTAAGGATAGTTATTTGAATTATACAAATATCATGAGTGTAGCCACTCTTTCGGAAACAGATGCCATCCACCCTGGGTATGGTTTTCTATCCGAGAATGCTGAGTTCGCTGAAATGTGTGAAGAATGCAATATTACGTTCATTGGTCCCTCTTCCTACGCTATTCAGAAAATGGGAACAAAGGATGTCGCACGTGAAACGATGAGAGAAGCGGGTGTTCCCATTGTGCCCGGTTCAGAAGGTATCATTAAGGATGAAGCGGAAGGCTTAAAAATTGCTGAAGAAATTGGTTACCCTGTCATTATTAAAGCCACAGCAGGTGGAGGTGGTAAGGGAATACGAGTGGCCCGTGACGAAGATGATCTTAAAACGGGTATTCGAATGACTCAACAGGAGGCTGAAACTGCCTTCGGTAATCCAGGGGTGTATATTGAAAAATACATTGAGAATTTCCGTCACGTAGAAATTCAGGTATTAGCCGATAATCATGGCAACGCCGTCCATTTGGGAGAACGTGACTGTACCATCCAAAGAAGACTGCAGAAACTCATTGAAGAAACACCTTCTCCTGCAGTTACACCAGACATCCGGGAACAAATGGGAGATGCTGCAGTGAAAGCAGCGCTAGCCGTTAATTATTCAGGAGCTGGGACTGTTGAGTTCATTTTTGATAAAGAAGAACAAGAATTCTATTTCATGGAAATGAATACCCGGATACAAGTCGAGCATCCTGTAACAGAGATGGTAACAGGAGTGGACTTAATCAAAGAGATGCTTCAAATCGCCAACAATGAAAAGCTTTCCTTTACACAGGAAGAAATCACGTTTGAGGGGTGGGCGATTGAATGCCGTATTAACGCTGAAGATCCATTCAAGAATTTCATGCCTTCAGCAGGACGTATTGATATGTATCTACCTCCAGGAGGGTTTGGCGTACGTGTTGATTCTGCAGCTTACCCAGGGTATATGATCCCTCCTTATTATGATTCAATGGTAGCTAAGCTCATTTCTTACGGACGAGATCGCGACGAGGCGATCCAAAGGATGAAACGTGCGCTTGATGAATTTATTATAGAAGGAGTACACACTACAATTCCATTCCATCAACGTATGATGGAGCATGAAATTTTTGTGGGCGGAGACTTTAACACAATGTTTCTTGAGAAATATACTATAATGAAGGATGAAGAATAAAAGGGGTGGTCATTATGAGTGAGAAGCAATTGTTGAATGTGACGGACGGATCGACACTTGGTAACATTGAGATTGCTCCTGAAGTCATAGAAGTAATTGCCGGTATAGCTGTTTCTGAAGTGGCCGGCGTAGCTTCCATGCGTGGTAATTTCGCTTCTGGTGTCGTTGAGCGTTTAGGGAAAAAAGATCATGGCAAAGGTGTTAAAGTTGAACTTACAGAAGATGGGATTCTAATAGATGCCTTTGTTGTGATGGACTATGGAATTTCAATTCCTGATACGGCTCAAAAAATACAGGACAATACTCGTCAAGCACTCAAAAATATGACAGCACTTGAGATTAATGAAATAAATGTCCATATTGTAGGAGTACAAATTGAAGCAAAAGAAGACGAACTCGTTAGTGAAGAATTTTAGCAGGAGGCCGGAAAAGGGGAACTGTTTCCCTTTCCGGCCTTTTCATCTTCTGTATCGAACTTGTTTAATCCTCACATTCGAATAGCTTTTATTGTACTAAAATGTTATTATGCAAACGGATATTACCTAAAAGGAGAATGAACATGAAACGACGCGCAGCACGAGAAAAGGCTTTTCAGGCGCTTTTTCAAGTCAACAATAGTGAGATCGATATCGAGGAAGCTATTCAACATGTTATCGAAGAGCCTGTGGTTGATGCATTTATGCATGATTTGGTACACGGTGTGGCAAATCATCAGTCGGAAATTGACCAATGGATCTCGGACAACCTGGTAAATTGGACCTTTTCTCGCCTTCCGAAAGTAGAAAAGACGGTCTTAAGAATGGCAGCCTACGAAATAAAGTACAATGAAGATGTTCCATCACAAGTAGCGATCAATGAAGCCGTTGAATTAGCAAAAATTTTCGGGGAAGAAGAGTCCGGAAAGTTTGTGAACGGTGTACTTTCTAAAATGATATAAATGTAAATAAGGGGGATGCGAGATGTCAGCTGAAGTAATTTATGGGAAACAGTTAGCAGAAGAACTTCGTGAAGAAATGAAAGAAGAAGTTAAAGGATTAAAAGAACATGGAATTTATCCAAAGTTAGTAGTAGTTATTATTGGCGAGGACCCGGCATCTAAGTCTTATGTAAGAGGAAAACAGAGGGCCTCTGAAAAAGTGGGACTGGACTCAGAATTAATTGAACTGCCTGAAACGACATCCGAACAAGAATTGCTGGAACTTATTGAACGTCTTAACCAGGATGAAACGGTTCATGGAATACTCGTTCAACTGCCTCTCCCTGACCAGATAGCTGACCAGAAAGTTATTGAAGCCATTGACCCTTCTAAAGATGTAGATGGGTTTCATCCTAGTAATGTTGGGAAGATGATGACAGGACAAGAGACCTTTTATCCTTGTACTCCCTACGGTATCTTAGTAATGCTTAAGCGTGCAGAGATCAGCTTGGAAGGTAAGAACGTCGTGATTATTGGCAGAAGTAATTTAGTTGGAAAGCCGGTAGGACAACTTCTGCTGAACGAAAATGCTACTGTAACTCATTGCCATTCACGAACCAAAAATTTACAAGAGCATACAAGAAAAGCGGATATATTAATTGTGGCTGCCGGAAAACCAGGTTTGATTTCAGCGGAAGATATTAGCGAGGGTGTAGTCGTAATTGATGTGGGGGTAAACCGTGTAGAGGGGAAATTGACGGGGGATGTTCAGTTTGAATCTGCTCGCCAGAAAGCCTCTTACATTACTCCTGTTCCTAAAGGTGTAGGACCTATGACCATTACGATGCTCCTGCACAACACGATTAAAGCTGCAAAACGAATTCACAATAATCAGTAAGGGGATTTTCGTGTGAACGACCAATATCTTACGGTTACGGCACTTACTAAATACATTAAGCGTAAACTTTCGGGAGATCCACATTTAAAGACCGTATGGCTCAGGGGGGAAATCTCAAATTTCAAACACCATAGCCGGGGGCATATGTACTTATCTTTAAAAGACAACGCTGCAAGAATTCAAGCGGTTATGTTTGCAGGGAACAATCGTGATCTTAAATTTAACCCTGAGAACGGAATGAACGTGCTTATAAAGGGTGAAATTAACGTTTATGAACCTATGGGTCAGTATCAACTTTATATCAAAGAAATGCAGCCTGATGGAATTGGAGCGCTATACTTAGCATTTGAGCAATTAAAGGAGAAGCTTGAGCAGGAAGGTCTCTTTGCAATTGAACGCAAAAAAAGTATTCCTGCCTACCCAAACCATATCGGGGTTATTACATCGCCTACAGGCGCAGCTGTTAGAGATATTTTATCGACTATTAAGCGCAGGTATCCTGTGGTCCCCGTTTCCATCCTACCAGTCCTCGTTCAAGGGGAGAGAGCGGCCTCTTCAGTAGCTAATGCCATTCAATACGCCAATCATAACCTTGATTGCGATGTTTTAATTGTTGGACGTGGAGGGGGATCAATTGAAGATTTATGGGGTTTCAATGAGGAAATTGTCGCAAGAGCTATCGCTGATTCTTCTATTCCTGTTATCTCCGCTGTAGGACATGAAACGGATACCACGATTAGTGATTTTGCAGCGGATCTCAGAGCGGCTACACCTACTGGGGCAGCGGAGCTTGCGGTCCCTTCTATTGTAGAATTGCAGGAGCATATTCGTTCTTTGAAGCACCGGCTCATGCGTTTCATGGAATCCAGATCAGTGGAAGACAGACAAAAACTGAATCGTTTACAAAAGTCCTATGCTTTTAAATATCCGGAACAATTGCTCCGCCAAAAAGAACAGGACCTGGATCGAATGATGGAAAGACATGCCATGCAGATGAAGCTCATCCACTCACAGCAAACTGAAAAGTGGAAAAATATTCGAAATCGATTAAAGCAGCAGGGTCCAGGTACTCAAATTAACGAAACTAAAGACCGGTTGAATAAAGAGACCAGGCAATTACAGCTTCGTTTTCAAGAAACCTTAAATTCAAAAAAAGATCAGTTTCATAATCATCTTGATAAATTAACTTTGCTTAACCCGCTTGAGATTATGAAGCGAGGATACGCTATCCCTTTTAAAGAAGATGGAAATGTAGTTAAACAAATCGGTCATGTAAAAGAAGGATCAAAGTTAGCTTTGAAAGTTCATGATGGCACCGTTAATTGTGAAGTGTTGGACGTAGAGGAGGATGAAGAATGACCCAAAAAGAAGATCAATTGAGCTTTGAGGAAGCAATGAAGCAGCTTGAAGATCTGGTGGAAAAATTGGAAACGGGAGAAGTGCCGCTAGAAAAAGCCATCCAGTATTACCAAGAAGGAATGAAGCTTTCTAAAATCTGCAGTGAAAAATTAGGAAATGTAGAAAAACAGATGCAGCAGATCCTGAACGAACACGGCGAATTTGAATCATTCTCTATTCAGGAAGAAGAATGACTGTGATTTTATCCGATTATCTGTTAGAGAAACGTCAGCTGATCAATGAACAGTTAATACATTATGTAAGGGATTATACCGTACCCGGCCGCCTTCAGGACGCTATGCTTTACTCCATTGAAGCGGGAGGTAAAAGATTACGGCCTATACTATTAATAGCTACAGCGGAGGCTTTCGGTGCAAAAGTCGATAGAACGATGGCTGTAGCCTGTGGACTCGAAATGATCCACACTTATTCGCTGATTCATGATGATCTTCCCGCGATGGACAATGATGATTTTCGTAGAGGATTACCCACAAGCCACCGTCGTTTTGATGATGCAACAGCTATTCTAGCTGGAGATGCGCTCCTCACCTTAAGCTCTGAAATTATTGTGAATGACCAAGAGCTAAGTGATCGGGAAAGGGTTTTTTTAATACAGGAATTATCTAAAGCCAGTGGCGCATCGGGCATGGTTGAAGGACAAATGCAGGACATGCTGAGCGAAAATAAGCAAATACCACTCGAAGAGCTTGAGAACATACACAAGAAAAAGACTGGTAAATTGCTTAATTTTGCTATTATTGCCGGGGCTTTTCTTGGGCATGCATCAGAAGAGAAATTTGATGAAATGAAGAAGATGGGGGAAGCCCTCGGGCTTATTTTTCAAATCCAGGACGATATTTTAGACGTGACTGGAGATGCTGAGAAAATTGGTAAACCTGTAGGAAGTGATGAGGGCAATAGGAAGAGTACTTACCCTCAACTGCTAGGTTTGGATGGAGCACGTACACAAATGGAATCATACGTGGATGAGGCGCAAAGTGCACTTAAAAATGCAGGCGTAAACCATACGATTCTTTCAGAACTTATTCACTATTTAAGCAGCCGTGATCATTAAAAACGTTTAGATTGAGCAAGGATTTAGAATATGATATATTATGGTTAGTGAGGAATGGTGCAGTATTCTAGTCGGCCCTCCGTTCCTGAAGGCGGGCCTAAAAATCCGCCAAAGGGCATATCGATGAAGTTCCTTGTGTTGGCTTGAGGCGCCCAGCCTTGGGTCGATGCTGGGAGTTAAGGTTGCAGGGCGATCCACAAAGGCATGTGGGCGTTGACCCTGCTTCCGCGGAGGCCCATCTCTGTAAGGATCCCTGAGCCAGGGATCCTTATGGAATGGGGTATGAACCTGCAGTATATGGAGTAACATCTATATGCGCAGCGTAGCCTGCCTTGAGTGGTTCTGAGGGGATTATAGTTAATGAATATCATGGTTCTTCGGATGGCCAGCGAAGACATGATGTGGAAGCTTTATGAAATCAGAACTGCAAAAGAGGCTAAGGATCGGTTAAAGGCTGTCGGGGAAATCCCCTAGGCTGTTCTATTTTGTACATGTAACAGGAATTATAGTGCGGACTAAGTGGCAATCTAGTCCAGCTTTCGGAAACGGAGCTGAGTTGAGCTTAAAGGGGAACCGCCAGAGTGGTGACACTCGGTGCTTGATTGGGAAAACCTACTAGACCTAAGCCGCAATTTTTACCTGTTACGTGACCATTCCTTTCGCTACATATGAAGTCAATTAAAGGATATAGAGGTTGAGAATGGACAATAAATTAAAAAAATCCTTAAAATTCAGTTTAAGTATTGCCGTTATCACATTCGTGTTAGCGGCTATTTTTTCAGTTATATCATCCTCCGTTTTAAGCGGTGTTATGTGGATTATTGGACTTGTTATCGTTTTCATTATTGTGTTCACAGGTGTTATATTTGATATGTTAGGAATTGCAGCAACAGCTGCTCATGAGAAGCCTTTCCATGCGATGGCTTCAGAAAAAGTATCAGGTGCTAAAGAAGCCATTATTATCGTTAGGAATGCTGACAGGTTTGCTAGTTTTTGTAACGATGTTATTGGAGATATTTCTGGTATAGTAAGTGGGACGGCTTCAGCAATTGTAGTACTGCAAGTGGCAAACGTGTTAGGATACAGCGATGGTTCGACGGTACAAATTACAATTTCTGTAATTTTAACAAGTATAGTAGCAGCGCTTACCGTTGGCGGAAAAGCATTAGGTAAATTCTTTGCCATTAATTCCTCAACTAAAATCATATTTTTTGCCGCACGAGTTATTGCATGGCTTGAGTCAACTACAAAAATCAGGATTTTATCGAACGCATCGTCAACCAATAAAAAAACAAGATAATTACAAGGGGGTCCATTAATGGATCTGAGTAAAATTGATAATCCTTCACTCCTGAAGGAAATGAATACAAAACAACTAGAAGAACTGGCAGAGGATATGAGACAGTTTTTAATTGGCAATCTTGCTGCTACAGGTGGGCATTTGGGTGCTAATTTGGGTGTGGTAGAGCTCACTCTTGCTCTGCATAAAGTATATACCAGTCCCCAGGATCGTTTGCTATGGGATGTAGGCCATCAGTCTTATATTCATAAAATCCTTACAGGACGTGGAAACCAATTCAGTACATTACGAAAGTACAGAGGTTTATGTGGTTTTCCAAAAAGAATTGAAAGTGAACATGACATTTGGGAAACAGGGCACAGTTCTACCTCTTTATCCGCTGCAATGGGTATGGCGATCGCCCGTGATCTAAAGAATGAGAACCATTCCATTCTTCCGGTAATCGGAGATGGTGCATTAACAGGAGGTATGGCACTTGAAGCTCTGAACCATATTGGTCATGAGAAAAAGAGTGTAACCGTTATCCTAAATGACAATGAAATGTCCATAGCTAAGAATGTTGGAGCTCTCCATGGTGCTCTTGGACGTATGAGAAGTGCTGGTAAGTATAACCGTGCAAAAGATGATTTAGAGTGGCTGCTTAAGAAGATTCCTGCAGTAGGGGGAAGGATTGCTCAAGCCGCTGAGCGTCTAAAAGATAGTATGAAATATTTCGTGGTTCCGGGGATGTTCTTTGAGGAGCTTGGCTTTACTTACTACGGGCCAGTAGATGGACATGATTTCGAAGATTTGTTGGAAAACTTAAACTACGCGAAAAAAACCGAAGGTCCAGTTATTGTTCATGTTATGACCCAAAAAGGGAAGGGATACCACCCTGCTGAAAGTGATGTGAAAGATAAATGGCACGGAGTAGGACCTTATAAGATCGAATCTGGAGAAAAAATTAAACCATCTTCTGCGCCTCCGGCATGGAGTTCTGTAATCAGCGAAACGTTGCGCAGGGAAGCGCGTACCGATGACCGCGTTGTTGCCGTGACCCCTGCTATGATTCTTGGTTCTAAACTTGAAAAATTTGGTGAAGAATTTCCTGATCGCTTATATGATGTAGGTATTGCAGAACAGCATGCTACTACGTTATCGGCAGGTTTGGCCACTCAGGGCATGAAACCCTTCCTGGCTATTTATTCAACCTTCCTGCAAAGGGGCTATGATCAAGTTATTCATGATGTTGCCAGACAAAACCTTAATGTGATTTTTGGTATTGATCGTGCTGGACTTGTTGGAGCTGATGGAGAAACTCATCAGGGTGTGTTTGATATATCTTTCCTTCGCTCTGTACCCAATATGGTTATTTCCATGCCTAAAGACGAAAATGAAGCTCAGCACCTTATGCATACGGCTGTAAAATATGATGATGGTCCTATTGCTATACGTTATCCTCGAGGCAATGCAGAAGGGGTGGATACCGATGAAGAACTCCACACCATTCCGATTGGAAGCTGGGAAATTCTTAAAGATGGAAAAGACGGAGTTATTCTTACGTTTGGAACCACCATTAAAATGGCCTTAGAAGCAAGTAAAAAGCTGGAAGAAGAAGGAATATCCATTTGTGTCGTTAATGCAAGGTTTATGAAACCCCTGGATGATTCCATGCTTCATGATCTTATGAAAAAGGACATCCCTGTACTAACTGTTGAAGAAGCGGTTCTCCAAGGAGGCTTTGGGTCCAGTGTCCTGGAATTTGCAGCAGAAGAAGGTTACAGGTCTCAATGGATAAAACGCATGGGAGTCCCGGACCGCTTTATAGAACATGGAAGTGTACCGGAGTTGTGGGAAGAGATTGGTTTAACTGAGGAAAAAATTATTGAAAATTTAAAAGAAATGATTCCAACTAAACAGCAGAGGGCTTAATTAATGGGAAGAAAAATTCGTTTAGATGTTTTATTAGTAGAAAAGGGATATATTGAAACCAGAGAAAAAGCTAAGCGCACCATAATGGCTGGGCTGGTTTTTTCTGAACAAGAACGGTTGGATAAACCAGGAGTAAAAGTTGACGAGAACCTTCCCATCACGGTTAAAGGAAAAGCTATTCCTTATGTGAGCAGAGGCGGTCTTAAACTTGAAAAGGCTCTAAAAGAATTTGATATTCAGGTAAAGGATAAAATAATGATCGACATTGGATCATCTACGGGTGGCTTTACTGACTGCGGTCTAAAAAATGGGGTCAAGATGAGTTATGCCGTAGATGTTGGGTATAACCAGCTGGACTGGGGGTTGAGAAATGACCCTCAAGTCGTTGTGATGGAACGGACAAACTTTCGTTATGTAACGCTGGAAGACTTAGCTTATGGTCCACCTGAATTCGCGTCTATCGATGTATCGTTTATTTCTCTGCGTATTATTCTTCCTGTGCTTGCCAAGCTTTTAACTCGTGGGGGAGATGTAGCCGCACTCATAAAACCCCAATTTGAAGCAGGTCGGGAACAGGTTGGTAAAAAAGGGATTGTAAGAGATGCGAAGATTCATACGGATGTCATTCATGGCATTCTTGAATTTGCTAAACAGCATGGGTTTTCTTCGAAAGGATTAACCTTTTCTCCTATAACAGGAGGAGATGGAAATATAGAATTTTTAGTACACCTTTGTCTAGATGGGGCCAAAATGGAACTAAACCAGACTGAGGTGGATGATGTGGTTAAAAGAGCACATGAAGCGCACAATGGATAAACAGGTTGGAAGGGCTTTTAACAGCCCTTTTACTTTGGATGGTTTTTGAAACGGAGGATTACCATGAACAAGGGACAGCGTCACATAAAGATACGAGAGTTGATTACCAATGATGATATTGAAACACAAGATGAACTGGTAGATCGTTTAAAGGGTATGGGATATAACGTAACACAGGCGACAGTTTCCCGAGATATTAAGGAACTCCACCTTGTGAAAGTACCTATGATGGATGGCCGTTATAAATACAGCCTCCCGGCGGATCAACGTTTTAATCCGTTTGAAAAGCTCAAGCGATTAATGATGGATGCTTTTGTTAGTATCGATCGAGCTGGTCACTTTATCATTTTAAAAACCCTCCCTGGTAATGCTAATGCTGTAGGAGCACTTGTAGATAATTTAGAGTGGGAAGAGATAATGGGTACAATTTGCGGGGATGATACTTGTTTAATCATCTGCCGAAGTGAGCACCAGACTGAGACTATAAGTGAACAATTGCTAAATATGCTATAACTGAGGTGGAGCGTTTCATGCTAACTGAATTATCAATTCGTGACTTTGCAATCATCGATCATATTTCAATCACTTTTAAGGAAGGTTTGACAGTATTAACAGGTGAAACAGGAGCTGGTAAATCAATTATCATTGATGCCATACAATTATTATCCGGTGGAAGAGGCTCTGTGGAGTTTGTACGGCATGGAGCAAAAAAAGCCGAAATTGAAGGTTTATTTACCGTGGAAGCGGATCATCCTATTCATAGCAAGACGGAACAATTCGGTGTAGATATTAGTGAAGATGGAATGGTCGTTCTTAATCGGGCAATTACTCATCAAGGGAAAAGTATTTGCCGGGTTAACGGTAAATTAGTAACTCTTGGAATATTAAAAGAATTTGGCCGGGCTCTGATTGATATCCATAGTCAACATGAGACGCAATCGCTAATGGATCCGGAGAGACACATTGAACTTCTGGATTTATTTGCATCCTCAGAAATGAAGTCTTCTATGCAGGAGTACCGCCGTGTTTATGAAAAATATCGTACGTTGGTGAATCGATATAAAGAACTAAGTGAAAATGAACAAGAAATGGCTCAGCGACTTGATCTTTTAGAGTTTCAGCTTCGTGAACTTCAAGAAGCGGAACTTCAACCGAAAGAAGATGAGGAATTAAGTGAAGAACGAACTAAATTAAATAATTATGAAAAGATTTATCAAGGTATACATGATGCTTACTATTCTTTATATGGAGAGCAAAAAGGTCTGGATTGGTTAAGTCACGCCATGACTTCTTTGGAAAGCACAAATGATTTTGATGACAGTCTGGCTAAAATGTCAGAAGAGCTTTCCAATTCTTATTACTTAATTGAGGAATTGACCTTTCAATTAAGTTCACAAATGGAGAACCTGGAGTTTGATCCTGAACGGTTAAATCAAATTGAATCCAGATTGAATGAATTGAATCGATTAAAGAAGAAGTATGGTGCAGACGTCGAGGAGATGCTCGAATATGCATCCAGAATAGAGGAAGAGATAGACGAGATTAAAAACAAAGATTCACGACTTGCCAATATGGAAAGTCAAATTGATGAACTGGGACAGGACGCGGTATTAGAGGCGAAGGATCTGCATGATATTCGGAAGCATGTTTCAGAATTATTAGCTGGTTATATTCATGATGAACTAAAGGACTTATATTTGGAAAAAGCTGCTTTCGATGTTGATATTTCTATAAAAGAAGGAAAACAGTCTGATCCTGTCCTGGATGGTAAACCAGTCCGTTTGCAATCTAATGGTTTTGACCATGTTAAATTTTTAATTACGACCAACCCAGGGGAACCTCTAAGAGAAATACATAAAGTAGCTTCCGGAGGGGAAATGTCTAGAATTATGCTTGCTCTCAAACGCATTTTCTCACGGCATCAAGGAGTAACGAGCGTCATTTTCGATGAAGTAGATACAGGAGTAAGCGGCCGGGTGGCTCAAGCTATAGCTGAAAAAATTTATGGAATATCAGAAGGTTCTCAGGTTCTTTGTATTTCTCATTTACCTCAAGTGGCTGCGATGGCAGATACTCATGTGAGAATTGAAAAACGAGTAGATAATGATCGTACTTACACCGGGGTTTCGGAATTGTCTCATCAGGAAAAAGCTGATGAGTTATCTCGCATGATTACAGGAGCTGAATTGACGGAGACAACTCTTGAGCACGCAAGAGAATTGTTAGAAATGGCACATAAACATAAATTAAATAAATGATATGAACGAATATTGGGGAAATTAAAACGTATGGATCAATCCATACGTTTTTTAAATGGTCACAAAAATAGGATTATCCTAATGCTTTAATTTATACCATGGTGAATGTTTCATGCCAAGGGAATCGGTACTATATTTACTCAGTTTATACTGGTTTAAAAAGTGGCCTTGAAGACCACATTATAAGTAAGCCAAGAAAGTTGGTACTGGAGTAATAAGGAGTGTTGAACCCTTGAATCATAAATTGACAAGTAAACATATATGTGGTTCTGTTCTCCTGCTGTTGATGCTTATATTACCTTTATTCAGCCCCCTTCAGAAATATCTTGCTATTCCAACAGAAGTGAAAGTAAGTACTTCTGCTGAAATAGAGGCAGCACCGGTTTCAAGTCATCCTAATGAAGCCTGGACAGCATTTTCATCTACAAATGACACCCAGGTATTTCATGAATTTGCCGGCGTTCCTTTGAAGAAAACGGACATAAACAAAATGAAGGATATCCGATTAATCCCTGGCGGACAATCGGTAGGCGTAGAATTACACACAAAAGGAGTCCTGGTTGTGGGACACCATCTTGTAACGGGAGAAGCGGATGAAAAAACATCTCCAGGGGAAGACGCCCGTGTTCAAGTCGGGGATATTTTGTTAAAAGGAAATGGTGAGGAACTCAATAGTATGGAGGATCTATCCTCCCTTGTAAAAGATGCAGGGAAAGATGGAAAAGCCATAAAATTCACGTTAAAAAGAAATAAAGAGATCATGACAACGACATTAAATCCATCGTTCAACAAACAGGAAAAGGAATATCAGATCGGGTTATATATCCGTGATTCTGCAGCTGGAATTGGAACGATGACGTTCTACCATCCAGATAGTAAAAAATATGGAGCTTTAGGCCATGTCATTTCAGATATGGATACGAAAAAACCTATTGAAATTCATGAAGGAACGATTGTACGCTCTCACGTTACGTCCATTGAAAAAGGAAGTCAGGGCGTTCCTGGTGAAAAACGAGCTGAATTTTCCTTAAAGGATGACCGTTTAGGTACGATTACAAAGAATACACCTTTCGGCATTTTTGGAGAATTAGATGGTTCGATGGATAATAAATCCTATCCAAATGGTCTGCCTGTCGGATATGCTGAGCAGGTAGAGGAAGGACCTGCAAAGATTCTGACGGTGTTGGATGGAGACAAAATGCAGACGTTTGATGTAGAAATTGTCAGCAATATGCCTAAGAAAAACCCTGTAACAAAAGGTATGATAGTAAAAATTACCGACCCTAAACTGTTGGATAAAACGGGGGGGATTGTACAGGGGATGAGTGGAAGCCCTATTATTCAAAATGGAAAAATTATTGGTGCAGTTACTCATGTGTTCGTTAATGATCCTACTAGCGGATATGGTGTTCATATTGAGTGGATGCTTCAAGAAGCCGGTATCGAAATATATGAAAAACAACAAAAAGCAAGTTAAAAAAGGAGCTCCTCGTGAGCCCTTTTTTTATTCGACAAAAATCGACATGCATTCTTTAGGAATGTCGAATAACTGCGATTATATAAGTATTTTTAAGCATTTTGAAGATATCAACCAATTTTGTATATTATTTGTTATAATGAAAAGGGATAGATTTCCTCTATGTCGAATATATGTATTCAAGCAAAAAGAGGGATAATTTTTTAAGGAGGAAGGTAAATGGAAAAAATAAGAGTATGTTTAGCGGATGATAATAGGGAGTTAGTCAAGCTTCTTCAGGAATATTTTGAAGACACAAATGATATTGATGTAATCGATGCTAGCTATAATGGTAAAGATTGTCTGCAAATGGTAGAAGAAAAGAAGCCGGACGTATTAATTCTGGATATCATTATGCCCCACTTAGATGGACTGGCAGTACTTGGAAAGCTGAAAGAATTTGAAAAACAACCAGAAGTCATTATGCTAACGGCTTTTGGTCAGGAAGAAGTGACTAAAAAAGCTGTAGAACTAGGTGCTGCTTATTTTATGATGAAACCTTTTGACCTGGATCATCTTGCGGAACAGGTTAGACAAATCAAGCATGCTGGTGATCCAATTAACCGTGCACTTGGCAGCAGTTACACCTCAACCAAATCTAAAAAGCCTGATCTTGACACAAGTATTACTCACATTATTCATGAAGTTGGCGTCCCAGCTCATATCAAAGGCTATCAATATTTAAGGGAAGCCATTACGATGGTTTATCGTGATCTTGAACTCCTTGGATCCATTACAAAAGTCCTCTATCCCGACATTGCTACTAAATACAATACTACAGCCTCAAGAGTCGAACGGGCCATTCGTCATGCGATCGAAGTGGCGTGGAATCGTGGAAATATCGATGCTATATCTTCTTTATTCGGCTACACCATCTCGAATACAAAGGCCAAGCCGACAAACAGCGAATTCATTGCGATGGTTGCTGATCGTCTACGTTTAGAGCATAAGGCTTCGTAACGATAAAACATATAAAATAAAGTTTGAAACTGAATAATGCCTTCTTGAACCTTCTATTATCGGGTGAATTTCGCCCATCCGATAATAGAAGGTTTTTATTTAATTTTAATCCGTTACATATAGGCAGGTTTTAGTGATAGATCGAAATTTATTTTATTCAGGACATAAGCTTATGTATATCATGAGCAAGGATAGGGTTATCGTATATCCCTTGATCTATGGCATTTAGATAGGGGATCAGGGAGAGATGAGCTTTATCATCCAGCAGATGAATCCCGTGTCTTTTTATTAGTCGATAACTGAAGGGCAGTTCTAAATATTGAAGGATTACATAGCGGTGCCCCGTTTCAACAAATGTACATAATATTTCAATTTCACCGTCTTCAGGATAAAATCTTGAGCCACCAAAACCATCCCTTCTATATACCATCAAATTCTGACCTCCTTCTCCAAAAAATAACAAATATATTAACCTGCACTTATTATACATCATTTTCTATGGGATTTGCTTCCATTTTAAAAAAATATAAAATGGTAACTTATGTTTTTAAATCTTTTCGGTTCATTTTCCCGACTGATTTGTGATACAATTCTTAATTATTAGTAACTTTGTGGATTGATGGGGTGTTTACATATGAAAGTAGTAAAATTTGGCGGAAGTTCTGTATCTAATGCGGAACAAATAAAAAAAATCACAGACATTATAGAAGCAGATAATGAAAGAAGTGTTATTGTGGTCTCTGCTCCAGGTAAACGATTTTCTGGAGACGAGAAAGTGACTGATCTTCTCATTAAACTTGGGGATTCTATACATGGCTCTTCTTTTGACAGAAACGTTTATGATCAAGTGCTAAATCGGTTTCGAAGTAATGTTAACGAACTCGGACTGCGAGAAGAAGTTTTTACGGCGGTCCAATCTAAGATTGATGAAGCCATGACCTTAATTAAAGAAGGTGTACCCTATGGGATGGACGCTTTGAAATCATGCGGAGAAGATGGCTCAGCGTTAGTATTAAGTGCCTATTTAACGTTCAGGAACCAAAAAGCATCTTATGTTAATCCGAGTGATGCAGGTATAATCGTTCGAAATCAATTAGGAGGCGCTTTAGTACATGAAGAGAGTTTTGAAAGACTTTATCAATTAAGAGAACGTGATGGAATCTTGGTTATACCAGGCTTTTTTGGTTTTACTCCTAACGGTCAGCTTGTTACATTTTCCCGAGGAGGCTCAGATATAACGGGGGCCATAGTAGCTGCAGGGGTAAAAGCTGACCTTTATGAGAATTTTACAGATGTTGACTCTGTTTATTGTGTGAATCCAAACATTGTAGACAATCCAAAACAGTTGACCTCCCTTACCTATAGGGAAATGCGTGAATTGTCTTATGCTGGGTTCTCTGTATTTCATGATGAAGCACTTATTCCTGCATTCAGAGAAAAGATACCAGTTTGCATAAAGAATACAAACAATCCTGAAGCTCCAGGTACTATGATTGTAGCTGAACAGCCGGATCGGGAAGGTCATGTAGTTGGGATAGCAAGTGATCATGGCTTCCTGAATATCTATGTAAGTAAATTTCTTATGAATAGAGAGATTGGATTTGGACGCCGCCTGCTCCAGATATTAGAAGATGAAGAGGTTTCATTCGAGCATGCTCCTTCTGGTATAGACGATATGTCTGTCATCCTCAGGGATTACCAGCTTCCTAAAGAGAAGGAAGAAGTGGTGGTTAAGCGGATCAAGGACGAATTGGATGTTGATATGGTTCTTATTGAGAGAGATATGGCCATGATTATGATAGTTGGGGAGGGCATGAACCAGGCCGTAGGATTAGCTAGTCAGGCTGCCACAGCTTTTAAGGATGCCGGGGTTAATATAGAGATGATTAACCAGGGTTCCTCCGAAGTTTCCATGATGTTTGGTGTGAAATCTGAATCGCTTACAGCAGCTGTGAAAGCTCTCTACAAGAATTTCTTTGAATGATTAATAAAACGAAGCTGCTTTAAAAGCAGCTTCGTTTTATTTTTTGTACAATTGGTTTTGTAATTCTTCGGCTGTATTTATTCCCTCATTCAGGGTTAAGCGCATTAGGTGACAGAATAATTCAGAAGTCATAATAGCATCGTTTAAGGCATGATGACGCTCACGCTTTTCGATTCCGAGGTGTTTGAGCAGCGGATCGAGCTGATGTTTGATGTCAGGGAATAACCATTGCGCCATTAAATGGGAATCAAGAACCTGCGGATGATATGCTGGCAGCTTCCATCTTTTTAACATGGCCTGCAGGAACCTCATATCAAATTTCGCAGGGTGTGCGACCAAAATAGATCCTTCACTAAAATCCAGGAAATTTTGGAAGCCTTCTATAAAAGGACTTGAATTTTTAAGGCGTTCTTTCGTGAGTCCCGTTAACCTTAAAGTCTGTTTATTTACAGGTCTGATGGGACGGATGACCTGGTGAAGCTTCTTGCGGTAACACGAATCAAGACCATGAATCCTTACAGCGCCAATAGAAATGATTTCGTGACCGATCTCTGGAAGAAAACCAGTGGTCTCGAGATCGAAAATAGTATAATCTACTTCATTAAGATTCTGTTTAGCAATTTCGAAACCGGGTTCGTACGTTTGCAGCTGACGTTGAAGGTTTTCATAACTTTTCCACTTTAAATAAGGTTTAATTTTATAATAGTAAATGGGTTTTTCAAAAAGTATATATTTAAGAATCTGTAGGTCCACGGGCAGCATTACATCACCCTATTCCGGTTGTAACTCAATTCAAGTACTTGCTGAAGCCGTTTAGCAATAATCAATGCTTCTCGCAAAGAGCGACGCTCCTCTTTGTTCATTTGCGTAAGTTTTAGATCATTGGACAAAACTTCTTTATTTTCCAGCTGCTTCAGATTCTCTTTTAGACGAAACAGCATTAAACGGTGCAGAGCTGTTTTAGCATTTTCTACATCTCTAGGGTGGAAGCGTTCATGTTCAGCTAACGTGTTCAGACGGCTCACGGTATTAATGTTTTCAATGCCGTATTTCATGCTATAGATTCTTACAGCATTAACAATCTGCATAATAGCTGATTTTTTCAAATTAAGAGTCCGCTTTTTTCCTACACCTGAGATACGTCCGAACGGCTGGACAGGGACCCGGAATCTAAGCGTGTCTTTCATTAAAAGCTGATGAAGGCTTAATGATTTCTGAACTCTCTTAGTCACATACTTCTTTAATTCGTAAGCGAGTGAATAATCCCCAAATATAGGCCGGAAATCCATGAAAATGGTGAAGTCGCGAATTTCTTCTGCATCCATTTTTTCTATCCAAGTGTCTACACTTGTATGCCATTCTGTCATTTGTTTGCGCCATTTTTCTTCTTTTGCCATGATCCCACCATTACAATAAGGGAACCCACATTCATTTAACATATAGTTAATTTTCGTAGTAAATCGCTCAAAGTAAGCTGTAATTCTTGTTTTATGTTTCGAATGATCGTAATCAGCTAAAATCAATCCGTTGTCCTGATCAGTAGAGAAAGCCTGCTCTTTCCGTCCTTCACTACCCATGACCAAAAAGCAATAGTTGATGGGAGGGGCACCATGACCTTCCGCAATCATTTCATCCTCAGCAATTTGTACAACCTGTTTATGGATACGATCATTATAGTTGGTCATAAGTTCAGCGATATCATAGGCAAACATATTATCCTCAATTAGGCTGGCGATGAATTTTTGGAATCTTTGGTTATAAGTTGGAGAAAGTTCAATGATTTCCTGGATTGTTGACGCATTCGAAATTCGGTAAGTAAGATCAAAATACACCGAGTTCTTGATAGTAAAGAAAGATGATTGACGAAGGATACCTACAATCTTATCTTTATGAAGAACTGGAATGATTTCAGTTGGATGGTGTTTCAGGTAACTAAGCGCATCATAAATGAATTCTTGTTCATTGATTTCGTATGCTTCCTGAGTCATATAAGCCTTGACAGGATTATTGTGATCGTTTTCGAAATAAGCGCGAAGGATCTCACCGTACCCTATCATCCCTAGCATCGTTTTTTGATCATCACTTACAATTAAAGCTTCGATTTTCTGTTGTTGTAACATTCGCGCAGCCTTTTCGATGGAAGATTCAGGGTGTATAAATGTTGGTGGCTCCATATAGGCGTCGGCACGCTTTTTATAGAGATCGCGATCATCCTGATCATCAGTCGTGGAACTCTTGTATTTAACTTCATCATAGAGACTCTTCATTAAATTGCTGATGCCATCCATGACGACTTTGGAAAACTCTGTATTATTAGACATCACTTTCAAAAAGGATTCTCGCTCAAAACAGATGGTTTTCACAGGTTCCAAAGCCTGGACAGAAAATCTCATTTCACCGCTGGTTAAGAGAATCATGACCCCTATTAAATCCCCGGGATAATAAAAGCGAACAGACAACTGCTTTCCATTGGAACGATGCATAATATTATTCGCGAGACCGGATGTGAGAAAATGGATGTCAATTGAATTATCTGATTGGTCTTCATGAATAATAAATTCATTCGTGCTGTACTCTTTCACTACAGCTTTTCCGAATACGTCTTCAAATTCCTCTTCTGCTAACAAATCAAAAGGGTATTGATTCTTAAATAACTCAAACTCTGTCACAGAGCAAAACTCCTTCATTTCGAACTACGATTTTGGTCAAAGCGTCCTTTTGTGAGGTTTCTTTTCCTGTCACGGTGAAGAATGAATCCACCAATAAAGGCAAGTCCTCCTAAGAAAAAAAGCAAGCCGGCAGCTCCTTGTAAAGCTATGTGAAAAAATATAGGGTGAAATTCACCGAATAATGCATCCCGCATTAATTTTATGCCATAAACCGCAATGATTCCGGGAGTTGCTAATAATAGTAAAGCAATAATGCGCATAGTTAGTATCTCCTTTTTTAACAATCATTATCTAGTATACCAAATGCAGAATGATGTGGGAATACAATCGCGCTTGCTAAAAAGTGCATAATAAGGTAGGATAAAGATGCGCAAATTATTGCAGGGTGTGATAATAATGAAACGTGTATTGATTGTCGGAGCAGGCAAAGGTGGAACAGCCCTGTTAAAACTGCTGAATGAAACAGATCGAATGAAAATTGTAGCAGTGACAGATATTAACAAGGATGCTCCAGGGCTTGGATTAGCGGAGGCCATTAACATCCCAACAGGTGCTCACTGGCAGGAGTATATACATAAAGATATAGATATAGTAATTGAAGCTACAGGAAATGACGAGGTTTTTGAAGAGATTAGAGCCCGTAGAAATCAAAAAACGGTCGTTATTCCAGGATCCGTAGCTTATATTACATCAGAGCTTCTCGAAGAGAAAGAAGCACTCGTCCAAGAATTGAAACGCCAGACTGAGAACCAGCACCTTATATTAAACAGCATTCACGATGGTATGATCGTAATTGCCCCTGATGCCAAAGTCTCTTTTGTAAATCGAAGTGCCGAACAGATTTTAGGTATGGATAAAAAGTCTATTATTGGCAGGTCCATTCAAGGGATAATTCCGGCTTCAGGGCTACCTCAACTATTGAAATCGCGGGAAAAAGAAGTGAACCAGAAATTGATCCTTGAAAATGGGAAAAAAGTTATAACGACAAGGATTCCTATGATTGGCGCTGGTGGGAAAGTTATTGGGGCGTATGCCGTTTTTCAGGACATTACAGAAGTAGTAGATCTGGCAGAAGAAATTACCGATTTAAAAGAAGTTAAAACGATGCTTGAAGCGATCATTCAATCTTCAGATGAAGCTATATCGGTTGTGGATGAAAATGGAAGCGGTTTAATGGTTAATCCTGCATATTCCAGAATTACAGGGTTATCAGAAGATGAAATTGTAGGTAAGCCTGCCACAGTGGACATATATGAAGGGGAAAGTATGCATATGAAGGTCCTGAAAACCCGACGTCCAGTTCGGGGAGTGAGGATGAAGGTGGGTCCTCACAAAAAGGATGTTTTAGTAAATGTAGCTCCAGTCATTGTAGATGGAAAATTAAAAGGCAGTGTCGGAGTTCTACATGATGTGACAGAAATTCAGTCTTTAACCAGCGAACTCAGAAGAGCGCGTCAGATTATTAGGAGTCTTGAAGCAAAGTACACGTTTGATGACATTATCGGTAATTCTTCAGAAATGACGCTTGCATTGGAACAGGCGAAAGTAGGAGCCAGAACTCCGGCCACCGTTTTGCTAAGAGGGGAATCTGGAACTGGTAAAGAACTTTTTGCTCATGCCATTCATAATGAGAGTGAGCGGCGCCATAATAAGTTTATCCGTGTAAATTGCGCTTCTATAGCTGAGAGCTTATTAGAGAGTGAACTGTTTGGCTATGAAGATGGAGCTTTTTCCGGTGCTAAGCGCGGGGGGAAGAAAGGGCTGTTTGAAGAAGCCAACTCTGGCAGCATTTTCTTAGATGAAATTGGAGAATTAACCCTGCCTATGCAGGCAAAGCTGCTTCGGGTTTTACAAGAGAAGGAAATTTTAAGAGTAGGGGGCACTAAGCCCGTACACATTGATGTACGTGTAATTGCTGCTACCAATATGAATTTGGAAAAAGCGATTATGAATAAATCTTTTCGTGAAGATCTTTATTACCGCTTAAACCGTCTTCCGATTTATATTCCTCCTTTAAGAGAAAGGACAGAAGATTTAAAACTCTTGACTGAGCACCTAATTCAAAAACTGAATGAAGATTATGGCCGGCATGTTACTTCTGTAGATAAGCAGGCTTTCCAGCAGTTAACATCTTACCATTGGCCCGGGAATGTAAGGGAGCTGGAAAATATCATTGGACGTGCCATGATTTATATGGATCATTTAGAAGAGGTCATTCTTCCCAAACATATACCGAACCTTACGAAAGAAATTTCAACAGCTCCCGGTGCGAATGTACCAGGAAATCAATGGCTTGGAGAGACACTTCAGCAAGCTGTGGATGAATATGAAAAAAGACTTTTAGCCGATGCTTTCCAAGCCCATGATTTTAATAAGACGCAGACCGCTAAAGCCCTTGGTATATCCATTCGAAATTTCTATTATAAATTGGATAAATATAATTTAGATAAACATAGCATGCAAAAATAATCATATAATGCAACAATTTGCATGGTTGTGAGTTTCGAAATAGGCAGATGTGGAGTGCGTTGAGTTGGCACGAATCTTGCATTAGTTATAAGAAGAGGTGACAGAATGAAAACCTTAGATCAAATGGTGGCCCAGGTTAATCGTGCAGAATTGAAAACCGTTGCAGTAGCTCAGGCCGAAGATGAAGAAGTCTTGAGAGCGGTAAAAAAAACACGAGAACTAGGAATTGGCAGGTTTCTTCTTACAGGAGATAAACTAGCTATTACAGAACTTGCTGAAAAGATGAATATAGATTTGAAAGATGAGGGGATAACCCTTCTGGATTGCACACGTGAAAATGCTGCTCATGAAGCCGTAAAGGCCGTTCATAATCAAGAAGCTCACGTGGTAATGAAAGGAAATATTGACACTAAAACACTACTTAAAGCGGTATTAGATAAACAATATGGCCTTAGAGCTGACGGGGTCTTATCCCATGTTGCCCTCTTTGAAGTACCTGGGCAGGACAAATTAATATTTTTAACTGATGCGGCTATGAACATTGCCCCGACCCTGGGGGAGAAGGTTCAGATCATAAATAATGCCGTAGAAGTAGCGAGCTTAGCAGGTTGGAACTTACCGAAGGTTGCTGTGCTGGCTGCTGTGGAAGTAGTTAATCCGGCTATGCCGGCTACTGAGGATGCTGCCATATTAACTCAAATGAACCGGCGGGGACAGATCAGCGATTGTCTCGTAGATGGACCGCTTGCTTTTGATAATGCGGTTGATAAACGAGCGGCTGAACATAAAGGGGTGCAGTCAGAAGTGGCAGGACAAGCGGATATTCTAATGGTGCCAACTATAGAAGTGGCCAACGCCTTATACAAGTCGTTTATGTATTTTGCTGGTGCCAAAGTCGCTGCTGTAATAAGTGGAGCCAAAGCACCCATTGTATTGACTTCACGAGCTGATTCAGCAGAAAGTAAGGTTTATTCGCTAGCACTGGCATTACAGTCCAGCAAACAATAGGAGGAATTGAAAATGCAAATTTTTAACTACATGAAAGAATACGATTATGAACAACTATTATTTTGTCAAGATGAACAATCGGGTTTGAAAGCTATTATTGCCATCCATGATACTACCTTAGGGCCTGCACTTGGCGGAACACGTATGTGGACCTACGCCTCTGAGGAAGATGCGATTGAGGATGCTCTCCGCTTAGCCAAAGGGATGACTTACAAAAATGCAGCCGCAGGATTGAATCTCGGCGGAGGCAAAACAGTAATCATCGGAGATCCAAAGACAGAAAAGAACGAAGAAATGTTCCGTGCATTCGGCCGTTTCATTCAGGGTTTAAACGGGCGCTATATTACAGCTGAAGACGTAGGAACAACGGTTCAGGATATGGATCTAATCCACGAAGAAACAGATTACGTAACAGGTATATCCCCAGCATTTGGCTCCTCGGGAAACCCTTCTCCAGTGACAGCTTATGGTGTTTACAGAGGAATGAAAGCAGCCGCAAAAGAAGGTTTCGGCAGCGATTCATTAGAAGGCAAAACGGTTGCCGTACAAGGCGTAGGAAATGTTGCTTTCACACTTTGCCGTCACTTGCATGAAGAGGGAGCCCATTTAATCGTCACGGATATAAATAAGGAAGCTGTTCAGCGGGCTGTGGATGAATTCGGTGCTGAAGCGGTGGAGACTGACGATATATATGGTGTGGACTGTGATATCTATGCTCCTTGTGCTTTGGGTGCAACCATTAATGACGAAACCATTCCGCAGTTAAAGGCGAAAGTCATTGCTGGAGCGGCCAATAATCAGTTGAAAGATACATCCCATGGTGATCTTCTCCACGAAAAAGGCGTGGTTTATACACCAGATTACGTCATCAATGCAGGTGGAGTAATTAATGTAGCTGATGAACTTCACGGGTATAATAAAGAGCGAGCTATGAAGCGTGTAGAAACAATTTATGACAATGTCTCCCGCGTATTTGAAATTTCCCGTCGTGATAATATACCTACTTATAGAGCAGCCGACCGCATGGCAGAAGAACGCATTGAACGTCTGCGTCGATCCCGCAGCCAGTTTCTTCAAAACGGCCATCATATTTTAAGCAGGAAATAAGTACGGGTATGGAGGTCAAAGATATTGCTAAATCATCGCATACTAGTAATTAATCCTGGCTCTACATCAACAAAGATCGGCGTCTTTGACGATGAAGAAGCTATTTTTGAAAAAACCATCAGGCATCAGCCTGAAGAGATCAGCCAATTTAATAAAATCATTGACCAATACGAATTTAGAAAGCAAGTCATTCTTGATGAATTAGATCAAGAAGGGATTAATATTAGCAAGTTGAGTGCTGTCTGTGGAAGAGGCGGTCTGCTTCGTCCTATTGAAGGAGGCACATATGAAGTCAATGAAGCTATGCTTGAGGACTTAAAAAACGGCTATAATGGTGAACACGCCTCAAACCTGGGTGGAATTATAGCTAATGAAATCGCAAAAGGGTTAAATATTGGAGCTTACATTGTTGATCCTGTTGTAGTCGATGAGCTTCATGATATAGCCAGGGTCTCTGGGGTTCCTGAAATTCCTCGTAAAAGCATTTTTCACGCTTTGAACCAGAAGGCAGTGGCCAGGCGTGCTGCAAGAGACTTGGAAACTCCCTATAAAGACACCCGCTTAATCGTTACTCATATGGGTGGCGGCATTACTGTTGGCGCCCATGCCAATGGGCGTGTGATTGATGTTAATAATGGTCTGCATGGGGACGGTCCCTTTTCACCGGAGAGGGCAGGAACGGTTCCTGCTGGGGATCTTGTATCTCTTTGTTTTTCAGGGCAATACTACAGAGATGAAGTTATGAAGAAATTGGTAGGACAAGGTGGATTAATGGCCTACTTAGATACAAACGATGCTAGAGAAGTAGAAAAAATGGTTCAGCATGGTGACCGCAAAGCTAAACTTGTTTATGAAGCGATGGCTTACCAGATCGCTAAAGAAATAGGCAGCATGAGTGCCGCGCTGGAAGGAAAAGTAGACGCGATTGCCCTCACTGGCGGGCTTGCTTACGGGAAAACGTTCGTGGAAGAAATATCAAAACGAATTCACTGGATTGCTGATGTACTTGTCTATCCAGGTGAGAATGAATTAGAAGCGTTAAACGAAGGCACTTTACGAATACTGAATCACGAGGAAGTTCCAAAACAGTATCCTAATTTTATAGAATAGGAAGGAGAGTCCACATGGCTGAAGAATATGATTTAGTCGTTCTCGGAGGCGGAACAGGCGGGTACGTTGCAGCGATCCGTGCTTCGAAGCTTGGACTTAAAGTAGCAATTGTTGAGAAACGCGAACTTGGAGGGACATGCCTTCACCGGGGATGCATACCATCGAAAGCCTTACTCAGAAGTGCAGAGGTTTTCCGTCAGACAAAGGAAGCGGAAGATTTTGGTGTAACAGTTCAAGAGCCAACACTTAATTTCACTAAGGTTCAAGAGCGTAAACAATCAATTGTAGACACCCTACATAATGGTGTGCAAGGTTTAATGAAGAAAGGAAAAATTGATATTTTTGAAGGATTTGGAAGAATTCTTGGCCCTTCCATTTTCTCTCCGACAGCGGGAACAATATCTGTGGAAATGAATAATGGGGAAGAAAATGAAATGTTAATTCCTAAAAATGTTTTAATAGCAACCGGTTCAAGTCCTAAGTCTCTACCAGGGCTGGAAGTGGACGGAAAGCAGGTAATGACTTCAGATGAAGCACTTTATATGGAAGAATTACCATCTTCTATTGTAATTGTAGGCGGGGGAGTCATAGGAATCGAATGGGCCTCCATGCTTTCAGATTTTGGAGTCAAAGTCACTGTACTTGAGTATATGTCTCAGATCTTACCCACAGAGGATCAGGATGTCGTCAAAGAAATGCAAAAACAAATGAAGAAAAAAGGAATTAATATTGTAACAAGTGCCAAAGTAATGCCGGATACACTTAATAAAGAGGAAGGCATTTCCATCCAGGCAGAAGTAGACGGTGAAGCAATTACTTATGAAGCTGACCGAATGCTTGTCTCGGTGGGACGATCGGCCAACGTTAAAAATATTGGTCTGGAAAATACAGATATTGTAGTTGAAGATGGTGTGATTCAGACCAATTCCTATTACCAGACGAAAGAAAGTCATATTTATGCGATTGGCGATGTGATCGGGGGTATGCAACTGGCTCATGTTGCTTCTCATGAAGGGATTACAGCAGTTGAACATATGGCTAACCAAAACCCTCACTCAATGAACTATAATCATGTGCCTACTTGCATTTATTCAAATCCTGAAGTAGCGAGTGTAGGTTTGACGGAACAGCAGGCTAAAGATGAGAATTATAATATCAAGACTGGGAAATTTCCATTTCAGGCTATTGGTAAAGCTCTTGTTTTTGGAGAAACCGATGGTTTCGTGAAAATCATCGCTGACAAAGATACAGACGATCTTTTAGGAGTTCATATGGTAGGTCCGCATGTAACGGATATGATTTCTGAAGCAGGTCTTGCGAAAGTACTGGATGCCACTCCATGGGAAATTGCTGAGAGTATTCACCCGCATCCCACGCTCGCAGAAGCAATTGGAGAAGCAGCTATGGCTGTAGATGGTAATCAAATCCACGGATAAGAAAAAAGGAGGGGGAAATATGGCTGAAAACCGCCATAAATCATTAGGACTTAGTGACGAAGAAGTTTTAGATTTGTTCCGAACCATGCTTATGGCAAGAAAGATTGACGAAAGAATGTGGCTATTGAACCGTGCAGGTAAAATTCCATTTGTTATTTCATGTCAAGGGCAGGAGGCTGCCCAAGTAGGTGCTTCCTACGCTCTTGACCGAACCAAAGACTATGCTTTGCCTTACTATCGGGACATGGGTGTTGTCCTTTCCTTTGGAATGACACCTCAGGATTTGATGCTTTCTGGTTTTGCTAAAGCGGAGGACCCGAATTCAGGTGGACGTCAAATGCCAGGTCACTTCGGACAGAAGAAAAACAGAATTGTAACAGGTTCATCTCCAGTAACGACTCAAGTACCCCATGCAGTAGGTATAGCCCTGGCTGGAAAGATGGAAAAGAAAGATTTTGTATCACTTGTGACTTTCGGAGAAGGTTCCTCTAATCAGGGTGATTTCCATGAAGGAGCAAACTTTGCAGGCGTTCATAAACTTCCAGTTATATTTATGGTAGAAAATAATAAATATGCCATTTCTGTACCTGTCTCGAAACAGCTTGCCTGTGAAAAGGTTTCAGACCGTGCCATCGGATATGGTATGCCTGGTTTTACTGTGGATGGGAATGACCCACTAGCCGTTTATGAGGCAGTTAAAGCTGCGGCAGACCGTGGCAGAAACGGCGAAGGTCCTACCCTGATTGAAACAGTATCCTATCGTCTGACCCCTCACTCAAGTGATGACGATGATCGCACATACAGGGAGCGGGAAGAAGTAGATGAAGCTAAAAAGAAAGATTCTATAGTTACTTTTGCGAATTACTTACGCGAACAAAACATACTGACAGAAGAGATAGAAACCGAAATGAATGAAGAGATTAATCAAATTGTCAATGATGCAACTGATTATGCTGAAAATGCCTCATATGCTGAAGCGGAATCGGCAATGAAGTACGTCTATGAAGAGAATGAAGAGTAAGGAGGGGGAATAAAAATGGCAGTTATATCTTATATTCAGGCAGTAACGCAGGCTTTAAGAGAAGAAATGAAGCGGGACGATAAAGTTTTCGTGCTTGGAGAGGACGTAGGTAAGCGAGGCGGGGTCTTCCGCGCTACAGACGGGCTCTATGATGAGTTTGGAGAAGATCGCGTTCTTGATACACCGCTCGCTGAATCTGCAATCGCGGGAGTTGGAATTGGTGCCGCTATGTATGGCATGAGACCGGTAGCAGAAATGCAGTTCGCTGACTTTATTATGCCCGCTGTGAACCAGATCATTTCAGAAGCTGCTAAGACACGTTATCGTTCGAATAACGATTGGAGTGTGCCAATGACGATTCGTGCACCTTACGGCGGTGGTGTGCACGGGGCTCTCTATCATTCGCAATCTGTGGAAGCTGTTTTCGCAAACCAGCCAGGGTTAAAGATTGTAATGCCTTCAACTCCATACGATGTGAAAGGGCTGTTGAAAGCTTCCATCCGTGATAATGACCCTGTTCTATTCTTTGAACACAAGCGAGCGTATCGTTTGATTAAAGGAGAAGTTCCTGAAGAGGATTATACACTACCTATCGGAAAAGCGGATGTGAAAAGAGAAGGTTCAGATATTACCGTTATTACGTACGGTCTGTGTGTGCACTTTGCGCTGCAGGCGGCTGAAAAGTTAGCGGAAGAAGGAATTGACGCTCATATCCTTGATTTAAGAACCGTCTATCCATTGGATCAGCAAGGTATTATTGAAGCCGCTTCCAAAACAGGAAAGGTGCTTTTAGTTACAGAGGATAACAAAGAAGGCGGAATTATATCTGAAGTATCGGCGATCATCAGTGAAAATTGCTTATTTGATCTCGATGCACCTGTGCAGCGTCTTGCAGGTCCTGACATTCCCTCTATGCCTTATGCACCGACAATGGAAAAGTTTTTCATGATGAATCCAGATAAAGTAGAGAAAGCAATGCGGGATCTCGCTGAATTTTAATTAAGGAGGAGTTCGTGTGGGTGTAGAAAAGATCAATATGCCTCAACTTGGAGAAAGTGTCACAGAAGGTACTATCAGTACTTGGCTGGTTGAGCCTGGTGATCAAGTAAATAAATATGATCCAATAGCTGAAGTTATGACTGATAAAGTGAACGCAGAAGTACCATCTTCTTTCACAGGGGTAATAAAAGAACTTGTAGCGGAAGAAGGGGAGACCCTGGCCGTTGGTGATCTAATGTGCCACATAGAGGTAGAAGGCTCAACTTCTGGAGAAAAGCCGGAGGAATCTAAAGTAGAAGAAGCGCCGGTCCAGCAAGAAAAGAAACAAGAAGAGAAGAAGACAACTACTTCCCAAAAATCCGAGCAGCCTAAACAGGATAAAGGAAATAAAAAGCGCTACTCTCCTGCTGTCATGACTCTTGCTCAAGATCATGACATTGATTTAAATCAAGTTGAAGGGTCAGGTCGTGGAGGGCGGATCACGCGTAAAGACATCGAGAAAATTATTGAAAGCGGCGAAATTCCACAAGCCGAGGAAAATACCGAGGAAAATGTACAGCCTTCTGCTCACCCTGCCGCTGCTTCTTCTGAAAAACAAGCACCAGCTGCTGCCGCTTCCAATGTACAAGCAGCAGAAGGGGATATTGAAATCCCTGTCAACGGCGTTCGTAAAGCGATTGCAGCAAACATGGTAAAATCTAAAACTGAAATTCCGCATGCGTGGATGATGGTAGAAGTAGATGTTACTAATCTAGTGGAACTTCGGAATGCAAAGAAAAAACAATTTAAAGAAAAAGAAGGGTTCAGCTTAACCTACTTTGCTTTCTTTGTAAAAGCTGTAGCCCAAGCTTTAAAAGAATACCCGCAGTTAAATAGCACTTGGGGCGGAGACAAGATCATCCAGCGAAAAGCCATTAACTTAAATATTGCTGTGGCTAAAGAAGATCAACTATTTGTACCCGTTATCCGTGATGCTGATGAAAAGAGCATTAAAGGAATTGCCAAAGATATTACTGATTTAGCTGCTAAAGCAAGAGATGGTAAGTTGACTTCTAAAGATATGGAAGGCGGCACATTTACCGTCAATAACACGGGGTCCTTTGGTTCTGTACAATCTATGGGGGTAATTAACCATCCGCAGGCAGCTATTCTTCAGGTGGAATCCATTGTGAAAAGACCTGTATATCAGAATGGCATGTTCGGGGCTCGTGACATGGTAAATCTCTGTCTCTCCTTAGACCACAGGGTATTGGACGGACTGGTTGCAGGTAATTTCCTGGCACGTGTTAAGGAAATTCTAGAAAAAATGTCTGAAGATAATACTTCAGTCTATTAATAATAAGAAAGCTGTTCCTAAGTGTTTATATGGGAGCAGCTTTTATCGTATATCCAAATAACCTTTGATCCGGTTAACTCAATTGGATTGAAAGACGATGAATATCTTGGTAAAATGACTCTAGTACTTAATAAAGGAGCCATGCTACATGGATTTTAATATTTTCATGAACGATGTTGTAACGAAAGCGCGCGATGAGATCAGACAAGCTGGTTACAGCGAATTAACGACACCCGAAGAAGTTGATGAAGCTTTAAATAAAGAAGGCACAACACTAGTTATGATTAATTCTGTTTGTGGTTGTGCTGGAGGTATTGCTCGTCCGGCAGCAGCTCATGCCATTCACTATGATAAAAGGCCGGATCAGCTGGTTACTGTATTTGCAGGTCAGGACCGGGAAGCTACCAACCGTGCAAGAGAATATTTTGAAGGTTATCCTCCATCCTCACCTTCATTTGCACTATTAAAAGATGGAAAAATCCAGACAATGGTCGAACGTCATGATATCGAAGGTTTTGAGCCAATGGAAGTCATCGGTAAGCTTCAACGCAGCTTTGATGAGTATTGTGAAGAAGTATAATCATACGTTTAAGGGATCTTTGTACTTACAAAGGTCCCTTTTTTGATATAAATTACAAGTATCGAGGTGAAAAAAGATTTGAAAATCGGCTATCGTACGATAAAAACAGCGCTTGGTACGCCAATCGCCATTTGGATTGCACAGCTGCTTCAGTTGGATAACTTTGTTTCAGCCGGAATATTAACCATTCTCTGTATCCAAATCACCCGAAAGCGCTCTTTTCTAACTTCCTGGTACCGTTTTTCTGCCTGCTTGATAGCCATGGGATTTTCCTACATATTCTTTGAATTGCTCATTGGCTATAATCCAATTGCTATTGGTTTGATGCTTTTTGCATTTATTCCGGTGACTGTAAGTTTAAAGTTAACACAGGGAATCGTCACCAGTTCGGTTATTATTCTCCATTTGTATATCTCTGGTGATATTGGATGGAGTATTATTTGGAACGAAATCATTTTAATTATTGTAGGTATTGGTACGGCTCTCCTATTAAATTTATATATGCCGAGTTTAGAAAATAAATTAGAGGATTATCAGAAAAGAGTGGAAGAAAATTTCAGGGTAATTCTTAAAGAGATTGCGACCTACTTAAGAGAAGGCAGGGATTCTTGGACAGGAAAAGAAATGACGGATACGGAAGAGATTCTGGAGAAAGCTACATCACTGGCTTTTCGAGATGTAGAAAATCATCTTTTGCGGATTCATAATCGCCATTATCATTATTTTCACATGAGGACAAAACAATTTGATTTGTTACAGCGAATGCTACCCCTGGTTAGTCGTATTACTCCTCCGTCTAAACACGGTGGTAGAATTGCTGATTTCTTTGACGAACTAGCCGAGGCTGTTCATCCTGGAAATACGGCTGTACTATTTCTGCAGCAGTTAAACGATATGAAAGAGGAATTCCGTGAGGACGAGCTTCCCGAAACGAGAGAAGAATTTGAAGCACGTGCTAGCCTCTTTCATCTATTGCATGAAATTGAACAGTATTTAATTTTTAAGAGCTCTTTTTAGTTTATGTATAACCCTCATAAACAGGGGAAAACTTGAACTAAAAGAGGATGAGACTTATGCATTTGACTATGTTAGTCATGATGATGTTCCTCCCATTACTCCCGCCGCAAGTCAATGAAGAACCAGTGATCATAGTTAATAAAGCAACACATGAACTCTCTGTCTTTGAAGAAGGACATGAGGTGTTTAACGCCTCGGCCGCCATAGGCAAAACTTCGGAATTAACCCCGGAAGGTCAGTTTCATGTCAAAGTTAAAGCCAAAGACCCTTACTATCGTAGAAAGAATATTCCCGGTGGAGCGCAAGAAAATCCCCTTGGGAGTCGTTGGATTGGATTTGATGCCCGGGGTACCGATGGAAGAATTTATGGAATACATGGCACTAACCGGCCTGAATCAATTGGTAAGTCAGTATCGGCTGGCTGTATCCGACTTCAAAACAAAGATGTAGAAAAACTGTTTGATATTATCTCATTAGAATCCGAAGTGGTTATTGTGAAAAGCAATGACGAAATGAAAAGCATTTATGACTCGTGGATAAGAGATGGATTGAACAGAATGCTTAACCCTGCCACATAAAAAAACGGCTGGAAGCCTAATTAGGCTTCCAGCCGTTTTTTTTATATTTTCCTGAAAACGTTATAAGAAAAATGAAGCACCAGCTAAGAGAGTCGACAGAACCATAGAAAGGATCATCAAATAGATTACGGCTTTCGTACGCTTTTCTCGCTTAGATTTCTTCTTTTTCGTTGGTTGATGCTGCTTATTGTTTGCTGCCAAGGTTTTTAACCTCCTTCTTGCTCCATCCTACCCAACATTCTATCGAAAAACATTCATTTGGACAAGGGCCGGAAATCAATTACAATATAAATGAGAATTTTACTAATTTTTAGGTAGGTAAGCGCTTTATTTCTGGTATGCTAGAGAGGGACTTACTGATAAGAGGAGGCATTTTAATATGACCCGTTCATCTAAATATAATCATTCTAAAGAAGCGTGGGAAAAAGATGTCGAAAAAACTACGGCACGTTTCCCGGAACGTAAACCATCATTTATAACAAGTTCTGAATTAGAGATTGACCGTTTATATGAACCTGTCCAAAGTGAGGATCAATACATAGAGGAAATTGGCTTTCCAGGACAGTACCCATATACACGAGGAATTCAGCCCACTATGTACCGCAGCCGTTACTGGACCATGCGTCAATATGCTGGGTTTGGTTCAGCCGAAGAAACAAATGAACGTTTTCGATACTTACTCAAGCAGGGGCAGACAGGTTTGTCAGTAGCTTTTGATCTTCCTACTCAAATAGGCTATGACTCGGATGACCCAATGGCAGAGGGAGAAGTAGGTAAAGTAGGAGTAGCCATTGATTCTCTTCATGATATGGAACAACTCTTCAATGAGATTCCCTTGGATCAAGTCAGCACATCCATGACCATAAATGCACCAGCTTCTATTTTGCTTGCCATGTACATTGCAGTAGGAGAAAAACAAGGGGTGAAACCGGAAAAGCTTACCGGTACAATCCAAAATGACATTTTGAAAGAATATATCGCAAGAGGCACGTATATTTATCCGCCAAAGCCTTCAATGAGATTAATCACTGATATATTTGCTTATTGTCAAACTCATTTGCCTAAATTTAATACCATCAGTATTTCGGGGTATCACATAAGGGAAGCAGGTTCTACAGCGGTGCAGGAGGTAGCCTTTACACTCGCTAACGGAATGGCTTATGTAGATGCTGCCATTGAAGCAGGTCTGGAAGTGGACCAGTTTGCACCGAGGCTGGCATTCTTCTTCAATGCTCATAATCAATTTTTCGAAGAAGCGGCTAAATTCAGGGCAGCAAGAAGAATGTGGGCAAAAATTATGAAAGAACATTACGGAGCAGAGAACCCTAAAAGCTGGAAGCTGCGATTCCATACTCAGACAGGCGGAAGTACTCTGACTGCCCAGCAGCCGGACAATAATATTGTTCGTGTTACTTTGCAAGCGCTCGCTGCTGTTATGGGCGGTACACAGAGTCTCCACACAAATTCAAGAGATGAAGCTCTGGCGCTTCCAACAGAAGATTCAGCAAGAATTGCATTAAGAACCCAGCAGATTATAGCGAATGAGAGCGGGGTTGCCGATACGATCGATCCTCTTGGGGGCTCTTACTACGTTGAAGCACTCACCGATCAAATTGAAAAGGAAGCTAACGAATACATTGATCGAATTAAGAAACTAGGCGGAGCTGTCCAGGCTGTTGAGGAAGGTTATATGCAGCGTGAAATTCATAAAGCTGCTTATGATGCTCAGAAACGACTGGAGGCCAATGAGGATATTGTAGTAGGGCTCAATGAATATCAATTAGATGAAGAAATTCACCAGGATTTATTGAGGGTCGATGAAGCTCTTGAAAAAGCGCAAATCGATAAAACTCAGCACGTTAGAAATACGAGAGATGATTCTTATGTGGAGACCTGCTTGGCAGAGCTGCGCAAAGCAGCCCGTTCAAACGACAATGTCATGCCTCGTATTGTAGAAGCGGTTAAAGCATATGCAACCGTAGGGGAAATCGCAAATGTGATGCGTGATGAATTCGGTGAATACACGGGAATGTAGGAAAGGATGATGATGATGAAGCCTATAAGAGTTTTAATAGCAAAACCTGGTCTTGACGGTCATGACCGGGGTGCTCTAATTATTGCCCAGGCGTTAAGAGATCACGGAATGGAAGTTATATATACAGGTCTGAGGCAATCGGCTGTTCAAATTGCGAGAGCTGCCATACAAGAAGATGTGGACGTTATTGGTCTATCTTCCCTGTCAGGAGCTCATAAGTCGTTATTTCCTAAGGTAGTCGAGGCATTAAAAGAGCAAGAAGCAGCAGACATCCCCGTCATCGGAGGCGGAGTAATTCCAGCGGAGGATATTCCCTATTTGGAATCAAAAGGGGTTGCCAAGATATTTACCAGCGGCTCCCCAACTGATGCGATCGCTGTATATATTAAGCAATTGATTCACAAGGAAACGGTGCAAACACCTAAGAAGATTTCGCACATCGGAATTGCCGTAGAAAGTATTGACATGGCCCTTCCATTTTATCAGCATACACTTGGTCTTGACCTTGAATCTGTAGAAGAAGTAGATTCCGAGCAAGTAAGAGTAGCTTTTTTAAATGTTGGTGAAACAAGAATTGAACTTCTTGAGCCTCTTAGTGACCAATCGGCTATACAATCCTTTTTGAATAAAAGGGGCGAAGGAATTCATCATATTGCTCTGGAAGTCAATGATATTCATACTCGTCTGGAACAATATAAACAACAGGGCATCCCCTTGATTCATGAAGAACCAAAATCAGGAGCTCATGAAAGCCAAATTGCTTTTCTACATCCAAAAGCTGCCAATGGTGTGCTTTATGAGCTATGTCAACCAAAGTCGGAGGAGTGATCAGCTGTGGATATTTTCGATAAAATTAATGAACTTTACGATAAACGCCGTCAGGTTCAGATGGGGGGCGGGGATGAAAGAATAGATAAGCAGCATGACAAAGGAAAATGGACAGCGAGAGAACGGATTGATTACCTTGTTGATGAAGATTCATTTATTGAATTGAATCCATTTATTGAACACCGCCATGATGCTTTTGGAATGGATGGAAAAACAGCTCCAGGTGAAGGAGTAGTTACGGGATTTGGAAAGATAGACGGACGGGATATTTATTTATTTGCTCAGGATTTCACCGTATATGGTGGGGCACTCGGTGAGATGCATGCAAAGAAAATAGCAGCTGTAATGGATCTAGCCGTTAAAAACGGAACTCCTTTCATTGGTTTAAATGATTCAGGAGGAGCAAGAATTCAAGAAGGAGTATCCTCTCTGGATGGTTATGGTCAAGTTTTTTACCGTAACTCTATTTATTCAGGAGTCATTCCTCAAATATCCGTAATAATGGGACCGTGTGCGGGTGGAGCGGTTTACTCACCTGCCATTACCGATTTTGTCATTATGGTGGAAAAAACCTCTCAAATGTTCATAACCGGTCCAAAAGTAATTGAAACGGTTACAGGTGAACAAATATCCTCTGAGGACCTTGGCGGGGCTAAGGTTCATAATACATTGAGCGGAAACGCTCATTTAAAGACGGAAGATGAAGCCGCTGCTCTCGACGCAGTTAAAGACTTAGTCAGCTATCTCCCTCAAAATAACAAAGAAAAACCTCCAGAAGCGGAAGTAAGGGAAGAAGATGATTATCTACCTGACCTAACGGATAAGATTCCTTTCGATCCACTGCGTCCTTATGACGTAAGGATTATCATTGATGAAGTAGTGGATAAAGGGTCATTCTTTGAAATCCATAAAGATTTTGCGAAAAATATAGTGGTAGGGTTTGCTCGTTTAAATGGAAAAACAGTAGGACTCGTATGTAACCAGCCTAAATACATGGCCGGCGGTCTTGATATTGATTCCAGCGATAAGGCTTCTCGATTTATTCGTTTCTGTGATGCTTTCAATATTCCATTAATTACTTTCGAAGATGTAACCGGCTTTTTCCCTGGCATCAAACAGGAGCACGGTGGCATTATAAGACATGGAGCGAAGATCTTGTATGCATATTCCGAAGCCACCGTTCCAAAACTTACAGTGATTACCCGTAAAGCCTATGGAGGAGCTTATGTGGCATTAAACAGTAAGTCCATTGGTGCGGATCTTGTTTATGCATGGCCGAATGCCGAAATAGCCGTAATGGGACCTGAAGGCGCAGCAAATATTATTTTTGCCAAAGATATAAAGGAAAGTGAAAACCCTGAAGAAACACGGAAGAGCAAGATCGATGAATACCGGGAAAGGTTTGCTAATCCTTATGTAGCAGCCGGACTCGGCATGGTTGACGATGTGATTGATCCGAGGGAAACGAGGATTACATTAATTAAGGCGCTAGATATGTTAAAAAATAAACATGAAGACCGTCCTTATAAAAAACATGGGAACATCCCTCTTTAATTGACACCACCTCTTAGTTCAGCTAACGTACTAATAGGATATGGTTTACATACGAAGGAGGACAATGAAATGGTTACGATTAATAAAGAACGTGTACTTGAAGAATTCTTAGAATTAGTCCAGGTGGACTCTGAAACGGGAGCTGAAGCTGAGATTTCTGAAGTTCTCAAGAAAAAATTTCAGGACCTTGGACTTGAGGTCTTGGAAGATGATGCCAAGTCTATTACCGGTCACGGAGCAAACAATTTAATCTGCAACTTAAAAGGTTCTAAAAAAGAAGCAGATCCTATATATTTTACTTCTCACATGGATACTGTGGTTCCTGGAAACGGAGTAAATCCTTCCGTAAAGGATGGTTATGTTGTAAGTGATGGAACAACCATACTTGGAGCGGATGATAAAGCCGGAGTAGCAGCAATTCTAGAAGCGATCCGTTCCCTACAAGAACAGAGTGTAGAACACGGAGACTTACAATTTATTATCACGGTTGGAGAAGAAAGTGGACTTGTAGGAGCGAAGGCACTGGACAGTTCACTTTTAAAAGCTAAATATGGTTATGCCATCGATAGTGATGGGGCAGTCGGAAATATCATCTTAGCCGCTCCTACGCAGGCGAAAATTAATGCCGTGGTGAAAGGGAAGACAGCCCATGCAGGCGTCGCTCCTGAAAAAGGAGTTTCTGCAATTACTCTCGCCTCTAAAGCAATTGCCAGGATGCCTCTTGGTCGTATTGATGAGGAAACTACAGCCAATATTGGTCGTTTCGAAGGCGGACAGAAGACGAATATTGTATGCGACCACGTAGAAATATTAGCGGAAGCCCGCTCTTTAGTTCCTGAAAAGATGCAGGAACAAGTGGAGAAAATGAAGAGAGCCTTTCATGAAACAGCAGAAGAAATGGGAGGAGAAGTCGATTTGGATGTTGAAATCATGTATCCAGGCTTCAAACAGAAGGAAGGCGACCAGGTAGTAGAAATCGCCCGCTCAGCTGCTTCTAAAATTGGTCGGGAAAGCCAGCTTCTGACAAGTGGAGGTGGCAGTGACGCCAACATTATTGCTGGCTACGGCGTACCAACTGTCAATTTATCAGTAGGCTATGAAGAAATTCATACCAAAAATGAACGCATTCCGGTTGCTGAACTGGAAAAAATAGCTGAATTTGTAACAGCAATCATTCAAGAAGCAGCAGAACAATAATAGAATATAAAAAATCCCGGAGATAAATTCCGGGATTTTTTGTGTTAACTTAATTGTATTCAGACTTTCTTTTCAAATATGTTACAATAGAAGAACAAGAGTTCGAAAAAAGGAAGGGTTTATGTGTCTAAATGGTATCCTAAAAATGGACGGGTCATATTTCATGTGGATATGAACAGTTTTTATGCTTCGGTCGAAATGGCATTCGATCCCAAATTAAAAGGAAAACCACTTGCGATTGCTGGAAACCCGGAAGAACGGCGAGGAATTGTGGTTACAAGCAGTTATGAGGCAAGAAAATTTGGAGTGAAAACGACAATGCCTGTTGGAGAGGCTAGACGTTTATGCCCTGAATTAATGGTCATGAGACCTAATTTTGAAAGGTATCGTACGGCTTCTAAAGAGATGTTTAAGATACTGGCAGATGTAACCTCACTCGTTCAGCCTGTTTCCATTGATGAAGGATACATGGACATTACGAATTGTTCTTCTCAGGGTTCCCCGCCTGAAATCGCTGAGCGGATTCAGCAGCGAATTGCAGATGAACTCGATCTTCCATGCAGTATAGGAATAGCACCGAATAAGTTCTTGGCAAAAATGGCTTCTGATATGAAGAAACCGATGGGAATTACGATACTGAGAAAAAGAGATCTTCAGAATAAGCTATGGCCATTACCTATTGAAGAAATGTATGGAGTGGGCGACAAAACTGCAGAAAAGCTGAGAAGAATTAAAGTAGAAACAATTGGAGATCTAGCCGTACATCCTGTCCTTGAATTAAAGCGCCTGCTAGGTATTAATGGGGAGCGTCTGCAAAATCGTGCAAATGGCGATGATCAGCGCCCTGTTGATCCTGATGCGGTTCATGAATTTAAAAGTATCGGTACTTCTACTACTTTACCCGAAGATACTACAGATGATCAGGAAGTGCGCAGTGTGCTGCGAAAGTTAACACATAAAGTGGAAGCACGCATGAAAAATAAAAAAGTGCTCGCACAGAATGTACAGCTTATGATTCGTTATCATGACAGAAAAACCGTTACAAGAAGCCGGCAATTAAAGGAGTTCATTCAATCAGCCGAAGATTTGTTTCAAGTTTCTTTACAGCTCTTTGATGAACATTGGAATCAGGAACCAATACGCCTTCTTGGAGTAACAGCTCAAGATCTAGCTGAAAAATCCGAAATTACCCAGCAGCTCGATTTATTTAATTATGAACAATATGCAAGCAAAGAGAAGTTATATAAGGCCATAGATGATCTAACTGAAAAGTATGGAAGCAACCCATTTCAGCCGTTGTCAGCTCCTCAGAATAACACGGTTACCACCAGCTTTCAAAAGGACTTTCTGGATGATTTTAAAAAATAAAACTCACAGAAATTACAAAGAGACAGGAGAGTATGACTCCTGTCTCTTTTCTCATACTAAGAGTGAAGGGAGGATATTTACATGGGTAAAGATCGACAAGAGAAGAAATTAAAAAAATCAAGAAAAGTTGAATCTGATCGAGATCAGCCATTAAGCTATCCGGGGGCTACTTCTATGGAAGGTCCAGAAGAAGCTAGAAAGCGAAAATAACTTTAATTTGATTAGGAGGGTAAAGTGATGTCACCAAGGAAAAAAGGACCTAAACAGCAAACTAAACCTAATTTGCCAACAGGACCCGACCAGCCTTATGGCACTCCTATAGAGGGATCCCATAAAGTTAAAAACCAAAACCATTCCCGTCAAAATCAGAAAACCTCGCATGATATGTAGTATAAAAGGCAGCTCTGCTGCCTTTTATACTGGTTTCATTAAACATTCATGCAGGTATTTCATAATAACATTATTAAACTAAAGGGCCGGATTGTGGAAGACTCCGTTTCGAGATATTGTCTGGAGAAAGAAGCTCCAGGGAACGGCTCGCTTTCCGCGGGCATGTGGTGAGCTTCCTCGGGCTTAACAGCCCTGCGGGATCTCACCGATCATGTTCATCCCGCAGGAGTCTTCGCCGTTCCCTTCCGCCCCTTTGCGTTTATGGAGAGCTCGAAAATCTTTCCATAATCGCCTTCCCATGAACGAGATCCACACTGGTTTTCACGTGTGTTTACGTGTAGGAACCCTGTTATAGAAGCATTTGAGGCAGATACAGCTTGGCTCCTGTCTTCTATAGCAAGGTCCGTTCACTAGATATCATTGGGGTGGCGGTGGAAACGACGAGACTCCCAGGTTAAAAGCGTAAGCACCTTGGTCAGCGTCGTATGGACTGGACTGAGCTGGCGGAGATAAAGAAAACACGAAGAGCGGAGCGATTCGATGTTGCCTTATCGTACAGAAGTGAGGGAAGTCTCACTAGACGCTAGGTGCTGGAGCTGGATAGCACTCCACGCCGTTTAGGCATTGGTTTATGATACACCTATCCTGAGTGTAAGAACGGGAGAAGGAGCTAGGTGAGATCCCGCAGGGAGTGAAACGAGCTAGGAAGCTCCTGGTAAAAGGAGGATCGACTAAGGTCGCCACGTCCTGTGGCAACGTCGATCGACCCTACGTCGTGTAGGGCCTCAAATGTGGAATCACCCCGAAAGACACGACCAGCATAAGCCGACCATCAAAAGGATTGTGGTTTTTCAATCCGTTGATGAGCGGCTTATGTCTCGAGTGTCTGGGTGATGGAACAAGACGAGTTGTTTCCGTAGCCGCACTATCCTTTTTTGGCAATGGACCCGAGTTATCTCGAAACTGAGTCTTCCACAAAGAGGAGCTTATCTTTAATAAGTTATAACTAGCCTTAACAGGATTAGTTCGGCAGTTATCTCTCGTATGAGAACAGTAGTATGACATATACTATTTTCAAATTGCAACGTAAATGTGATTTCGCGATTTGACTTAATTGGAAGGGATTAACCCCGAATGGACAAAAAAGAGAGAATTGATAATAAAAAGATTCAGTGGTGGCAGCTTTCTTTAATTGGAGTAGGATGCACAATTGGTACGGGTTTTTTCCTTGGTTCTGCTCTGGCAATAACAAGAGGGGGGCCAGCCGTACTTCTCATCTTCTTGCTTGCTGCTATCGGAACATATGTAGTATTTGATGCCTTATCAGCTATGACAGCCGAGGATCCTCAGAAAGGTTCCTTTCGGGCTTATGCTAAAAAAGCTTATGGGAGATGGGCAGGCTTTAGCAACGGATGGGTGTACTGGTCTTCTGAACTGCTTATAATGGGGAGCCAGTTGACAGCTTTAGCCATCTTTGCTCAATTTTGGTTCCCTGATGTCCCGCTTTGGGTTTCCTCAAGTGTATTTGGGGTCTTGGGAATCGGGGTTATTATTACCGGTGTGTCGGGGTTTGAACGATTTGAAAATATATTTGGCGTTATGAAAATAGCGGCAATTTTAATGTTTATCATTATTGCTTTTCTAGCTGTAGGGGGATTTTTAAAAGGCGGCCAGCCTGACCCCTCATTCACATGGGATAATAAAGGATTACTTCCACTCGGTATAACCGGGCTATGGGCTGCGTCTATTTACGTCTTCTACAGTTTTGGCGGAATTGAAGTTATGGGTATTATGGCGAATGAACTAAAAAATCCGAAAGATGCTCCTAAGTCGGGAACATTTATGCTTTCATTACTCACAACTATTTATGTAGTATCCATAGGTCTCGCCTTATGGCTTGTGCCTTATACTAAATATAATGGGGATGAAAGTCCATTCATTACCGCTCTAAGTAAGTATGATCTATCTTTTGTGCCTCATGCATTTAACGGAGCTTTAATTATTGGAGGTTTTTCCACTATGGTAGCCTCACTGTACGGAATCACAACCATATTAACCTCGTTGTCAGAGGATGGAGATGCTCCTAAATTCTTTTCTAGGACAGGTCCTAGAAAAGTTCCTTATTATGCCGTACTGCTGACTATCGGTGGCTTAATTGCTTCAATAATAGTTGCTTTACTGCTCCCGGAGAAGATATATGAATACTTAACCACAGCAGCAGGCCTCATGCTTTTATACATCTGGCTGTTTATCCTGTTCTCATATAATAAAATTATGGAGTTAACTTCATTTAAACGTGTAAAACGACTAATAGGACTAGTTTTGATTTTGCTTGCAGTTTCGGGAACATTATTAAATAAAACAAGTCGAATTGGTTTTTTTGTAAGCTTAGGTTTTTTACTGGTTATAGGTATTGTAACTATGTTTATGAAAAATAAATGGAAGCATTTAGAAGTGGAAGAGTAATTTGAATGCTTGAAAACCAAAGTAAGCAGCAAATCCTAATAAACTTAAACCTGATAGAGTTGAGATTACTCGAAGCAGGCTGGGTGTTAATACTTTTCTAAAGCCGCTTGACACAGAAGCCATGAATACATCCCAGATCATTAAACCTAGAAGGACAGCACCTCCATAAAGCAGAACCTGGGCCAAGTTATAACGATGAATGGTGTCAGCAAGAATGCTCCCATAAATACCCAGCCAGAAAAGAATGGATAACGGATTAGTAATGGCCAGCAGGAAGCCATTCGTGAATGTTTTCTTTAAAGATTCTTTGCTTCTTAACTCCCCAATTCCAATTTCTTTTGTACCTTTAAAACTTTCGAAAGCCGTATAAAACAATACAAACGCTCCGAATAACCACAGAAATGATTTCATCAAAGGAATTTCTAAAAAATGGACCACTCCAAAAAATACACAAAGGATAAACAATAAATCTGCAACAATAGATCCTAACCCAATTGCCCAGGAATGCAGGAAACCGTTCTTGATCCCCTGGTCGATTTGTGCAGCGTTAATAGGACCGATTGGAGCAGCAAGCGATAACCCTAGTAAAATGTAACTAACAAAAACCCCCATTACGACACTCCCTCTTAAATTGCTTGTCCTAAATATATTCAGTGACGTAAAAGGTTATGTAACGTAGATAAGGAAAGTTATGTAAATAAACCACTGTTTTCTAACACAGTGGTTTATACATTCAGTTGGAAGCCTGATAGGTTTCCACAATTAGACGAAGCAAATCGCTAGCCCGCTGAATTTCTTTCTGGTCAGTTTTAGAATTTAAGTCAGGGTCATGTATTAGTTCATTGAGAGCCTCTTCAGCTATCTTCACATGCTGCTGTGCTTCTGCAAAACCGGTTTGATTCTCCTGCATACGTTCAACGGCTTGTTTAGCCTGGGCCAACTGTTCTGTTACGTGTTCAAAATGATTGAGGGGCATGGCTTTTTCCTCCTATCCTTAACGTTAATTTAACTATAATTTCATTATTTATACCCCTTAAATCGTTTAATCATTATAATTCATTAGAATGGATACATACTAGAAAAAAGGAGGTATTGACATGGCGGAACAAATCATCGCAGTTAGGAAAAATGGAGAGGGAAGTATTGTGGAAATGAAGTTATCATCAGGCAGAATAGTGGACTATCACGAGGCTCATCAAATGGCCAGAGATGGAGAACTGGAGCATGTGAATCTGATCCGAGGTAAAGATGGAGAAGATCATCTTCGCAGTCAGCCTGATGGGAAGATTGACAATAATTTAGATAATCTTCCATTTTTCTAATTTAAGGTATAATTGAACTAACCCCACTTACTCGCTGACACTCCTTGAAGTTGGGGGATTCCTAAGAGCACGAACCTAACGGTTCGTTCAAATGATTAGGCTAGCCCCGTCGCACCGACGGTTGTAAGGATTCTTTGAATCTCCTTCA